>CABSMX010000001.1 GCA_902478945.1 uncultured Collinsella sp.
GTGCTGGCCGGCAAGGTGGAGCTTAGCGGTCGCGTCGCCGTCATCGGCGGTGGCCTGGTGGGCACCGAGACTGCCGAGTACCTGCTACAGCACGGCTGCGAGGTGGCGATCGTGGAGATGCTCGACAAGATTGCCGCGGGCGAGTCCGAGACCATTCTGCCGCTGATTATGAGCGACTTTGCCGAGCATAACGTGGAGCAGCATGTTAAGACCCGCCTGACCGCCATTACCGACGAGGGCGTGGAGGCCGTTCGCACCACCGAGGACGGCGCCGAGGAGCCGGTGAAGATCGCCTGCGATTACGTGGTGATGGCCGTGGGTTCCAAGGCCAACGCGTTTGACCTGGACGGCGTGACGGTGCCCGTGACCTGCGTGGGCGACTGCTCGGGCGAGCGCACCGCCGACATTGCCAGCGCCATCCGCACGGCATATCACGCGGCCAACGAGCTGTAGTCGAGAAAGCTATCGCGTATTGAGTGGGCGGGGAGTGCCGTATCGGTGCTCCCCGCCTTTTTGTCGATAAGAGGTGCCTCTGACCAGCGGATTCAGAAAATCCGAATCTTATGCATCCGAAAATCCGAATCCTTAGAACAGGAAAATCCGAATTATATGAACACGAAAATCCGAATCGCAACCACCCGAAAATCCGAATTTGCTACAGTGGAATAGAAGAATCAGAAAGCAGGAACTGGAAATCTGCGGGGGTGGCTCATGGCAGGCGAGAGGCTACATCGGGACGGATACATCCCACGTATCGTGGATGCGCAAATCGAGCGCTACCTTCGTGTCTTTGGTGCGGTCGAGATTGCGGGCACCAAGTGGTGCGGCAAGACGTGGGCCGCGCTCGAGCACGGGGCGTCCGCCTCGTATGTCGACGAGAATCTCGACCTCGCGCGTGCCGACCCGGCGATGATGTTGCTGGGAGACCGTCCGCATATTATCGATGAGTGGCAGTGCGTTCCCCAGATTTGGGACTACGTTAGACACGAGGTCGACCGCACCCGGGGTACGCGCGGCGCCTATATCCTCACGGGTTCCGCCACGCCTGCGTTTGGTTCAAAGGCGGAGGCGCCCGCGCATAGTGGAGCCGGCCGCATCGGCCGCGTCCGCATGCACCCCATGACGCTTGCCGAGACAGGTGAGTCCAACGGCAAGGTGAGCCTGGCGGGCTTGTTTGAGCATCGTTTTGAGCCCTGCCGGTGCAATGGCGATACGCCGGGGCTTGTCGAAGCCGCTTGCCGCGGCGGCTGGCCCGAGGCGATCGATATGGTTTCGGCTGACGCCCAGCTTATCGCCCGCGAATATCTCAACACCACGTTTTCGAGCAGCTTCCCGGCGGTCGGTCTCGACCCCGATATTGCTCGTCGAGTCTCCGCATCGATCGCGCGCAATCTGGGACAGGCAACCACGTATAAAATGATTCTTATGGATATGTTCGGTGCCGAGGAGGAACCCGCAGCGTTTGCCGATGAGACCAAGGTGCGCAGGTACCTGGATGCCCTCAAAGGCATGTTTATTCTCGAGGAGGTTCCCGGTTGGGTTCCCGCCGCGCGCGACAAACGGCGCTTTACCGTCAAGCCCAAGCGCTATCTGGCAGATCCGAGCCTTGCTTGCGCCTTGCTAGGTATGTCCTCGCGGGCGCTGCTTGCCGACTGGCAGACATTTGGTCTGGTGTTTGAGAATTTGGTCATACGCGACCTTTCGGTCTACGCACGTTCGCTCGACCTGCTGGATAGCACGCCCGTGCGCTATTATCGCGACGATTCGGGCCTTGAGTGCGATGCTATCGTGCAGCTAGCCGACGGACGGTGGGCCGCCTTTGAGATTAAGGTGAGTGAAGATAAAGCGAGCGCCGGCGTCGAGAGCCTCAAGCGCGTTCGCAAGAAGGTCTGTGGAAATCCTCGTTCACGCACACGCGAACCGGAGTTTATGGCCGTGATTGTGGGGGTGGGTGAGTACGCCCGCGAGGTCGAGGACGGTATCTACGTGATACCCGTTCGCGCGTTGGGGTGTTAAGGGGCGGCACGCCGTGTGTCCGCTGCCCGGTGCCACGGATTGGTGCAAGGGGGCCAGGTTTGTTTGCACCATGTTGGTGCGAAGTAACCTGCCCCCTTGCACCAAGGGTTTGACTTTTAAGACATCATTAAGGCTTGCGTTGTGGAGCAAGCCGCAGGTCAATGCTATTCTTTTACCTTATCGTATGGTGTTGTATTCTGCCTGAATTCTCTACCTGCGAACAACGGATAAACGCGACCGAGCGGAAAAGGATGGCACGCCCGCAAGCAGGGCAAACGCAAGCGATGAGTGGCATGGACCGACATAGCGAGCTCCAGCAGCACAAGACGGCGGCCGAGTACCGTCAAGCTGCCGACGAGCACGTGCGGACCCTCAAGGATTTCTGGAAGGATTTCCTGGTGAGTGGTCTGTTTGTGCTGGCCGCCATCGTTGCCATCTTTGCATGCTTGGCCTGGTTTGCCGCGAATAATCGAGTGAGCGCCACGGGGAGTACGATCGGGGCGAAGGCGGATCGGTATACGCTGACCGCCGAGGGCGAGGGCGAGTCCGACGCCCACGTGGGCTATTACGAGCGTTCCGAGCGCACGCCCGAGGAAAAGGATGCCATCGATGGCTTGGATACGACCGACGCCATGACGGTAACGCTCGGTTCCAACCTGAACAACGAGACCGCGGGCTCTCTGTACCCGGGTGCTCGCGGCAAGATTACATTTACGGTGAAGCCGCTGGTGAGTGACCTGGACGGGGTCACGATCAATCTGTCGCGCTTGCTTAAGGTCACGAACATTGTTGGCGTTGTTGGGGACGGGGGAACGCTGGCGCCCGAGGCGGAGGCGCTCCTTGGCTTGATCAAAGGCCACTTGCTGTTCTTTACGAGCTGCGACCAGAACGGGTATTACTCGGGCCGCGTGGTTGATAGCAAGATCGAGATTCGCAAGAACGCATTTTGCGAAAACGGCGATGTGACCAAGCCAACGAACAGGCCCTTCACCATCAACCTGTACTGGGTGTGGCCGGAGTACTTCCAAAACTTCGTCCTTACCGGCAACACGAATTACTACAAGAACCTGTTTGCGGCGGCGGGCGACGCAAAGTCTGACTACGGCGCTTTGCAGGCGGACATGAACGAGCATAAAGCGAACTACTTCTATGGCGCGGCAAACGGCACGAGTGCTGCCAACGCCCCCGAGGTTTCGTCTAGCATGTCCTTCAGCGACACCGCCATCTGCTCGGCGCTGTACAACAATGCCGACGAGCAGATCGGCAATAAGGTCAAATACATCCAACTTAGAATTAGCGCTCAGGAGGGCGTGAGCTCATGAGCACCATGCAAACGCGCCTCGGCGATGCCCGCAATTGGATAGAAAACCGCCGCGCACAGGCCCTTGCGGTCCTGATATTGCTGGCGGCAATCGCTCTTATCATCGGCTTGTCGCTCTCGTGGTTTGTGGGCAGCAAAAGTCTGTCTACGGTGGGCAAGATCCAAACGCCCGCGCAGCTTAAGATCATGGGTCCCAACCAGACGAGCATCGAGCCCATCGAGATTTCGTATGATGAGTCACGGGGCGATGTTAAAAACATAGACGGCACCGTGACCATTCGTCGCGCGTTTTGCGTGCGGAGCGACAATGGCGATCCCGCTGCCGGCGGTCAAGCGTTTGAGCTGCAGGTGGCAAATACCACGAATATCACGGGGCTGACAATCAACGTGTATCACGTGACGGTCAATAATCCGAACGATAAAAACGGCACCGTGGTCGGCCTCGACGGGCTCAACCGCACCTACTCATGGAGCAAGAAGAGCAGCACCCCGATTGAGTTTGCTTTTATCAACTCCGCGGACGGGACAAGTGCGTTGGCTAAAGAGCTTGAGGCAAACGACCCGACGTACGGCTCGTACGTGAATGTCCAGAAAAACGCCCGTCCGCTGTATCGGTACTACAAGTTCGCAGGGAGTGGGCTCGATGGCTGGAATGGCAAAACAGCCAACGCCGCCACGAACTTCATCATCGAATGTACGTGGAATCCGGGCGTTGTGACCGTAAGCGGAAAGACGGTCTCCAACGTCAAAGAGACCGACATGGTTTATCTAATCGCTCGCGTCACGAGCGGCAACTAATAAGTAGGAGGGGAGGGGCGCCAGATGCGAAAAGACAAGAACGAGCAAAATGAAATCGCGAGGCCTGTTGGTAAGCACTTTGCGCAGGTAGATAATTCTAAGACAGAGCCTTGCTGCACGGAGTCGGCGACCCCTACTTCTAAAGTGCGCAAGCGCCTATGGACGGTTGCGGTGCTGCTATGCGCCGTCGCGATTGTGGCGGGTACCTACCTTACCTACACGGCCTTTTTGGCGGGTGACTTTCTTAAGTCGGTCGCTGTCTCGGGCACGTCGCAGGCGCTGTTTGCTTCGGACATGCTCACGGGTTACACGAATGAGACGCTGAATGACGAGGGTATTGCCGTCCGAAGTGTCATCGCCGACACGAGTGGGGAAAACTGCTTCTTTACCTTTCGCATTTACAACCATCTGCTGGGCGACAAGAACAAGGTCAACGACAAGGACGTTAACGCGACGCTGAGCGTGGAGGCGACGGGAACGACGGGCACTTGGAGTGTTAACGGTAAGCCCACGCTGACGGCGGGCGGCACGGTCGACCTTTCCTTCCCTGCCAACAAGGCAACTATGTATACCTATAAGGTTACGTTTTCCAAGGCGGACCTCAACAAAGCATCCTTCACCGTTAAAGCCAAGGTCGGCTCCAATAGCCCCGGCACCAACCTTAAATGGCTCGCCGCCAAGATTGCGCCTTCCGAACGTGCAGAGGTGACGGCTTCGGGCGTTTCGGGCGAGTGGGTCGACAAGAACAAGGATGATACGAATGTCGGCGACTTCGACGCCTACAACTATCGTGTGACCGTTACGGGCGCTACGACTAAGGTAAAGCTCACGTGGGGAAGCGGGGTCGAGCTCGATCCGTTCTTTGAGGCGAACCACAAGAACGGTAATGGGCAAGCAGCCGTCAGCGGCAACTCGATCACATACGATGCATCTCCTGGCTCGGAAATCATCACCTTTTACCGGAAGGGTGATTCGAAGCCGACCAGCTGGGAAGCCATTGGCGTTTCGTGTTCGGCCGCGTAGGGCTAGCCGAAGCAATCCGCAAGCATAGATTTTGAGACCCCGCGCGGGGCATGAGATAGAACGAGGTAGGACCAGATGAGAACGGCAAAGCGCATAACAACCGCATGCCTGACTGCGATCATGATTTTCCAGGCGCTCGCGCCCTCCACAGAGGTGTTCGCGCAAGAGCTCGACACCGTTATGGAGGCATCCGTCTCCGCCGCGCGCGCCGCGGGCAACACGGCGCGCTCCGTACAGGATGGCGTGGCCACCGCGCTGCAAGATGCTGACCAGGCTGCATCTGATGACGCCGCAACGACTCCGGGCGCCGACGCTGGCGCTACCGAGGGCGGCGACGGTTCTACCAACGCTGGCGAATCGCAGGACTCCACGACCGATGGAACCACTAACGGCGATACCCCAACGGAGGGCGACGCGTCCCAAGATGATGCGGCTACCGATGAGGGCGCTGCTGACGAAGAACAAGCGGATGACGCGGACGCGGATGCTGCTGATCAGGCAGGCGCCAACTACCCCATCGCTACTGTCGAGGCTCTCAGGCACGCGTTGGGTGACGGCAATGTCATCACTGACGACTTGGGCGCCGTCACGGCCATTACCTTTGAGTCCAACGCCGACCTTATCGCCATCTCCAACACCGATCCCGCCATCTACCAGAACGCGAACATCTCCAAAGGTGGCTCGACCGGCATCGACTTCGACGTGTGCGGCGCGGAGATCGTGGACGGCTTGGGTAGCCTCACGTTCCAGGGCTTCGGCAGCGATGCCTACCCTTTCAAAGGCGCGCTCAACCTCGGCGACAGGACCCTGACCGTCAACAAGACGCTCTTCAACAACATCGAGCTCAGCGATGCCAACAGCACCGTAAAGCTCACCTGGAAGGGTACCGATGCCCAGCCCATCGTGGCCGCAAAGGTCACGGGCGCGGACAAGACGCTTGCTGCCACCGTTACCGTGGGCACGCCCAAGAGCGATACCGAAAAGGACATCTGCAAGCTCACCTCGCCGCTTGTGGGCGAGGTCACGGGCGCTCTCACGCTTAACGCCACCTACACGACAAGCGCGAACAGCCCCCTGGCAGTCGATATGCAATCGAGCGCAGGCAACATGGGCTTGCTTGTGAACACTCTTGCCGAAAAAGCATCGTTTACGCTTGCGGGCCTCGCCCTGCCGGACAACCTCGACGGTACGCCCACCATCAACGCGACAGCCGATGGCGCCAATGCAGGAGGCCTTATCGGCGAGGCGCAGGAGGGTGCCACCGTCGCCCTACCAACTGGCATCGATGTCTCGGCGCTGAGCGTCGCAGGTAAAAACGCGGCGGGCGGTCTTATCGGTAAGGCGACTAAGCTCACGCTCACCGTGGGCAAGGATAACAGCGGAAAAGACGCCTCGGGCAAGGCTGTCGTCATCAAGCCCGCGCATGCGGTTGGATCGTCATCTGCCGGGACGTATGCAGGCGGCCTTATCGGCGACGCCTCGTTTGCCGACGCATTCACCATCAACAGCGGCATCTTCGACTTTGGCAAGGGCGTGGCGCTCAGTGTGTCCAACACGAGCGCTGCCCCTTCCGCCGGCGGACTGTTCGGCGTGCTCGACATATCGAACGGCGACGCGGTCGTCAATGGCGGTTCGTATACAAGCACGCTGCAAAACGGCACGGACAACAGCAACAACAACGGCGTGCGCGGGAACTACGGCGGCTTGGTGGGCAAGCTGTGGGGGAAGAAGAACGGCGACGCGCTGCATGCCTTTACGGTGCAGGATGATACTGCGGTGTCGTTCGGCGTGGGCTCCAACGGCAAACTCACCTACGCGGGCGGCCTAGTAGGCTACCTTGGCGAAGGCGGCGGGAGTGCCAACGTGTCCGCCGTGGTCATCAGTGATGCAACAGTGACATGCTCAACCTCGGGCTACGCCAGTGCAAATGGCAAATACGGCGGCGCCGTGGGCGTCGTGGACACAAACAACGTTCTAGAAGTGCGCGGCCTGAAGGTCAAAACCGCCAGCGGCGCTAACATCGGCGGCACAAACGGCGGCTTTGCCGGAGTCGTTGGGTCGTCGTGGCTCGGCATCGTCAAGTTCAGCGGTATCACCGACCTGTCGGATGCCACCTTCGTGGAAAATGATCACACCGCGCAACTGATTTATGAGAACTTCAACTCGCTGATTTTTGCCGCCGGTAGCGGAAGCGATAGCGGCACCGCCGCAGGCGATACCATGAAATGGCAATATAAGCGCCCCTCTACGCCCGTCAAGATCGATGACGTGTACAGTTGCGGCCAAGTCATTCGCTTGGGCAACCCGTTGAGCGAGAACCTCATCTCCATCAACGAAGCGCACCGGTGGATCTTTAGCTCTAAGCTCGTAAAAACTGGCGATGCATTTGCGCTGGCAAGTATCGACGATTTCGCAAAGCTGGCGATTACCTGGCAAACCAACGGCTACTACTCGATGGTTGACGGCGTTACCGAAAACAACCTTAACGGCTTGCAGTCCTTGACCATTACGGTGAGCGGCACTATTGATCTCAAGGGCACGGGCCTAACGGGTTTCACGCAGGATCGTGCAGACGGCTCGCAAGTTTTCTCGGGAACGTTGAACGGTGGCGGCACAAATGGCAACGGCACAATTAACCTTGCCGTCGGCGAGCCGTACGGCATGCGCGGTAAAGCTGTGCTCGACGGCAATGACACGAGCAACGGCAACGGCAAAATCTACCGCCACGGCCGCTTGGGCTTGTTCGCGGCCGTCAACGGCGCAACCATCTCCAACGTCACAATCGCTGGCTCCATGAAGTTCGATAACGGTTCGGCTATCGATGCCGGGTCGCTTGCAGGTGCCATCGTCGGCAACCTGTCATTGTCTGGCGTAACGTGCAAAACGAATATCGCGTGTGATGATACGTTCAGCAACGAAGTGAACATTGGTGGTATTGCGGGCAGCGTGTCGGCGGCTTCTACGGTTGCGTTTGAGGGCGACAGCAAGGCCCAGGCGACCATCACTAAAGCTCAAACGCTTAGCGGCAATATGCGCATTGGCGGCGCCATCGGCAATGTGGGCGACTATACCTCGACATTCAATGTTACGCGCCTCGAAGTCGGCGGCAAAATCAAAACCGGCGATTGCGCCGGCGGCAAGATTGCCCAAGTCGGTGGCTTTATCGGCCGCATTGTGCAGGGATCGAACGAGAAGCACGTTACCATTACCGGTCTTAGCTTTAGTGAATTCGCTATGACCGTGGGCAAGAACGGCGACAAGCTCAACGGCGCCGGTGGTCTTCTGGGCTACAGCTGGGGCAACGCCATCGTCACCATTGGCGATACTGCTGCGAATACCAGCGGCAGCGCCTACGCCCTCAAAACTTCCAACAACACGACCGTAACCGCAAATAGCTCTGCCGAGGTCGGCGGCCTCGTATACGCCGCCAGTGGCCACTGGATCGTCAATAATTATGCTATCAATTTGGCCAACGCTTCCTTCACCGCCAATAATGCAACCACGCTTGGCGTTCTTATTGCTCGCGGCGGTACATCCGATTCAAATAGCTTTGGTGCCGAGACCAACTATAACGGTCTATATCTGGAGGACAGGGCTTCGTGGGACACCGCTTATGCTGTGAATGGCGTGTCTATAACCGCCCCAAAGGTAACGACATACGACGAATGGCTTGCAAATGGCGTGAAGCCCGAAAGCAATCTGATCGATAACGGCTGCAATGCGGTCGTCTCGCTTCATACCGAGGGCCAAAAGCTGGACATGAGCGGAAATCCCGCTAGAGATAATAGTTATCAAAATCGCATTGCCCCCGCTAATTCTTCTGATGGCTTTCCACAATCAAATGGTTCTGTTCGCTACTACTACAATCTTGACAAAGCATATGCGGAGGTAGGCAACAATCCGGAAAACGATAGCAAAGACAATTGGATGAACTCCGCAGAGTACTTATTACTTTGGTGTGCGTACCTGTATGCTCCTAGCGCGATTCAGGACTATATCATTCCGGGAAATCAGGCTATTTTCCAAGGAAACAATATTGGCACGAGCGACAGCGCGGGCGTGGAAATCAATTTAGATGGATACAGTTTCTATCCTACTGACCCCGCGAAGGGCTCAACGGTTACTGTGAATAATGCAACGATTACGTTCCATTATTCCGACATTAAAGCTGAGCAAAAAGGTAACAAAAAGAATAGCGAAGCCACGCAGCACGAAAATATGCACTGCGCTCTCATCGGAACCCATACGGGCAGCCTCAAGGTTAAAAATGTCACGCTTGCAGGCACCGTGGGCTCTGTTGTGAACGATGAGGGAAGTTCGTCCGGCGCACTTGTGTGCCGCTGTATCTATGGACCCATCAATGAGACTAATGTGGCGCAGCTCGAGATAGATGGTCTGACACTCGACGGCTTGACGGTCGACGGTGTGAATGACGATACCAGTTACGCTCCTCTGCTTATCAACGAGATGCAGACATGCGTGAACCTGAGCGCTAAGAATATTTCAACCCGTAGCTACGCGAATGGGGCCACGGCGGCAACCTCGCTCTTCGGCAGACTCGGCGTGGGAAAAAATTCCGATCAGGTGACGGCGAAGTTTGAGCAAATCAGCTTGCCCAGCAAAAATAACGATACGATCTTCACCCATGCGAGCCTGCTGGAGAGTTTTGGCTACGGAAGCACGAGCACGGGCTCTGCGGACTATACCTTTACTAAGGCCGAGGCCGATGCGGGCAAGGTGACATATGGAAGCGAAATCGATGCCAAGGACAAGGAATACTCTGGCAAGCAGCTTTGGTATTACGACAAAGAAACCTATGCCACCCCTAATGGCTTGGTGACGGTTGATAAAAAGCCGGCAGATGCCAAGAATCCTCGGTTTGGTGACTATCTTCCTTATGTTTACAAGGGAAAAGCCACCGAGGATGGCGTCCAGTATCACGAAATCAAGGTTAACCAGCGCATCCCTAACCTGATGACGGGATGCGGTACGTATGGCGATCCGTACGCCGTTACGGACGCGACGGAAATGAACGCCATCGCTAACTACATCAACAACAGCGTGGCGTTGGATGGCTGGGAAGTCACTATTGCCGCCGATCAGTCCAGACTGTGCGAGCGGCGTAACAAAACGAAGATCGACAGCGCGAGGACCGACAACGAGGTCGTGTACGTCTATAAGCAGGCGAACGGTGCTGATAACAAATGGGAGAAGAAGAACGGCGATGCAACGACCGATCCCTCGCAGACGTTGAGCGACGAAACCATGCACCGCTATGTGCAGAGTGCGTATTACAGCATTGAGCCTCCTGAGGGCAATAAGATTACCGTCGATGCGGCCTCGTTTGGCGGATTTGGCAACAAGGCCAATCCGTTCCGTGGCGTAATTGTTGGCGACCTAGGCAAGTCAACTGCAGCAATTGAGATTGAAAATAACAAGGGCGAGCTTCGCGGTCTCATTCCCTATAGCTATGGCAGCGTGGTGCGCAATCTCAACATCAACTATGTGAATGCGCAGGCGACTATTACTTATTCTGATAAGGATGAGGACGGCGTTCCGACAGCGTTTTTCGGTGGCGTTATCGGCTGCATTCTTGGCGGCGATAACATTATTGATGGCGTGGTCGTAAACAATCCAAATAACGGTTCGACAGCGTACGGCTTTACCGTTGTCAGCAACCCCGATGTCAGCAGATCGCATCTTGTTCCCATTGGCGGCTACGTTGGCGCTATTGCGGGTGGCGGCGTGATTTTCCGCCATACGGGCGATTCATGGCGTGGCGGCACAAAGGAAAAGTTCAAGCCCGTTGCGAAAGGCGGTGCCAACTCCCAACTGTACGACAACCCCTACGTTGGTCGTGTGATTGATGGCTATGCCTTTAGCGAGGGCTGTGCCGTAAAAAACGGCGATGCTAACTACAAGATTAACGAGCTCAAAGACAAGGGAACCCCCTGTGTCACCACCACGGGCACCGACAACAAGTACATCGGCACCAACGCTGAGGCGCCCGTGACTACGGTGGAAAACGCCCAGGGCCTTTTGGTGCTCTCGGCTATCATCAGCTCGGGTGCGGGCGCTGGCGCGGCGCAAACCGACTACGCCGATTATGGCGTGTTCCGCGGCTCCAAGGCGTACTGGGGCAACGACACGGAAGATCCGGCGATATGCGGCTATTTGTTTGGCAACAAGAACTATGGCAAGGTACGAAATGCCAACTACGACAGTGTGGGCAAGCCCGCGGGTGTCGCCAGCGATTTCGAAGCCGCCAAAAATGATGACCAGAAGGCTCCCGGTAAGCAGGGCTGGCACGGACCCCTCGACGCGGACAACGACGTGAACTCGCCCTACCTGGTGGCGTCTTATGCTGCCAACTACCAAACGGGCTACGTGTGCGCCTCGAAGTCGATTGGCATGAGCCTGGAGTTCAAACAGGGCGCCCCCTACGATATGACCGGTTACGGCACGGGATATGTGGGCCTTAACGGCCGCTACTATTCCAATGCCTGCGACTCGAACGAGGCGACCACCGACCGCGACCGCATCACGCCGCACATAGCCACGATCGACGGTAACGGCGCCACCATCACGGTGGGTACCGAAGACGCCGCCTACGGCGCCGTCGAATACGCCGACGACGACTATAAGGTCTCGGGCGTGGGTGGCCTATTCAGCACCGTGATGTTCACCTCCACCAATGTGGGGCAGAGCGTTACCGCGAACGACCGCGCGCAGGTCAAAGACCTCACCTTTAGCAACTGCAACGTAGCGCTCACCTATATCGACACCAACGGCGAAGCCAAACCGGGACAGGCGACGAACGACCTTATCGGCACTGGTCTTTTGGCGGGCGCAACGGCCAACTACGACGTCTGGACGTGCGGCGTCTACCGCAACGTGCAGATGAAGAACTGCACCGTGTCGGGCGCTAAGAGCGTAGGAGGGCTTCTTGGCAGCTCGGGCCGCGCCAGCAGAAGTACGGACAGTGACGTGACCTATATGGTCAAATTCAGCTCCACGTGGGCACCCATGTATCTCTACGACTGCTCGTACACCGGTCTTAACGTCGCGGGCGAGAAGTACGTCGGCGGCTACGTGGGTACGGTCGCCTCGTCAAGCGGCGTGTGGACAACCGCGGCCAAAGGGATGAGCGAGAAGGCTGTTGGCGAAAGCTCGACCATAACCGCCACGGGGACAACGCCCTACGTGGGCGGTGTGATCGGCTTTGCCAAATCAAGTCATATCTCGGTCAACACCAACATCGGTGCCACAACAGCGGTCCCGTCGAGCACGGCAGTCATCTCTGGGGTGAATGTGCTTGCCACCGGGGAGAATACCGATAGGTATATGGGCGCCGGCGGCGTGGTCGGGCGCGTCGATGGCGGCGTTATTTCTATGAGCAACGTGCGCATTGATGCCGGGACCGGCACCAAGAACGCCGTCATCGGCGATGGTACCGGAAAGAACTTCAAAATCCGCAATGCGGGCGGACTGATTGGCGAGGTCACGAGCAGCGGCAGCCCTAACACGTACTGGTTCGAGGACTGCAACGTCAAGAACGTTAACATCGCCGGTACCGACCAATGCTCGGGCGGGCTTATTGGCTACTACTTCAGCAATGTGAACATAACTTGCAACAACATCGCAATTGAGAACGCTGCGATCAATGGCAGCTGGAGCGGCGGTCTACTTGGCGCGATTAACAGCGGGTCCGATGTCATCAACGTCACCAACACAAAGGTTTCCAACACCACGTTTGGCGGAACATCCAACGGTGGCATCGCGGGCGACGGCCGCGGCCAGTTTCATCTGGTAAACGTGCTCATGGACAGCAATATCTATAAATCTGACGCTAAGCAGGGTGTGCTCTTGGGCGAGGTCGACACAGGCGGCTATAGCCTTTCCGCAGCGGGCGTGGACGTAAAGCCCGGCAAGGGCAAGACCACGAGCGACCTGCCGCCGATGGTTTACACGACCAATACGGCCGCCGTTAACAAGAAAACCTACATCGCGTTCGGAGACTACAACGACAGGCTCGACGTACCCGGCAAGGACACCACGCTCTACGGTGCGGACGATACCGCTACTACGGCTGCAAGCCCATACGTGACCACGAGCCCCGTGAGCACGCTGGCGGTGCGTGCCTCCAACGACGACACCACTGATCGCTATCTGTTTGGCGACGGTGTCGCCATTGACACCGCGACGACCATCCAGAGCGAGGCAGGCACCAGTGTTGCCGGCCGCTACACCTATACCAATATCGGCGGCATTAATGATGCCGGCGCGTACCAAAACACGAGCACCTATAGCGCGGACAGCCCAAGGCCCACTTTCAACACCAACAACGTTACATCGGACAAGAAGGCTGCAACCGACTTCCCTGTACTCATGATTCCCGGCAACGACACGACGACGGTCGAGAAGTATCTGAACATCGTGACTAACGGCGGCTTTTCCGATGCCCGTCGCCTCAACGGCAGCGCCAAGCACGTGACCGCCACCGCTGAGGTCTTCAATCTTGCCGATAACGGCGCCTTCGTCAAGGACGCAACCGCCTCGCAAACGCCCACGCTCAAGGTGCTCAACAACGGCACGAGCTCCATGGTTTTCCGCGCGAGTACCGACTGGGACAACGAGCGGGGCCGCTTCACGCTGCTCACGGTCACTTTTAGAGAGGCCGGCCAGAGCTATCGCGTGCAGGTGCCCATCATCGTTAAGCGCATGCTCGAGATCGACTTCACCGCCACCTACTCCGAGGGCGCGAACTTCAAGGCTGCCGACTTTGCGACTCAATACGACAATCACGTGCTTGTGAGCAGCGGCGATACCATGACCGGTTACCTTACCTGGACCTATGGCAGCGCCCGGGGTGAGGCGGTCGCTTACGGCTGGAACACGCTGCTCGAAGCCGGCGGCTCCATGGGCCCGCTCAACAAAAGCATCACCTTTGGTGCCACGCTGCCCAAGGGCACGCAGCTCACACTCGTGGACACTGCAAACAACAACCGTGAATACCACTGCACGGTCGGCGCAGGCGGAGCAGCGTCGGTCAAGCTCACCGACTTTGTGGATGCCGGCAACAATGCCTACGTCGAGCCATGGCTGAGTGAAACCGTGGGCGTGAAGGCCAAGGAGGATAAGGAAAACGGCGCTTGGGTCAAGCTCACCGATGACGAGGTTGCGAACAAGAGCCAGGTCGAGCTCGCGAAGACGGCTGGCGCCAAGGTTGATGGCGCGTACTACCGCGCGCGTACATCTTCCGACACGATGGGCACGTTCTACACCCTCTCCGTTGCCAAGGAAGAGCCCAAGAGTGAGAACTTCTACTTGGTGGTGCGCACGCCGGCGGGCTCTGCGGGTGTCAACGGCTACACCGCAACTACGGTGGACACGAGCCTCAACGAGCACATCAACTACCTGCTGCGAGGCAAGAAAGCAGCCGACGGCAAGGCTGCCGAGGACGGGCACCAGAATACGCCCTCGACCTACAGCGTGACATCCAACTACACGCACGGCCTCATCGATAACAACAAGGACGGCATCAAACAGATGGAGCTTCACGATGTCACCTATCCGCTTACCATGAAGGTAAGCGACACCGTGAAGTTCGACTCGAACCAGCAATACACGAGCTCAGACGAGCTGTACTACCAGCTGGATTCTTCGCTCGTGAACTACGAAGGCGGCAAGGCCGCGGGCGCGCATGGCTACCCGACCGGAACCCAGGGCACGTATTCGTTCTACGTGAAGGTGGGGGGCAAGTACTACACGTGGAATGGTTCTAAGTGGATTGATGCCGGCACGTCGCCAACGCCGGCTATTGCTGCCAAAGACTGGTCTGCAACGGGTGGCGACATGTCGCTTGTGCTTGCCGATGCCAGTGGCAAGGCCATCGACCTTTCCGGCATTCGCGAGATCGCTAAGAACCATGGCAGCGAGTTCACCATCACCATGGAGGCGAATCTCGCCATGACGGAGCCTGCGTGCCAGGCTGGTATTATCGCTTCGCAGAATGGCGGCACAGATAAGTACACAAAGCCCAACTACCGTGCGCACCTCTCTACGCATGCCGAAACGCTCAGCACCAGTAGCAACTCGGCATACATCGGCGGCATAGCTGGATACTACCGCATGGACGTGGGCTCCTCGACTATTGCGCTCGAGGCTTCAAAGAAGTCGCAGCTGGGCATCAACATCGATGACCTCAAGTCCGCCGACGGCGAAATCGCTTTGGTGGGAACGTATGATTTGTCCAAGCTCGCGGGTGCTGAGGCCATGATCTCCAATGCCAGCACGGTGACGTACACGCTGAGCTTGCAGAAGCGCCGCCAAGATGATGATCGTTATGATGCGGTCGACAACATCTCAAGCTACATTACGGTGCTCGGTAGCGACAAGTTGGCTAACGGCTCTTTGAGCGCCGATGGCAAGAATTACGTATTTACTGATAGCAAGGGGACTGGCGGCACGTTCGCCACGCGCGACGGCAACAGCCTTGCCTTTAAGCATGCCTTCCGCGTTAAGGTGAACACCGATGTTGAGGGCAAGGACCAAACTTATGCCAACTACCGCTTGGTGCTTACGGCTCATATGTCCGGCGTCGGTGTCAACGACACGCCGGTTAACGTCAGCAGCCTCGCCGGCTATGCGAACTCCGACTACGTGACGTACACGCTAGCGCGCATCAACACCAAGGGCATTCCCCATGAGACGAAAACCAACTAGCCACGCGAGGGGCGGCAACCACCCGGTTGCCGCCCTCTTTTCTTGTTCGCCTGACCCGCTGCTGTCCCAGCTACCCACCAACTTTCCAGCTTTCCACCCAACTTACCACCTAAGGTGGAAAGCTGGAAAGTTAAGTGGAAAGCTGGTAAGTTAGGTGGAAAGTTGGAAAGTTGGGAGGTTCGGCATGAATGAGGAGTGGTTGGCGCAGGTTATCCATCATCTGCGGGCAATAGGAAACGACACCCAGCAGTACGAAGTAAAAGAAGCCAAGGGCGCGCTCCCCAAAAGCATCGTCGAGACGCTTTCGGCATTTTCCAACGCGCAGGGCGGCTTTATCATCCTCGGCATTTCCGAAAAGAACGGGTTTATGCCCGTCGAGGGTTTTGATGCCCGCAAGATGCAAGACGCCCTCTCTTCTGCATGTGAAAAGCCGACGCCCGTTGTGAGGCCGGATATCCAAGTGCTCCCCTTCGAGGGTAAGCTGGTGCTTTGCGCGCGCATCAAAGAAATGCATCCACGCGATAAACCCTGCTATATTGCGGCACGCGGAATGTACGATTCGTCCTTTATCCGTACGGGCGACGGCGACCGGCGCATGACTCCCTACGAAATCGATCGCTTTATGGAGGAGCATGTTCAGCCTACATACGACGACGAGCCGGTCGAAGGTGCCACGCTCGATGACCTTGACGCCGATCTTTTGCAAAGGTTTATAAAACGCCAGCGCGAGCTACACCCTAGGCTTTTGGGCACCAGAAGCGACGATGAGATTCTCCTTGATCTGCATGTGACCAAAAGGGTGGACGACGCAATCGTGCCGACGCTTGCTGCAATTGTCGCGATGGGACGGTTTCCGCAAAAGTTCTTCCCACGTCTCAATGTGACCTTTACGGCGTACCCCGGGACCACAAAAACGCAGCGAGTAAGTGATAACAAGCGTTTTGTGGATTCTCAGACCATTTTGGGTCCGATCCCTTTCATGATTGAGGACGTGCTTGCCGCCGTTGCGAGAAACACCCGAAACGCAGCGGTTATCGAGGGCGCGTTCCGGAAAGATGTGCCCGATTATCCGCCCGTGGCGCTGCGCGAGGCGGTGGCGAACGCGCTCATGCACCGCGACTACTCTTCCGCCGCGCGTGGCTCACAAGTGCAGGTCAACCTGTATATCGACCGCGTCGAGATTCTCAATCCCGGCGGGCTGTACGGCGATGTAACGATCGATTTGCTGGGAGTTTCTGGGGTTCCGTCATCTAGAAACCAGTTCCTTTCAAATATCCTCGAGACCACGCCGTACCCAGGCGGTGGCTACGTGGTCGAAAATCGCGGCACTGGTTATCAGGAAATAGGTGAGCAGCTCGAGCGGGCAAACATGCTGCCGCCCGAACCAAAGAACTCGACGGTTTCTTTTTCGCTGACGTTCGATAAGCGAAAGATAATGCGGGCGGAACAGGTGACATCTGTGGGGCATGTGGACGAGGCAATCTTGGATTACCTGGCAACACATTCTTCGGCTTCGGCCAAGGAGCTCACCGACGCTTCGGGTTTGAGCAGGAGCGCCGTTTCCAACCACATAAAAGGCTTGATTGGTGCGGGCAAGATTGAGGCGATGGAGCCTCCGCGCAGCCCGCGACAGCGGTATCGACTCGCGAAGTAGGGCTGTCCGTCGCCCATGCTTCGGTCTCCCAACTTCTTTCCAGCTTTCCACTTAACTTACCACTTAAGGTGGAAAGCTGGAAAGTTAAGTGGAAAGCTGGAAAGTAAGTGGAAAGTTGACATGTTGGGTGCGGGCTGAAGAGGGGTTAATAATTGCACAAACCATACCAGCCAATCAAAAAGATACCAATCTGGTTGGTAAAACACCGTCAATGAGCCGCGAGCCAACTAGCTGCGTAAATAAAACCTAAAGAACTGTTGCAAATGAATGGCAAATACCCAGATGCCGCCGTTGCGATTTTCAATTAACTGTTACGCGGGAACAGCAAAATGCTACTATCTAACAAGCACGTAAGAAAGCAGATTAACGGTTAAGGCTAAGAAGTGGCAGGTATGTCGGAAGCAACTAGGACTCGCACGCATGCGCCCGAGGTTAGGCAGCGCGCCGTCGAGATCCTCCAAGAGGGGGTTGGTCACCGCGCCCTCGCCGCAAAGCTCGGCATTCCCCAGGCCACGGCTCGTCAGTGGGCCCGCGCATATGCCGTGGGCGGTGCCGACGCCGTGCTCAACGCGGGCGCTCGCCATCACACCTATTCGTACGACGTAAAGCTCGCCGTGGTTAAGGACCGTCTGGAAAACGGCCTGACGGTTCGCGAGGCCATGATCAAGCACAAGATCCCCAGCGAGTCTTCGGTCAAGGCTTGGTGCCGCCTGTACCGCGACGGCGGCGAGGCGGCGCTGGTCGATAAGCCGCGGGGTCGCAAGCCGCGCGTTAAAAAGGCGGAATAGCGAACGGGATGGTGCGCCCGCGGGGGCGCATTTTTCTTGCCGCCCCACTGCTCCAAAGCGGACGTGCCCTTGCCCCGTACGCCTAAAACTCCCCAGTTGACCGAAAACCTGCCGCCGTTGCTCCTCAATTGAGCTATAACGTTAAACAATTGCAGCGTTTTTGCATGGGGGAGTGATGGTATGACGCTACTGTATTTCCTTACCCTGTTTCCGCTGGTACCGGCGCTGGGCATGCTGCTTGCGCGCGGTGACTGCGCCCGCGATGCGGTGGGGCTCATAGGTTCCGGCATTATTATGGCGGTGACAGTTGTAGTCGCCGTCATGTTTTTTGTCACGGGTCCGCAGAGCTTTGAGGTTGCCCCCGGCACCTCGCATGTGCTCTCGATCATCAGCTCCGTCATCGACGTAATTCTGTGCGCCGTTATCCTGTACAACGCGTACAAATATAGGAACGCGCTTACCGGTGTGCTCGGCGTAGTACAGCTAGTGGGCTCCGTTGCCTTTGCAGCCATGACGCTGCCCGCGGCCGAAGCCGTCACGGCGACGCCGCTCTACCTGGACTACATGAGCGTGATCATGGTGCTTGCCGTCGGCATCGTCGGCAGCCTGATCTGCGTGTACGCCCTGGGCTACATGAAGGACTTCCAGGCCCACGACGAGCACGAGGCAGCGCTGCGCGGGCAGACCGCGCCCGACCGTCGCCCGCAGTTCCTGGCGCTTATGTTCCTGTTCCTCTCGGCCATGTTCGTCATCGTGACGAGCGACAACCTTGAGTGGCTGTTCTGCGGCTGGGAAATCACCACCGTGTGCTCGTTCCTTATGATCGGCTACACGCGTACGCCCGAGGCCATTAAAAACGCCTTCACCCAGATCATCCTCAACATGCTGGGCGGCATCGCGTTTTTGGCCGGACTCATGTACCTGCACGTTAACGGCATGCCGCTGACCATCTCGGGCATGATCGAGCTTTCCGGCGCCGGAACCGCGCAATCCGCGCTGCTGGTGATGCCGGTCATCCTGCTGTCGCTCGCCGCACTCACCAAGGCCGCGCAGATGCCGTTCCATACCTGGCTGCTCGGTGCCATGGTTGCCCCCACCCCCACGAGCGCCCTGCTGCACTCGTCAACCATGGTCAAAGCCGGCGTGTTTCTGATGGTCAAGCTGAGCCCGCTCTATGCCATCTATCCCGTGACCGGCTTTATGGTCACGAGTGTGGGTGCCATCACGTTTTTGCTCGCTGCCCTCATGGCCATCTCGCAGAGCAACGCCAAGCGCGTGCTCGCGTACTCCACCATTTCCAACTTGGGCCTCATCAGTGCCTGCCTGGGCGTCGGCGCGCCCGAGGCCGTATGGGCGGCCATCTTCCTGATCCTGTTCCACACGGTGGCAAAGTCGCTGCTGTTCCTGTGCGTGGGCACGGCCGAGCATCATATCGGCAGCCGCAATATCGAGGACATGGACGGTATGTTCAGCCGCATGCCGCACCTGACGCGTCTGATGATGCTGGGCATCATGGGTATGTTTGTGGCGCCGTTTGGCATGCTCGTGTCCAAGTGGGGCGCCCTGGTGGCGTTTGCGCAGACCGGCAACGTGCTCATGATCATGGTGCTTGCCTTTGGCTCGGCCGCGACGTTTTACTTCTGGGGCAAGTGGCTTGCCAAGCTTTCGGGCGTCGACCCCACGGCTCAAAACGTTGAGGTCAATGTCCATAAGACCGAATGGATGGCGCTCAACACCATCGCTGCGCTACTGATTCTGTGCTGCGTGGCGTTTCCGATTATCTCGAGCGGCCTGGTGTCGCCTTACTTGGCCATGGTGTTTGGCCGCGTACCGTACGTTATTGGCAAGGACGCCATGTATCTGATGGTGGTTATCGTGGCGTTTATCGCCGTGGTGCTGCTGACTTCATTCCGCGTGAGCAATAAGCCGCACGTCAACGTATATCTTTCGGGTGTGGGAACCGACAAATATCGCCATTTCCGCGGTTCGATGGGTCGCGAGGTGAAGGCCGAAAAGCGCAATTGGTACTCGGAGGACGCCCTTGGCGAGAAGCGTATTGGCCCCGCGGGTAGCGTCGTGTGCTGCAGCATTATCTTGTTTGCGCTGCTGTGTTGCGCGTGGATCGGACCCGAGCGGCTTGCCATGAGCGCGCCCTCGGTGCTGCGCGGCAAGTATTTTGAAGGTTCGGGCGTCGTGGGCATCTTTATTGGTACCGTGGCGTTTGCCTTGATTGCGCCGCTTGTGGGCGGCCTGATCGACGGCATCGACCGTAAGCTGTCCGCCCGCATGCAGGGCCGCGTGGGCCCGCGCCTGCTGCAGCCCTTCTACGATGTGGCCAAGCTGCTGCGCAAGGCCCCTGCCAGCGTAAACACCATGGACGATACCTACATGGCGTGCGCGCTCTTCTTTACCGTCGTGGGCGGCGGCATCTTTGTGTCGGGCTCCAACACGCTGCTGTGCGCTTTTATGGTGACGCTCGCCGCGATCTTTGTGGTGTTGGCGTCCGCCTCGACGCAAAGCCCGTTTGCCCAGGTCGGCGCCGACCGCGAGTTGCTGCAGGTTATGAGTTACGAGCCCGCCGTTCTGCTGATGAGTGTGGGCCTGTACCTTGCCACCGACAGCTTCGATTCCATCGCCGTGACGGGGCAGTCGGCCCCCATCGTCGTGTACAGCGCACCCATTTTCCTCGCACTGCTCGCGGTGCTTACCATCAAGCTGCGCAAGTCGCCGTTTGACCTTTCGTACTCGCATCACGCGCATCAGGAGATTGTCCAGGGCGTCGCCACCGAGATGAGCGGCGGCACGCTGGCCAAGATGACCCTTATGCACTGGTGCGAGACCGTGCTGTTTTTGATGTGGGTGGGCATGTTCTTTGTTTGGGACAACCCGGTGAGCTGGGTGGTCGCCTTGGTCGTGATGGCCGCGACGTATTTTGTCGAGGTGCTCATCGACAACACCTTCGCACGCAGCACCTGGCGCAGCTGCTTTAGGCTCGGATGGGGCGTGGCACTGGTGTTTGGCCTGCTCAACCTTATGCCCATCCTCGTCGACGTGTTTATTTAGGAGGCGGCATCCATGGATCATAAAATGTCGCGCTCGCCGTGGGTTATTCATTACGACGGCTCGAGCTGCAACGGATGCGATATCGAGGTGCTGGCCTCGCTCACGCCGCTGTTCGATGCGGAGCGCTTTGGCGTGGTCAATACCGGCAACCCCAAGCATGCGGACATCTTTTTGGTGACGGGCTCGGTCAATGCCCAGAACCTGCCCGTCGTGCGCCAGATCTACAACCAGATGCTCGAGCCCAAGTGCGTGGTGGCCTGCGGTATCTGCGCGTGCTCGGGCGGCGTGTTCCGCGATGCCTACAACGTGATCGGCGGCGTGGACCGCGCGATTCCCGTGGACGTGTACGCGCCCGGATGTGCCATTCGCCCCGAGACCGTGATCGATGCCATTGTGGAGGCATGCGGCATCCTGGACCAGAAGGAAGCCGTGATGCGTGCTGGCGGTGACCCGCTTACCGTGGGCGGCGCCGCTACCTGGGACGGTGGCGTTGAGCTGGGCGAGGACGGGTTTGTGGCTGTTGCGGAGGCCGGCGACACGCCCGCTGAGACGCCCGCCGCTGCAAAGGAGGCCGAGTAATGCAAAAGGCTATCTATACCACCGTCGGGATCGACGAGCTGTTGCCGCATGTGCAGGCGCTCAAGGGTGCCGGCGCGCGCTTTGTGCAGATGCATGCCGAGCGCAACGTTGACGACGGCACGTATCGCCTGCTCTATACGTTTATCAACGTTCGTGCTGCTCAGGAACATATTGCGCAGGACGGCAGCTATGCGATCGAGAACCTGGTGGTTGAGGGAATTGATCGGTACCAGGAGATTCCGTCCATCAGCTCGTATTACCCCGCGGTGTTCCCGTTTGAAAATGAGGCCCACGACCTGTTTGGTCTCGCCATTACCGATATGCAGATTGACTTTAAGGGCTTTTTCTACCAGGTTTCGACTGCCGAGCCCATGAGCGTTATCACGCCCGGGGTGAAGGCCGCGCGCGAGAAGGCCATGAAGGTCCGTGCCGCCGCCGAGGCCAAGGCGCGCAAAGCCGCGGCCGAGAAGGACGCCGCTGCTGCGGCTGCTGCAGGGGAGGGCGCCGCGGGCGCCGGCGATGCCGCAGGCGTCGCTGCTCAGCCCGCTGCAGCTGCCGGCTCCGATGCTCAGCATGACGATGCCGCTGCCAAGGCTGCGCTCAAGGCTGCCGAGATGGAAGCAAAGCTCGCCGCTATGGATCCCGAGAAAGCGGCCAAGGTCCGCGCGGCGCTTGCCGCCAAGGCCGCCCGCGACAAGCAGAAAAAGGAGGCGTAGGGTCCATGGCACATCGCTCCGTCATTCCGTTTGGCCCGCAGCACCCGGTGCTGCCCGAGCCGCTTCATCTGGACCTGGTGATCGAGGACGATCGCGTTCTCGAGGCAATTCCGCAGATCGGCTTTGTGCACCGCGGACTCGAGAAGCTCACCGAAAAGCGCGATATGCATCAGTTTGGCTACATCGCCGAGCGCATCTGCGGCATTTGCGCCGTGGGTCACAGCTGCGGCTATGCCAGCGCCTGCGAGCGCATGCTCGACATCGAGGTGCCCGGCCGCGTGCAGTATATCCGCACCATTTTGCACGAGCTTTCGCGCATTCACTCGCATCTGCTGTGGCTGGGCCTGCTCGCCGACGCCTTTGGTTTTGAGGCGCTGTTCTATCGGTCGTGGACCCTGCGCGAGCAGATTCTCAAGATCTTTGAGAGCACTTGCGGCGGGCGCGTGATTCTGTCGATTAACGAGATCGGCGGCCTTAAGCACGATATCGAGGACTCCGAGCTGGCGGGCATTGTCCAGACGCTCGATGCCATGCGT
The DNA here is from genome assembly GCA_902478945.1 of uncultured Collinsella sp. GTDB lineage: Bacteria > Actinomycetota > Coriobacteriia > Coriobacteriales > Coriobacteriaceae > Collinsella. The sequence goes on from CABSMX010000001.1 coordinate 23,220, forward strand.
CCTGACTACGAGGCCCTGGTGCATACGTTTTTGGACGACGACAGCTGCGGCGAGCGCCTGCATGGCGTGGGCGTGATCAGCAAGAAAGACGCGCTGGATCTGTCGATGGTCGGTCCGTTTGGGCGCGCCTCGGGCGTGGACTACGATGTGCGCATGTTTGGCGACGGTGCCTATGCGGACCTGGCTGCGTTTGAGCCCATCGTTGCCGCCGATGGCGACTGCTATGCCCGCTGCCAGGTGCGCTGTGTCGAGGTCACGCAGGCCATGGACATCATTAAGGAGCTTGTGGGCAAGATCCCGCACGACGGTATCGGTGGGCGCACCAAGCTCACGCCGGCCGACGGCGCGCGCGGCGAGGTTGTGATTGAGCAGCCGCGCGGCGAGGCATACTACTATGTGCGCGGCAACGGCACCAAGAACCTGGACCGCTTTCGCGTGCGCACGCCGACGTCGCAGAACCTGGCGGGTCTGACGCATGCGCTGCAGGGCGTGCTCCTTGCCAACGTGCCCATGATCATCCTGACCATCGACCCCTGCATTAGCTGCACGGAAAGGTAGGCGCGGCATGAGTTTACTGACATTCGCCAAGACGGCCTTGGGTTCTATGGTCAAGCAGCCGGTCACGGTTTGCTATCCGCAGGAGAAACTGACGGCGCCCGAGCGCTTGCGCGGGCATATCGTCAACGACATGGATGTGTGTATCTGCTGCGGCATGTGCGCGCGGCGTTGCCCGGCGGGCGCGCTCGCGGTCGATCGCAAGGGTGGAACGTGGTCGATCGACCCGTATGCCTGCGTGGTGTGCGGCGAGTGCATCGAGAGCTGCCCCAAACACTGCCTGACTATGGACACCGCCCGCACCCCAGTCGCAGCGGACAAGACCCCCACGGTAGAAACCAAACCGGAATAGAGCTGGAATAGGGGCCGGTGGGGCAAAAATGCCCCACCGGCCCCGCGCTTGAGCGCGCGGTTGTGCTGCCGCGAACAAAACTATGCCGGATTACGGGGCTGGATAGCGAACCTCTGACCGTACTGAAAACCGCAAAAACAAAACCGCAGGTAGATAGCCTGCCGTTTTTCAAAAAATGAAGGTATGGATGAGGGCCTCGGCTTTAACCCCGTAATCTGGCATAGTTTTGAAATGACACCATATACGTAACAGCCCTTGATCTCCCATGGACAGAGGAAAACGGATCATTTTGGCCTCGCGAGGGCCGCTGCGTGACCCGTCTGCCACGAAATGGGCCCATCTACTACGTTTTGGCCGCTACCCTCAACCATGGCGAACAGCGCAAAAACAAAACCGCAGGTAGAACACTTGCGGTTTTTCATGAAACGCGGTTATGGTCGGGGGTACCGGACTAAACGTAGTAGATGGGCCAGTTTCGTGGCGAGCACCACCAATTGATCCCCCGGGGACGGAGGAAAACGGATCATTTTGACCTGTTGGCTCCGAGTCGCACCCGTTTTCCTGCGAAAACCCTCGTGTCTCAACTTTGGTGAGACATTTGTCTCACGCCCAAAACCGAATCTGGAACGTGTGTCACCTGCCCAAATTGTGTCTCATTCCGTAACTTTAGGCTGATGCAAGGTCTGAGACCGCGAGAAGGGAGACGCGATGAGTAGGTACACGAGGGGTCTCTTGGCGGTGATACTGGCCGTAGTGCTGGTGTTGCCGGCTGCAGCATTTGCCATGCTGCCCGAGGCCAACGCCAGGTCCAGTACCGGAATGGACGGACCGAAAGCGACAAAGGTAGTCGACCACGACACCAGTAACCATTGGAAGTTCTGGGCGGGCGGCTATGACGGCAGTAAGGTCACGACGCAAAACGTCGGCCGAATTTGGACGGATAAGACGGTCCAAGCAATCGATGACGGGAAATCGGACTTTTTGACCACGCTTTCGGCGATGTCTTCGACATCCGACACAACGTCGCTGGTTTCCAAGCCACTCGACATCGTGATGGTGCTCGATGCCTCTGGCTCAATGGATGATCCTATGGGTGGTGGAGATTCTACCAAGCGTATCGATGCGCTCAAGAATGCTGCCAACCACTTTATCGACACCATTGCCGAGCAAAACAAGAGCATTGAGGACGCGAGCAAGCAGCACCAGGTTGCCATCGTTAAGTTTGCAGGAAAGAAGACTGACTGGATCGGCAATGACACCTATCGCGATGGCCGCTATAGCTACAACTACTCGCAGACGATGCAGAAGTTGACGGCGTGCTCGGGTGATGGCGCAATGAGCCTCAAGTACACGGTTAATTCCATCAAACCTGCCGGCGCCACGCAGGCTGATTACGGCCTTGAGCTTGCTCGCGATATATCGGGCCGCAAGGATGCCCAAAAGATCGTCGTGTTCTTCACCGATGGCTCACCTACGAGCTCTCGTGATTTTGAGCCCGCGGTCGCTAGGGACGCCATCAATACCGCCAAGACCATAAAGAGCGGCGGGGCGACCATTTATACCATCGGTATCTTCAACGGTGCGAAGCCGGACGACGATCCAACAAGCAGCGACACGAGCAATAAGAATAAGTTCATGCATGCCGTGTCGAGTAACTATCCGGAGGCCACATCGTCCGTAAGCCATGGCCTTTTTGGAAAGAAGTGGAATGTCAATTTTGGCAACCCCATTGCCAGTGCCAGCTACTACAAGTCGGCGACCAACGCCGCCGAGCTTGATCAGGTCTTTAAGGACATCTCGAGTGCTATTACGTCGGGCAAGGGTTTCCCGACCAAGGTCGAGGGCAACAATCCCAACGGTTCCGGCTACATCACATTCGAGGACGAGCTGGGCGCCTTCATGCAGGTCGATAGCTTTACCGGTGCCGAGTACAACGGCAAGACCTATGGTGCCGCCACCAAGTCGACCGATGGCAATATTGATACCTATACGTTTGACGGCGAGCTCGCCCATCTCGTAATTACGGTCGATCGCGCGGACAAGAACAATCCACAGCGCGGCGACATCGTGACGGTCAAGATTCCCGCATCGCTCATTCCGCTGCGCCGCTTTACCGTTGACAAGTCGGCGGGTACGTTTGTGGTTGACTCCACGGATGCTATTTCGCCTATCCGCGTGGTGTATGCATCGAGCGTAAAGTCTATTGCGCGCGCGAATCTGTTTACTCCCAATAACGTACCGGGGCTGCAGGATTATATCGACAAGCACAAGGACGCCGATTCCAATACCGTCAGCTTCTACGCCAACAAGTGGACCGGCGACGATGTGGGCGATACGGTCGCAAGCTTTGAGCCTGCCGCCACGAACGGCTACTACTACTTCCAAAAGTTGACGCCCGTCTATACGGACGCAGCCTGCACCAAGCTTGCAACTGAAAAGCCTTCGGGCTCTAAGACTTATTGGTACAAAGACGAGTTTATGGCGCAGAACTCGTCGGGCGCGCCGTACGATGATTCCGTTTCGATCCCGGTTAAGGGAAGCGAGCTTGAAAGCTTTGAAGGCGCTTTGGTAAAGGATGGCGATCACTGGTCGATTAAGGCTGGCACCGCGCGCCTCGCCTTTATCAATCAGCTCCACACCACCAAGGAGCGTGTGGGCGGAAACCCGACGGACACCGCACGCGACGTGATCAATCCCCAGTGGAACAACACGAAGGTTGTTTCTGGTGCGACGAAGGTCAATGTCTACCTGGGCAATAACGGCAAGATTAGCTTTACGCTCAATACCACGCCGGCAACGGTGGATACCAAGGCCAGCTTTGGCCTGACCAAGGTGCTCGAGGGCCGCGAGTGGACGGGTACGGATGCGTTTGAGTTTGAGCTCTCCGCGACGTCCGACAACAATGCCCCGATGCCCGACCCTGCGACCGTAACTGTGACCAATGCCGATCTCGACAAAGGCAAGGCAGCCATCAACTTTGGCAAGATTACTTATGCCGAGCCGGGCAAGTACACCTATGAGGTCCGCGAGAAGAACGCTGGTCAAACTATCGATGGCATCACCTACAGCAAGAACGTTGCGAAGATCACCGTGACGGTGACGCCCAACAAGAAGGGTGAGCTGAGCGCTGAGGTGAAGGTGGCTTGGAGCGAAGCCGACGTGACCGAGTTCAGGAACACCTACGCTACGAATCCTGTTGAGTCCAGCGTTACCGACCAGATTGCCGTGACCAAGGTCCTGACCGGGCGCGACCTTACGGCCGGCGAGTTCAGCTTTGAGTTGCGCGAGGTTAAGGGCGAGGACTCTGAGCTTATCGAGACCGTCAAGAACGCCGCCGATGGCAACGTTACGTTCAGCCCCATCAAGTACACCGAGATAGGTCAGCACACCTATACGCTGCACGAGATTAAGGGCAACGCCGGTGGTATTGCCTATGACAACACGGTTTACACCATCGTGACGACCATTGCCGACAACGACAAGGGCCAGCTGGTGGCTACGCACGAGCTGAAGGGCGCCGAGGGCGTCAAGAGCATTAAGTTCGAGAACGCCTACAATTTGACCCCCAAGAGCTTCAGCGTCACCGACAAGATCAAGGCGACCAAGTCCCTGGCCGGGCGCAAGCTCAAGGACGGCGAGTTCTCCTTCGAGCTCGTCGAGGGTAACGATGTCGTCGCCACCGGCACTAACGCCGCCGACGGCAAGATCGCGATGACTGCCATCGAGTACACCGAGGCCGGCGAGCACACCTACACGTTGCGCGAGGTCAACGGCGGAACCGCCAGCAACGGTATATCTTACGACGGCAAGACCTATACCATCGTGACCACCATCACCGACAACGGCGACGGCACACTCAAGGCCGAGCATGTCCTGAAGGACGCCACGTCTGCGACCTTCAAGAACACCTATAGCGTGACCCCGCTCGATGCAGAGCTCGACTTTGGCCTGAGCAAGGCTGTCGATGGTCGCGCTTGGACGAGCTCCGACGAGTTCAGCTTTACCATTACCGCCGCCGAGGGCACCCCGCTGCCCGACCCCGCAACCGTGACCGTGAGCAAGAAGGACGCGAAGGACGGCATCGCAGCCATCAACTTCGGCAAGGTCCGCTACACGGCTGCCGGAACCTACAAGTATGAGATCCGCGAGAACGCAGGCAACGCGGCAGGCATGACGTATGACGGACGTGTCGCGACCGCCGAAGTGACCGTGACCGAGAACGGCGAGGGCAAGCTGACCGCCAACGTCACCAAGAAGGAAAACGGCCGCTTCACCAACACGTACCGCACTGAGCTCGATTACGCCGCGGCCGGCGGCCTTAAGCTCAGCAAGACCCTCTCCGGACGTCCCATGACCGAGGGCCAGTTCACCTTTACCGTGACGCCCGCCGACGAGGCTTCGGCCAACGCACTCGGCTTGCATGAGGGCGCCAACGTGTACAAGTCTCCTGCGACGGCAGAGGCAACGGTCGGTCTGATTGACATTCTGGCGGGCCATGAGGTCAAGTTTACGCAGGCTGACGCCGGCAAGACCTTCAAATACACCGTGGCCGAGAAGAACGACGGCAAGCCCGGTTACACCTACGACAACGCCGAGCGCACGGTGAAGATTGCTATCGCCGACGATGGTGCCGGCACGCTTACCGCTACGACGACCGTCTCCGGCGGACCCGAGGGCACGCTGCCGACCGAGTACAAGACTGGTGTCGCTACGGTCGAAGGCGCCGTGGTCCCGTTCGTCAACAGCTATAGCGCCACGACTGATAGGCAGGGCGGCGCTCCCGCTCAGGTCGTTGCCACCAAGACCCTGACCGGCCGTCCGCTGGCCGACGGCGAGTTCTACTTTGGCATCGCCTATGCGGGCGAGACGGAAGCCATCAGTGGCACGCCGGCGTTCAACTATAACGGCCAGGTGAGCTTTGGCACGCTGCATTACGACACCAAGATGCTCGCTGACCTGGTAAGCACCGGGCGCGCCATCCGCACCGACACGGACGGCAAGCTTGCGTGGACTATCAACTACACGGCCTATGAGTACACGAACTTGCTGGCCGACCAGGGCATTACCGCCGCGAAGTCGAGCTTTAGCTTTAAGGTCATCGTCGTCGACAACGGCGACGGTACCCTGACGGCAAAGCCTGACTACGGTGGCGTCGAGCCCGTGTTCGAGAACGTCTACGGCGCCGATGCCGTTGACGCCGCGCTCGCTGGTACCAAGAAGCTCCAGGCTGCCGAGGGCCTGACCCCGGCAGACATCGCGGGCAAGTTCACCTTTACCGTGACCGCCGACGAGGCGGGCGCCCCGATGCCCGAGCATACGACCGCAACCAATGACGCGGCCGGCAACGTGGACTTTGGCAAGATCCACTTTACGCTCGAGGACTTCAACCGCGCCCTGGGCGTGACGACCGATGCTTCTGACGACGCATCGAGCGACGCCGAAGCCAACGCCGACGAGGCCGAGGTTGACGCCGACGCTGCCGAGACCGATGGGTCCAACGACGAGTCCGAGCCCGCGGCCCCCACCGCTCCGCGCTCGCACACCTTTACCTACACGGTGGCCGAGTCCGGTACCGCCCCCGGCGTGACTAACGACGCCAACACCGCGCGCAAGGTTTCCTACACCGTGACTGACGACGGTGCCGGACACCTGAGTGTCGTGCGCAACGGCGACGACGGTGCGGCTTTCACGTTCACCAACACCTACAGCGTGACGCCCACCGATTCTGTCGTGACCGATCAGGTCAAGACGGTTAAGCGTCTGACCGGCCGCGACCTTGCAGCTGGCGAGTTCACGTTTGAGCTGCTCGAGGACGGCGTGACTGTCGCTAGTGGCACCAACGACGCCAACGGCAACGTTACGCTGAGCCCGATCCGCTACGAGGCACCCGGCACGCACACGTACACGCTGCGCGAGGCTTGCCCCAACGCGCTCGGCCTGTACAAGGGCGTCACCTATGACGGCATGACCTACACCGTCGTGACCACCGTCTCCGACAACGGCGATGGCACGTTGGCCGCGACGCACAAGCTCGAGGGAACCACCGAGTCGGCTGGCTTTACCAACAAGTATCACGCCATGCCCACGCAGGTTTCCATCGGCGCCATCAAGGTGCTCGAGGGACGCGAACTCAAGAAGGACGAGTTTAGCTTTAAGCTCGTTGGCGAGGACGCCGAGTCCACCGTCACCAACGATGCCGACGGCAAGATCAGCTTCGACAAGTTCGAGTACGACGAGCCTGGTACGTACGTCTACACCATCAGCGAGGTCAAGGGCGACGAGGCCGGTATGACCTACGACAAGTCCGTCTTTACCGCGACCGTCAACGTGGTCGACGACGGCGAGGGCAACCTCAAGGCGAGCGTTGCCTTTACCAAGGGCGACAAGAGTGTCGAGGGCATCGTGTTCAACAACACGTACAAGAAGCCCGAGGCGCCCGTGCCGACGCCCGATCCCGGCACGCCCAAGACCGTGACGAATATCGTCAAGACGGTTAAGGGCCTGCTGCCCACCACGGGTGACCAGCAGGCCGCCGCACTGCTCATGGCATTCGTCATAGCCATGGCCGGCGTCGGAGCCCTAGTCTGGGGTATCCGTAAGCGCTAGGCGCGCTGACAGCGCCCGGGGCCAAAAGGCCCCGGGCCGCTGGCGAAAAGCCAAAAATGTAGCCCCCACCCCCAGCCGCCACGGAGGTATCTCCCTCCTCCGTGGCGGCACTTTTGTGTGCCGGGGGCGCCACGAAACCGGCCCATCTACTACGTTTAGCCCTTACCCCCAACCATGCCAAAAAACGCGAAAACAAAACCGCAGGTAGAACGCCTGCGATTTTTCATGAAACGCGGTTATGGTCGGGGGTATCGAGTCAAACGTAGTAGATGGGCCGATTTCGTGGCGGGCGCCGTCAGCCGATCTCCGCGAGCGGAAGAAAAGGGATCATTTTGGTCCCGCGAGGCTTGCGGAGGCACTCGTGCAAGGCCGCCCGAACAAAACTATGCCGGTTTACTACGATGAATTCGACATTCCCGACCATGACTGCATTATTCTAATTATTGCAAGCGTTCTACCTGCGGTTTTGCAAGCGCGCAATTTGCCGTGGTCGAAGGTGGGCGATTCATCGTAGTAAACCGGCATAGTTTTGAGTTGATCCGTTGGGGACGGAGGAAAACGGATCATTCTTGGCTCCGTACGGCTTGCGGGGTGTCGGTATGTGACCCCACTGTTCCAAAACTATGCCGGTTTACGGGGCCGAATCGCGAACCCCCAACCATGTCGATAGTTGCAAGAATAAAACCGCAGGTAGACGAGCCGTCATTTTGCAGAAAACGTGGGTATGGATGAGGGCCCCGACTTTAGCCCCGTAATTCGGCATAGTTTTGAAATGGCGTTAAATCGGTAGCAGCCATTTTGCTATGCCGGGGGGGGGCTCGGTCTTTGGGCAACTACCCTCGCAGGTAGGCGATGGCGATCTGCGTGCGGTTGCGCAGGCCCATTTTGGCAAGGATTGAGCTGATGTGGTTGCGCACGGTGCCTTCGCCCATATAGGCGGTGGCGGCAATCTCCTTGTTGTCGAGGCCGCGGGCGATGAGCTCGGCGACTTCGAACTCGCGGTCGGTCAGGCTGGCGAAGGCTGCGGGCCGGCGGGGCGTGCCCGCCTCGACGTCCGTTCCGTCAAAATCGATGTCCTCGATCGCCTTGCCCTCGAGTACGCGTTTGCCGTCCATGACTTGCGTCAATGCCGGAGGAATGGCGGCGACATCGGTTTTGATCAGGTAGCCGCGGGCGCCCAGTTTGAGCGCCGACACAATGTACTCGTCATCCGAGAATGTCGTCAGAAACACCACGCGCGCCGAAGGGTCGCGCTCAAGGATCTCGCGTGCCGCCGAAAGTCCGTCGCGTCCCGGCATCTGAATGTCGAGCAGCGCGATATCGGGTGCGTGTTCGGCATAGAGCGCCACCGCATCGTCGCCATTGGCGCCGGTGCCCACCACCTCGATCTGCGGCTGGGCGCCCAGGATAATCTTGAGCGAATCGACCACTAGGCGGTCGTCGTCGACAACGATGAGCCTCATCGGCCCTCATCTCCTTGCTGTTTGGGAATGGTGGCAAACACACGCCAGGCGCCGGCGCCGGCGCGCGGGCCGGCGGTGAAGGTGCCGCCAAGTGCCTCGACGCGTTCGCGCATGGAGCTCAGCCCCATGCCCTCCGTGGCGCCGCGACCGTTTGCTTGGGCCCCGCCCGCGCCATCGTCGGTAACAATGAGCTGGTAAAACGACGGATGCTCCATGCACCGTACGGTGACGGTTTGGGCGCAAGCGTGGCGCATGGTATTGGAGAGCGCCTCGCGCAGGACCGCTGCAAAGCAGTTGGCGACGTTTGCGGGCGCATGTTCGGCCAAAACTTCAAGCTCAATCTGCGGGCCGCCGTCCGAGCGCGCGCCTTCAACAATACGTTCGAGCTGCACGGAAAGGTCGGCAGCGTTGTCGTTGAGTGCATGGACGCTGGTGCGCACAAGCTGGAGTGCCTCGTCAACCGTGCGTTTAACGTCGGCGAAATCGTCGGCGACGCCGGGCTCGTCGGCGTGGACCACGCGCAGGGCTTCGGCCTGCAGTGAGGCGCGCGTGAGCTGGTGACCGACGTTATCGTGGATCTCGCGCGCGATGCGGGCACGTTCGGCGAGTGTCGCGAGCTCGACTTCGTAGTCCTGGCGGTCGGCAAGATCGCGGTTGCGCGCCTCGAGCGCGAGGGCTCGTTCCTGCAGTTCGTCGCGGGTGCGGCGCATGCGCTGCTGCTCGCACTCCAGCTGGGCGGTACGTAGCGATAGCAAGATGGCGGCAACTGAAAGGACGGCGGTCAGCAGAAGCGTTCGGGCGGTGATCGCATCGGCACGAAGGTCTGCGACGAGCGCAAAGACAAAGGCGATGCCAATGCCCAGCGCGACCCAGGCGTGCTCGCGGCGCGCGCGTCGCGCGATGTCATAGAGGGCGAGGGGCGCAAACGGCACAAACGGCGGCACGAAGACGGCCGCGATGATGTAAGCGTAGCTCGCGGCCTCGCTTACACGGCGCGTGCGTTCTCCCTGTGCGACCTCGGCCAGCGAGGTGGCGATAACGCCAAGGCAAAACGCCGCGACCAGGCGAGCGTCCACAGCAAGGCCCATAGCGGCCGCAATGCAGCACGCCAGCACGATCGATTTGTCGAAAAGCCTGTTCATACGGGTATTGTACGCGAACCCGCGCGTGGTGGAGGAGCCGCCCACGCAACCGTGACATTCCTCCCGTGCGGCAAAGCGGGGGCGTCGGCGGGCCGCACGACCAAGACCCCGCACTCGTGACAAAGCTCACTGGTGCGCGCCGGCGGTTCCTGCGATGATGCAATCGTACCGGGCCGCAATCAACAGAAGGGCCGCCTCATGACAGACATCGTCCACGTCGAAAATCTCGTCAAGCGCTACGACGATCTTATCGCGCTCGACCACTTTAATCTGAGCATCGCCCCCGGCGAGATCTTTGGCCTGCTGGGCCCCAACGGCTCGGGCAAGACCACGTCCATCAACTGCATTCTGCAGCTGCTCGCCTACGACAAAGGCACCATCGAGCTGTTCGGTGAACCCATGACGCCCACGCGCTACGACCTCAAGCGCCGCATCGGCGTGGTCCCGCAGCAAGTTGCGGTGTTCGACGAGCTCACCGTGCGCGAGAACATCGACTATTTCTGCAGTCTCTACGTCAACGACCGCAAGCGCCGCCGTGCGCTGGTCGACGAGGCCATCGACTTTGTCGGGCTGGGCGACTTTACCAAGTTCCGCCCCGGCAAGCTCTCGGGCGGCCTGGCGCGTCGTCTCAACATTGCCTGCGGCATCGCGCACAAGCCCGAGCTCATCTTTTTTGACGAGCCCACGGTGGCGGTCGACCCGCAGAGCCGCAACGCCATCCTGGAGGGTATTTGCCGCCTGCGCGACGAGGGCGCCACGGTGGTGTATACCAGCCATTACATGGAGGAAGTCGAGCAGATTTGCAGCCGCATCATGATCGTGGACGGCGGCCGCGTGCTGGCGCAGGGCACCAACGACGAGCTCAAGCGCATGATTCAGATGGGCGAGCGCGTGACGGTCGAGGTCGGCGCCGTCGAGACCGCCACGGTCGAGCGGCTGCGCGCCCTCGAGCACGTGCTTTCGGTTGAGCTTTCCGGCGGCGAGCTCGTCTGCACCTGCGAAGCGAGCCCGCACAACCTGGTCGACATCCTCGACACGCTGCGTGCCGCCGACGTGGCACTCGGCCGCGTGTGGAGCGAGCCGCCGACCCTCAACGACGTGTTCCTCGAGATCACCGGCCGCGAGCTGCGCGACTAGGGGGCAGCCATGTTCAACACCATTATCATTACGGTCAAGACGCTGCTGCGCCGGCCGAGCACGTGGGTCTGGGGCGCGATCTTTCCCGTCGCGCTTTCTACGATGTTCATGTTTATGTTTGCGAACCTCGGCTCCGACGGCACGGTCGACCCGGTGCCGGTGGCCGTCGTAGAGGATGAGGCCTGGGGCGCTTCGTCCTTTAAGGACGTGGCGACGTCGCTTGCCAAGGAAGGCGACGACCAACTGCTCGAGATCCACGAGTGCGACGACGCAGCCGATGCGAACCGTGCGCTCAAGGCCGGCGAGGTCGCGGGCATCTATACGGTCGACGATGTGGGCACGCCCAAACTCACGTTGCTTTCGAGCTATGACAGCTCTCGTGCGTCGTCGGTGCTCACCGACCGCAGCATCCTTGAGACGGTGGCGAGCTCGTATACGCAAAATGCCGAGCTCATGTCCCAGATTGTCCAGGACAACCCGGCGGCGCTCGCCGACCCCGAGGCGGTTGCGCGCGCCCTGTCGCTCGAGGGCGACACCCGCCGCGTAAGCCTGACACGCACCACGCCCGATGGCACGGTCATCTACTATTACGCGCTTTTTGGCCTGGTCGCGATGATGTCTGCCGAGTTTGCCGCCTTGAGCGTCGTCGATTTGCAGCCCAATCTGTCCGGCCTTGGCGCACGCCGCTGCGCGGGCGGCCTTTCCAAGACGGCGTCGCTGGCCGGCATTTTTGTCGGCTCGTGGCTGGTCTCCTTCGCCTCGATGACGGTTGCGATTTGCTACGTGCGCCTGGTCGTGGGCGTCGACTTTGGCGGGCGCGAGGGACTGTGTTTGGTGGGCGCCGCCGCTTCCGCGCTTGCCGCCACGGGCTTGGGGCTCTTTGTGGGCACGCTTCCCGTTAAGGGCGGCAAGGCGTCCAAGTCGGGCATCCTCACAGGCTTTGCTACCACGTGCGCCCTGTTCGCCGGCCTCTACGGCGAGCCGGCGATGGCACTTGCCGACGACGTCGCCCGCGCCTGCCCGGCCGAGTGCTGGTTCAACCCTGTCAAGCTCATCTGCGACATGTTCAACCGCCTGTATTTCTTTGAGGACCTGGGCCCCTTTGCCGTTCGCGCCGGCGCGCTGGTCCTTATGGCGCTGCTGTTCGTTGCCGCCGCCACGCTGATCTTTGGAAGGAGCCGCTATGAGCACCTTTAAGACTGCGCTTCGCATGGCGTTCGCGCACCCGTTCTACCTGCTCATCTATACGGTGTTCATCTCGCTCATGGGCGTATTCATCGCGGCCTCGGTGAGCTGGAACTCGTCGCAGCTCACCGAGTACAAGCCCTACGACGCCAACGTGATCGTGGTCGACCGCGACGACAGCGACCTTTCGCGTGCGCTTACCAAGCATCTGGGGTCGCGTTTTGAGCTGGTCACGGGCATCGGCGACGATACGTACGATCTTGCGGACGCGCTCTCCAAGAGCAATAGCGCCAAGGGCAGCGCCGACTGCGTGTTCTTTATCCCGGAGGGGTTTGAGGGCGACCTTGTTGCAGCCGCCCGCGTGGGGGAGTCCCTGCCCAAGCTCGATGTGACCTACGGTGCCGGCACCATGGCGGCGGCGCTTTCGTCTGCCGAGGCCTCGCGCTGGATCTCGCTCGCGGGCGCTGCGGCGGCCCTAGAGCCTGCCGCCTCTAACGGCAGCGTCGCCAAGGCCGCCGAGCATGCCGCCGCAAAGCGCGCGGAGGTCGAGATTGAGCAGGTCAAGGTCGACTCGACTGCCGCCGCCACACTCGAGTCGTACTTCAACTTTGGCGCGTACGCGATCATCTCGTCGGTCATCGTGTCGGTAGGGCTGGTGTTCTCGGGCATGAGCGAGCCCGAGCGCGTGCGCCGCATGGAGGCCGGCCCAATCTCCGAGCGCCGGCGTTCGCTCGCCGTGTTTGCGGCCGCCGCCGTGCTTACCGTCTGCATCTGGTTTGTATCGAGCATGATGGGCGTCGTGGGCTTTGCCGGCGCGGTCGCCGAGGTCGGTGTGGGCCGTGTGTGCCTGGCGCTGGCGGCGACATTTGCCCTGGCGTGCACGCCGCTGGCCGTTGGCTTTGCGCTTTCGAGTCTGGGTGCGCGCGAGGAGCTGCTCAACGGTGTGGGCAACCTGCTTGGCATGCTCATGACGTTTTTGGGTGGCGCCTGGATGCCGCTGTCGCTCATGGGCTCGGCCGTGCAGACCGTGGCGCATTTTGTGCCGACGTTTTGGGTGAACGACGCGATCGGCAAGGCGCTCGCCGCGGACCTGACGTCCACCGTGCTGGGCGACATCGCCTGCGATCTGGGCGTCACGGTGCTCTTTGCCGCGGCCATCGCCGCCGTAGGCCTAGCCCTCTCGCGCACCAAATCCCGTGCTTAGCCACCTGGTCATTTAAGAACGTCCCCAATGACCAGTCTGAAATAAAGCCCAAGCCTCGCTCCAAAATAGTTCGCCAAGGTTTACTATTACGCTCATAAAGTAGTACGGGGCTAACAATGGGGGATAGCATGGCGACGAAGCAAGCCTACGTCCAGGTCAAGGGGCTCAAGAAACACTACGGCGACGGTGACGCGCGCCTGACGGTGCTCGACGGCATCGACACGTCCATCAATCGCGGTGAGATCTGCGTCATGCTGGGGCCCTCGGGCTCGGGCAAGTCGACCTTCCTTAACCTGATCGGCGGCCTGGAGGATGCCGACGGCGGCTCCATCATGGTGGACGGCTGCGACCTCACAGTGCTCAAGCCCGCCGACCTGGGTGAGTACCGCCGCCGTGAGCTGGGCTTTGTCTTCCAGTTCTACAACCTGGTGCCCGACCTCACCATTAAGGAGAACATCGAGGTCACGGCGCACCTGTCCACAAACCCGCTCAATGTCGACGACCTGCTGCGCTCGCTGGGCCTCTACGAGCACCGTAACAAGTTCCCGCGCCAGGTCTCGGGCGGCCAGCAGCAGCGTTGTGCCATCGGTCGCGCACTCGTCAAAAACCCGGGCCTGCTGCTGTGCGACGAGCCCACGGGCGCGCTCGACTACAAGACGTCCAAGGAAATCCTGCAGCTCATGGAGGACGTCAACCACGAGTACGGCTGCACCATCATCATCGTCACCCACAATGCCGCTATCGCGCGCATGGCAAATCGCGTGCTGCGCCTGCGCGACGGGCGCATCGTCGAGGATGAGCTCAACGAGTCGCCCGTCGCGGCCGCCGAGCTCGATTGGTAGGCGGCACCATGACACCTCTCGCAAAACGTCTCCCGCGCGAGCTGCGCCGCAATATCGGCAAGTACCTGGGCATCTTTTTGCTTATGTGCGGAAGCATCGCCCTTACCTCGGGCTTTTTGCTCGCGGCCCACTCCATCGGCTGCCTCATCGACGGCATGCGCGACGAGTACATCATCGAAGACGGCCGCGTGACCACCTCCTTCGAGGCTACCGACAATCAACTCAAAGCAGCCGAGGGCGCAGCTGACGATGCCGGCGGCGTCACGCTCTACAAGAATTTCTCCATCGACGCCATCATCAAAAAGACCGCCGGCGACGACGGCACCAAGCGCACGCTGCGCACCTATGCGCACCGCACCAAGGTCGATATCGCGTCCTACTGTGAGGGCAAGGAGCCCAAGGCGGACGACGAGGTAGCAATCGACCGCGTTTTTGCCACCAACAACGACCTCGCCGTGGGCGATAAGGTCGAGCTCGAGGGGCGCACCTACACCATCTGCGGCATCATGACCCAGCCCGACAGCCAGGCGCTGTTCCTCAACAATTCGGACTTTACGGTGAACACCATCACCTATGGCGTGGCCGAGGTCACCGACGCCGGCTTTGCCGCGCTCGAGGATGCCGGTGGCGCACCCGCCTACACCTACTCCTTCACCTTTGCCAATCGCGATCTCTCCACTGCAGACCGCATCGACGCCGAGCAAGATATGGTCGAGGCGCTCACCGATGCCGATGCGCGCGTGGACGATCTGATCGATGTCGATTCCAATCAGGGCATTGGCTATGCGCGCGACGACGTGGACGGCGACTCCATGATGTGGATGACGCTGCTCGACATCATCATCGTGATCATGGCGTTTGTCTTTGTGGTCCTTACCGGCGCCACCATCGAGGAGGAGAGCGCCATCATCGGCACGCTGCTCGCCAGCGGCTATCGTCGACGCGAGATCGCCCTGCACTACCTGGCGCTTCCCGCCATCGTGGGTGTGCTCGCGGCGCTTTTGGGCACCGCGCTCGGCATTGCGTTCTTTACCGAGCCCATGCGCAGCCTGTATTACGGCTCGTACAGCCTGCCGCCCTTCCAGGTGTGCTGGAGCTGGGAGATCTTTGTGAAGTGCGCCGTGGTTCCCGCCGCCGCGCTCATCCTCATCACGCTGGTGGGCCTGCTTCGCAAAATGGGCAAGACGCCGTTGCAGTTCCTTCGTTACGAGGCGAGCGGCAAATCGGGCACCAAGCGCGGTATGCAACTGCCGGAGCGCATGGGTTTTGTTTCCCGCTTCCGCCTGCGTATCTTCCTGCGCAACCTGGGCAACTTCGCCACGCTCTTCGTGGGCATCGCGTTTGCGTCGCTGCTACTGCTCTTTGGCCTGGCGATTCTGCCCACGATGACGCACTATGCGGACAACCTCGAGACAAGCCTGGTCGCCGAGCACCAGTACACGCTCAAGGCGCCACTGGAGCTCGAGGGCACTGCCGAGGAGCGTGAGCAGTGGTCAGCACTCGAGCGCTTGCAGTCGGTTGACGGCGCGCTGCTTTCCGCCGCCCAGGATGCCGATGACGAGCTTGACGACGCGGCCGATGCGGCGCGGGCGGCAGCCGATGCCGCGACCGCATCTCCGTCTGCCGAGAGCCTAACCGCAGCGCAGGACGCACTTGCCAAGGTTCAGGACAAGAAGGATGCGCTTTATGCGCGCCTCGATGACCTTGCCGATGCCCTCGGCTGCAACCGCGACGAGGCTATCGACCTGATCGACAAGGCCTCTAAGATTGACGCTGACAACGACGATATCCACCCGGTCAATACGATCGACAATGGTGCAAGCGCAATCGCGCAGGCCGAGAAATACGCCGTCTACCAGCTGCAATACGACCGCGGCGATGGAAATGGGCAGGAGACGATTTCCGTCTACGGCATTTCATCCGATTCGCGCTATTGGAAAGGCCTCAACGTCGGCGACGGACACGTCGTCTTTGGCGGCGGCCTGCTCGACAAGTTTGGCTGGAGCGAGGGGCAGAAGGTCACGTTCCACGACAAGTATGAGGGCGAGAATTATTCCCTTGAGTATGCGGGCAAGGACTGTGCCTGGGGCTCCAAGTCGGACATGAATATCTATATGAGTATCGAAGACTTTAACGAGCTGTTCGACAACGACGCCGCCTACTTTAACGGCTGTGTGAGCGACGAGAAGCTCGACCTCGACGCGCGCTACTTTGCCGGCGACACCACGCCCGACGACATGCGCGCCGTGGGCGACCAGTTCATCGGCATGATGAGCAAAATGATCGGCATGATGGTCGGGCTCGCGGTGTTTATCTTCCTGCTGTTTATGTACCTGCTGACCAAGGCTGTGATCGACCACAGCGCCCGTTCGATTAGCTACATGAAGGTCTTTGGCTATCGCGATGGCGAGATCTCGCATCTGTACATCCGCTCGATCACGCTGTGCGTGGTGGCGTCGCTCGTGCTGAGCCTGCCGGTCATTATTGGCTCGCTCACGGCCATCTTCCGCTCGATGTTGCTCGCCTACAACGGCAATATCGAGATCTACGTGCCCGCTTGGTCCATGGCGGCGTGCGCAGGAATCGGCTTTGCGACCTACCTGGTCGTGGCACTGCTGCACACGCGCTCCATCAAGCGCGTCAGCTTGGCCGAAGCCCTCAAAGTGCAGGAGTAGCCATCGGGGACAGTCCTTGCCATTCGTCGGCTCGCCGGCCGGGCTGGCAAGGACTGTCTCCAACTGCCGGGCGGCGAAAGAGTGTCCCTTGCGACTAGTCATTTAAGAACGTTCCCAATGACTAGGTGCCGTACTTGACTTTAACTCTGCTTTAACTGGTACCATCCTCTATGTCTGTAACGCCATATAGACCGAGGGGATAGATCTATGACCGCAACTACACCCGCAGCACCCGCTAAGGTGTACTTCACCAACCTGCGCACGCATGCTCGCGAGAGCCAGCTCGACAAGCTCAAGCGCCTCATCCGTCACGCCGGTATCGAGCAGATCGACTTTGAGAACAAGTTCGTCGCCATCAAGATTCACTTTGGCGAGCTGGGCAACCTGAGCTTTTTGCGCCCCAACTACGCCCGCGCCGTCGCGGACGTCGTGAAGGAGCTGGGCGGCAAGCCCTTCCTCACCGACTGCAATACGCTCTATGTCGGTAGCCGCAAAAACGCGCTCGAGCACATCGATACCGCCTACCAGAACGGCTTTACCCCGTATGCTACGGGTTGCCAGATCATCATTGCCGACGGTCTCAAGGGCACCGACGAGGCGCTCGTCCCGGTCGAGGGCGGCGAGTACGTGCACGAGGCCAAGATCGGTCAGGCGCTCATGGACGCCGACATTGTGATCAGCCTCACCCACTTTAAGGGCCATGAGCAGGCCGGTTTTGGCGGCGCCATGAAGAACCTGGGCATGGGAGGCGGCAGCCGTGCCGGCAAGATGGAGCAGCATGCCGCTGGCAAGCCGAACGTCGCGACCGAGCACTGCGTTGGCTGCCGTGCCTGCGAAAAGATCTGCGCGCACAACGCCATCTCGTTTGACGATACCCGCGAGCGCGAGCTTGCCAGCGGCAACACTCGCACGGTGCACGTGGCTGCCATCGACCACGATCGCTGCGTGGGCTGCGGACGCTGCATTGCGGCATGCAACCAGGACTGCATCAAGCCCGGCTATGAGGCCGCGGCCGACGTGCTCAACTGCAAGATCGCCGAGTACACCAAGGCCGTTGTCCAGGATCGTCCCAGCTTCCACATTTCGCTGGCTATGGATATCAGCCCCAACTGCGATTGCCATCCCGAAAACGACACGCCTATCGTCAACGATATCGGCATGTTCGCGAGCTTCGACCCGGTCGCCATCGACCAGGCCTGCGCCGATGCCGTCATGGCATCCGAGCCGCTGCCCAACACCGAGCTCACCGATAGCGCCGCCAAGATGGAGCATAACCACGAGCATCTGGAGGGCGAGCAGGCCAAGGACCCCTTCTGCATCACGCATCCCGACACCGACTGGCGCACCTGTATCGCACACGCCGAGAAGATCGGCCTGGGCACGAGCAAGTACGAGCTCATCGAGGTCAAGTAGCGTCGTCCTATTGGATAAAGAACGCGATTTTGTTGCGTAACTCAATCAAAAACCGCCTGTGAGCACGGTGCTCGCAGGCGGTTTTTCGGAAGTATGCGGCAAATTCTGAGACTGCCGAGCACACGACGTTTTTTGACAACAAAACCCCTGATAAATTGTTGGTAAAACTGCGGTCTGGTTGGCAGTTCCGGATTTTGCCGCATACTTCCGAAAATAGGGGTTAGATAAATCCCTAGACGCCGCTTTTTCCCTAAAAATACTCGTCGAGGAAGTTGTTGACTGTGTTCCAGTAGAGCTCGGGGTCAACTTGCGCACTCTTGGCGTGGGTGGCGCCATGGATGGTGAGCTTTTGCTTGACCTTGCTGGCGCACGCCTCGTAGTTTTGGTCGAGCATACTGTACGGCACAAAGGTGTCCTGGTCGCCGTGGATAAACAGCATGGGAACCGTCGCGTGTTTGAGTTGCTCCACACTGCTCGCCTTATGAAAGTCGTAGCCCGCGCGCACGTTGCACACCAAGTTTGCTACATCGAGCAAGGGAAAGCTGGGCAGGCCGAACACATCCTTGAGCTGCAGGGAAAACTCGTCCCAAACGCTCGTATAACCGCAGTCCTCGATAATGCATTTCACGTTTGCGGGCAGAGATTCCCCCGCGACGTTCATGGCGGTTGCTGCACCCATCGACTCGCCAAAGACCAGGATGCGCGCCTCGGGGTCAGCCTGAACGATCCGCCCAATCCATGTAACAACATCGAGCCGCTCGGGCCAGCCCATGCCGATATAGTCGCCGCCGGAGCGCTCGTGGGCGCGGGCGGCAGGCGCGAGCACGTTCATGCCGCGGTCGTGGAATCGTTTGACGTATCGGGCCATACCGATGGGCTCGTTAGTATATCCATGCAGGCAGACGGCGTAGTCGTGCGTGCTCTCCGACGCAGCAAAATACCAGGCGGCAAGCTCGGTCCCGTCGTCCGCGGTGAGGTTGCTGCTCTCGCGGTTTTCCTTAAACCACGCCCGCGCTTCGGTGTCCTCGGCATCCGGCTGCTCACCTTCTTTGTCGTTCTTGCTATCCTGCATCATCTTCATGGTGTACGGCGCTTGGGGGTTCAGGGCAAAGTCAAACAAAAAGTTGCCGGCAAATCCGAGCAACGTGACAACGAGTGCCAGCGCAACAACGACGGTTATCTTGAGCTTTCGATGGGAACGTGCGTTTTGAGACATTTGCGGTTCTCCTTAAAGATGTTGATACATCAACATTTAAAACAAGCGCATTATGGATGTTCGCCGTTGATGCGTCAACAGGCAAAGAATGGGTAAACAAAGGGCCACATATGGTGCAAATTTCGCACGTACCCAGACGCTTTGATATAGTGTTGAGAACTATTTACATTGGAGGATGTAACCGGCATGTCCGATTCGAGCGACAGTTCCAAGCCGCGACCTGGGGCCGCGGCCGTTCCGCACTACACGGTGGGCGAGGAGATCATGAACTCCGTCACCCATGGTGTCGGTTGCCTGCTGGGCATCGCAGGCCTTGTGCTCCTGATCGTATTTGCCGCTCTTCGCGGTGGCGGTCCGGCGCATATGGCCGCGGCAATCGTCTACGGCGCCAGCATTATTCTCGAATACCTTGCCTCCACGCTCTACCATGCGATTCAGCCCGCGGGCGCCAAGCGCGTGTTTCGCATTATCGACCACAGCTGCATCTACCTGCTCATTGCCGGCAGCTATACGCCGTTTTGCCTCATCACGCTGGCAAACGACGGTGGCCCCGTGCTGTTTTTTGCCGTATGGGCCATCGCCATTATCGGCATCGCCCTCGAGTGCTTTTTGCGCGAGCGTCAGCCGCACTGGGTAAGCGGCCTGGTCTATCTGCTGATGGGCTGGCTCGTCGTTTTTAAGCTGCCCGAGCTCGTGTCGCTGCTCAACCCCGTGGCACTTGCCCTGCTCGCTGTCGGCGGCGTGTGCTACACCGTGGGCGTGCCGTTCTACATCGCCAAAAACGTGCGCTACCTGCACAGTGTGTTTCACCTGTGGGTGCTCGCCGGCAGTATCTTCCAGTTCATGGCGGTGATCCTCTTCGTAATCTAGCGATCGCGTCTGTGCCCGCGGACCTATCCAAGCGGCCGCCGGGCGCAACTGCCCTATCCGTCATCTACGCTTACTACCTAACGTCCCGAATCTTGGAGGTTCGAGAAACTCCCGATGGACATAACCATCTCCCTTATCACTACCCTCGTTTTGACTCTCATCAACGGCTACTTCTCTATGTCTGAGATGGCGCTCACCACGGCCAAGCGCGCCGTGCTGGAGCACGAGGCCGAGGAGGGCGACAAGCGCGCCGAGCGCGCCATTAAGCTGGCTGCCGACTCCGACCAGCTGCTCGCCACCATCCAGGTTGCCATCACGCTCGTGGGCTTTGCCTCGTCCGCCGTCGCCTCGACGAGCCTGTCCGACCCGCTCGCCGCTTGGCTCACGAGCTTTGGCATCGCGCCGCTCTCCGCCATCGCGCGCGGCCTGGCGCCGGTCATCATCACCGTCGCGGTCGCCTTCGTGTCCATCGTGATTGGCGAGCTGGTGCCCAAGCGCATTGGTCTGGCCAATGCCGAAGGCGTGTCCAAGCAGGTCGTGGGGCCGCTTTCCGTGTTCCAAAAGATCGCCCGTCCGCTCGTGTGGCTGACCGGCGCCTGCTCCGATGGTCTGGCTCGCATCCTGCGCATCAAGAGTGCCGACGATCGCCAGAACGTCTCGGAGGAAGAAATCAAGTACATGGTCTCGGAGCAGGACGACCTGCTCGACGAGGAAAAGCGCATGATCCACGAGATCTTCGACCTGGGCGACACCGTTGCCCGCGAGGTCATGGTGCCGCGCGTGGACACCACCATGTGCGAGGACGACGAGACGGTCGCCGACGTGCTGTCCACCATGCGCCAGACCGGCTTTAGCCGCATTCCCGTCTATCACGAGGATCCCGACAACGTCGCGGGCATCGCGCACATCAAGGACCTGATTCAGCCCGCGCTCGACGGCAAGGGCGACCAGCCCATCGCCGGCTTTTTGCGCGACGCCACCTTTGTGCCCGACACCAAGGACATCCTGCCGCTGCTGTCCGAGATGCAGACCTCGCACGACCAGATCGTGGTGGTCGTGGACGAGTACGGCGGCACGGCCGGCATTATCACTATCGAGGACATCGTCGAGGAGATCGTCGGCGAGATCGAGGACGAGTTCGACCCCGACAACAAGTATCTCACGCGCCTTTCGCGCCGCGAGTGGCTCGTTGATGGGCGTTTTTCGTGCGATGACGCGATTGAGCTTGGTTGGCCGCTTGAGGAAAGCGATGATTATGAGACCATCGCCGGCTGGATTTTGGAGCTTTGCGACTCGGTGCCCGACATCGGAGAGGTGTTTGAGGTCGCGGGGTACAAGTTCAAGGTGCAGTCGATGCGTGGCCAGCGCATCTCGCTCATTCGCGTGATTGCTCCGGCCGAAACCGATAAGAAGGATTCCGAGTCTTCGGTAGACGAGCCGACGACGCCGGGTGCGGGTTCCGCGAATCCGCACGACGGCGACGAGTAGGACAAGGAAGAGTAGGGGAGAGTTATGGCAGGCCTGTTCAACATCCTTAAGGTCACCGTCAGCGAGGACAAGATCTGCGCGCATGTGCTGGTGAACCCCGGCATGCCGCTCATGACCTCGGAGGACATCGAGGCCACGGCGCGCGTGTACTACCTGGTGCCGGCGATTGCCAAGCACCTGTGCCTGGGCGATTCCGGTCGCGAGTTCCAGGACTGCATGGGCCAGACCGAGCTCTGCCACCTGCTGGAGCACGTGACGGTTGAGCTCATGAACGAGACCGGTCTTGCCGGTAGCATCTCGTGCGGCCGCACGCGCGTAAGCGAGCACGACGAGCGCGTCTTTGAGGTCGAGCTTTCGTGCCCCGACGACGCGCTGGCCATCGGCGCGCTGTCTTCGGCCACCTTTATGATGGACTGGGCCTATCTGCACGCCGACCAGCCTGCCCCTGACGTGGAAGGCACGGTCGCGGGCCTGCGCAACCTGGTGCTGGGCATGCGTGCCGAGGCCGAGGGCAAAGATCCGCACGAGGCCGTCGCCGCCGCGAATGGCGAGGGCGTGGCAGAGGATGCTGTTGAGGACGACGCCGCTGTTGACGGTGAAACCGCCGCCGAGCCCGTTTCCGATACGGTCGCCGGGCCTGAGTCCGAGCCTGCCGAACACCAGGGCGTTCCCAGTTTTGACGACGAGCCGCAGGTGGCTATTGATACCGAAGGCGCGACCGTCGAGAGCCACGAGGTCCCCGCTGCCGTCTTTGGCGGTGCGGCAACGGTTCCGGCAGGACCTGCGCACGAGGGCAGCCTGCCGCTCGTGGACGGCTCCGGCGAGGACCCTGCCGCCACGGTGGCCATGCCGGCCCTGCCGCAGGAGTAAGCTCACGCGTTTATCACCGCCGTCTACCTGCGCTTTTACCGTACGCAGATGAGCGGGGCGGCAAGTGTTGCGCTGCGGGTATAATGGACAGCATTCAAACGGTGGGCACCGAGGTGCCCGCAGGAGAGGAATGATCATGGGAAAGACTTTCAGCTTTGTCTCCGGCGCGCTCTTTGGTGCTGCCGCCGGCGCTATCATCGGCGTTGCCCTGGCCCCGCGTTCGGGTGCCGAGACCCGCGCCATGGCTGCCGATATCGCCAACGATGCTTGGGATAACATGCGCGACACCTACGAGCACGGTGCCGAGGAGGCCCGCGCCGCGGTTAGTGACTTCGGCCCGATGGTCGACGCCAAGACCGATGACCTGCGTGCCAAGGTCGACTTGGCCCGTGAGCGCATGGACCAACTGCGCGAGCAGCTCAACGATGCCATCTCGGGTGGCAACGTGACGCCCGCCGCCGATGTCGTGGTCGAGAACGCCGTCGAGGCCGACGCCGAGGCTGCGGAGCCTTCGACCGAGGCATAATGCGCACCGGGGATTTTGTCGGCATCAAGGTTTACCGCAAGCCCGCCGAGGACAAGCGTACTAAAAAGGACGGCACGCCGCGCAGCCCCAAAAAGCTCGGTAAGATTCACTTTCCGGTCTTTTCGCCGGGCGGCACGCGCGTGGTGGGATTTATGGTTCGCCAGTCCGATATCGCGGGCATGATCGAGCGCCCCGACCGGTTTGTGGCGCTCGATGCCATCGGTGTCTACGAGGGCGCCATCGCGGTCGATGACGCCAAGGGCACCTACGATGCCGCCGCTGCCAAGCGCCTCGATATCAACCTGGACGACTGCATTATCTGGGTCGGTATGGATGTGCGCACGGAATCGGGCGATGTCGTGGGCTATTGCTCGGATGTTGAGTTCAAACCGCGTTCGGGCATTGTGCAGACGTTCTATGTGACCGCCAGCGCCGCATCGAGCATGTTGGTGGGCGACACGCAGGTGCCGCCGACGATGCTGCGCGGCTACGATAACGGCGCGATGATCGTCTCGGATGAGGTCAAGACGCTCGGGTATTCGGGCGGTGTAGCCGCCAAGGCTGCCGAGGCGAGTGTCGTGGTGGGCGATAAGGTCAAAAAGGGTGCCAGGGTGCTCGACGACAAGGGTTCGGTTGCCGTTGACAAGGGCAGTCGCGCACTGGGCAAGCAGCTCGGCAAGACGCGCGGCATGTTCAAGGCCTTTAAGGATGAATATCAAAAGGCGAGCGGGAGCTCGTCGAAAGCTAACAAATAGCGACATACCAAACGATGGGAGGCGAGCCGGAGACATGTAACTCCGGCTCGCTGTGTTTATGGGGGAGGGCACATGCGCCAAAACGGATCCAATATTAACGGGCGATCGAGTGCGCGTCCGACGGCGCGTCGCGACTTGGGGCAGCTGCCCAGCGGCCAGCGCCGTCGTCGTAAGCCCGGCGCGGTGTACCTCAACCACAGCCGTGGGTTTAGCGATCGCAGTGCACGCATCGGCAACGGGCGTTCGCCCCGCCGTTCGTCTCGCCTGCCCTACGCGCTCATCGCCGTGGGCTGCGCATTCGTACTGTTTGTCGCCGCCGTCGTGGGCTACATCAACCGTAGCGTGGACGTCGTGCTCAACGGAGAGCAGACCGCGGTGCGCGTGGGCTCTACGCTACAGACGCTTATCGACGATCAGGAGCTGACCGACACCTATTCCGCCGGCGACCTGCTGGCGGTCGACGACAGTGTGCTCAAACGCCATGGCGGCGAAAAGCTATCGGTGAAGGTTGACGGCAAGCGTGTAAAGCAGGGCAAGTGGGATAGCCGCGAGCTTACCGGCGGCGAGAAGATTACGATTAAGGATGGCCGCAACGTCTACGAGAGGCACGAGGTGCAGGCTACGACCATCGAACCCAAGCTCAAAGTCGAGGGCACGGGTGCCATCGAGTACGTGCAAACCTGGGGCGTCCAGGGTCGTTCCGAGGTATGGGTCGGCGAACAGTCGGGTAAGACGCAGGACCGCGGCGAGGTCGTGCCCGCCACCGATTGCATCGTCGCCTGTGCCAGCGTGGCGCCCAAGGGCAATGAGAAGGTCGTGGCTCTGACGTTTGACGAGGGCCCCAGTGGCGCCACCAAACAGATTTTGCAGGTGCTCAAAGAGAAGGGCGTCGCTGCAACGTTCTTCCTCTCAGGCGATAGCGTGGAGGGCAACCCCGCTACGGCCAAGGCAATTGTCGATGCCGGATGTGAGATCGGTTCCAACAGCTACAGCGACGATTCGCTCAAGGGCGAGGACCGCGAGACGGTGCGCAAGCAAATTTCGAAGGGCACCGACGCCATCAAGTCGGCGACCGGCGTGAAGACGATGCTGCTGCGTGCCCCGTACGCCGCCTTTGACGAGCAAAACTGGATCGACTCGATGGATTTGGTGTCCGCGGTGGTCTCGTGGAATATCGATTCGGGCGATTGGCTGCTTAACGGTGCCGACGAGCAGGTCTCGACGGTGCTGAATTCGGTGACGCCGGGCAATATCGTGCTGCTCACCGATAGCGATGAGTGCTCCGAGCAGACGCTCGAGGCGCTGCCGCAGATTATCGACGGGCTTATTGCCGACGGCTACAAAATCGTGACGTTGAGCGACCTGGTCAAGACGGATACATCGCTGAGCAAAAAGCTCACCTCGCTGACGAAGGTCACCATGCCCAAAAACGCCGTGTTCCCCCAGCTCGCCGAAAATGACGACACCACGGAATAGTCGTTTAAGAACGTCCCCAATGACTATGTCACGGATGCGTCAGCGTTTGGTATACCTGCAATGTGCAACGCATAAATTCGGCGCCACGGCGTGATGCTGATGCTATAGTTACTGCGGATAACAAGGGTCAAGAGAAAGGTTACAGGTGAAATCCAAACCTCGACCATACAGTCGATGACCCCTTGCAGGTGCTTCTTGCGCATGCACGGGGTGTGAGCGCCGAGCGGCGTGCCGCCCGCGCATGCGTATACATATCCAGAAGTCCACGGAGTGCGCGCCATCACGGCCGCAGCCCGAAGGAATAATGATGGGGAGCACCATTGAATTATCTGAGTGAGATGCTCAAGTTGCCGGTCTTGGACGTCGATGGCGAAAAGCTTGGCGTAGTGAACGATTTTGGCATTGCCACCGGCGAAGTTTTTCCGCACGTGACGTCGCTCGCGTTCCGCGGTCCCGGCAAGACGCCGTTTATGATCAGCTGGCGCAAATGGGTCGACCGTATCGACGAGACGGGCGTGTACCTCAATACATCTGCGACCAATATTCGCTTTTCGTATCTGCAACCGACCGAGCTGCTGCTTGCGCGTGACGTGCTCAACAAGCAGATTGTCGACACGCAGGGCATGAAGGTCGTGCGCGTAAACGACATCAAGTTTTCCATGTCGGGCGAAAATCAGCTGCGTTTGCTGGGTGCCGAGGTGGGCGCTCGCGGCCTGCTGCGCGCGATTAGCCCCGCGCTCGAGCATGTCGTCGAGGGCTTTATGAAGCATCTGGGCAAGCCGCTTGGCGAGGACATCATCGCTTGGTCCTACATGGACCTGCTCGACCGCTCGACTAAGAACATTCAGCTTTCGGTGTCGCACAAGACGCTCGGCGAGCTGCACCCTGCCGATATTGCCGACATTATCGAGCAACTCGACCCGCGCCTGCGTGCGCAGGTATTTGCGCAGCTCGACACCGCCCAGGCCGCCGAGGCCATCTCGGAGTTCGATGACGACGAGCTTATGACCGAGATGCTCGAGGGCCTGTCCGACACGGACGCATCGTCGATGCTGGCCATGATGGACCCGGACGATGCAGCTGACCTGATCGACGAGCTCGATTACGAGAAGGCCGAGAAGCTCCTGCGCCTGATGGGCGTCAAGGAGGAGAAGGCGATTCGTAACCTGCTGGGGTATGAGGACAACACCGCCGGCCGCATCATGACCTCGGAGTTTGTCTCCCTGCCCGCCACGGCAACGGTCGGTGACGCCATCGAGGCGATTCGCGAGCTCGACGAGGACTTCGAGAGCGTCTACTACGTCTATACCGAGGATCCGAGCGGCATGCTGACGGGCGTGCTTTCGCTGCGCACGCTGATCGTAGCTGACCGCGATGCCACGCTGGGACAGCTGGCCTATCGCGACCTGGTCTATGTGTCGCCCGACGAGGACCAGGAAGACGTGACGGACGAGATGACCAAGTACGACCTGGTTGCCATCCCTGTCTGCGACGAGAACCGTCATATCCTGGGTATCGTGACCTTCGATGACGCCATGGACGTTATCGCCGAGGAGCACCAGGAGGACCTGCAGATCGCCGGTGTCGGCTCGGGCGATAGCGCGTCGGACGACTCGACGAACGTGCTCAGCTGGTTCGTGCATCGCCAGTACTGGGTTGTTGTATGGGGCATCGCGTCGTGCATCATGGCGACCGTGCTGGGAACGGCGCTCGGCTCCGCGCATCTGGTGGTGTTCCCCATGTGCGCCATGCCGCTCGTGCTGCTTGCTGCCTCGCGCATGGTGTCGTTCGTCAAGAACTACTTCCTCGAGTACGACGGCCACGACGACGAGCCCAAACCGTACCTGGGATTCTTCTTCCAGAGCACGGGTATGGGCCTGATCCTTTCGCTCGTGACCTACCTGTGCGCGCAGCTGGTGCGCACCGCTGCATTCCCCGATGCGTCCATGTTTGAGGAGCAACTCTTTACCGGGTGTTTTAACATCGCGGCCATCATCTGCCTGGTTGGCAACATGAGCGCCGTGATTTACCTGATGGTGTTGTTCTGGCGTGACGAGCATGACCTCAACACGTCGGGCACCGCCATGAACGTTATTGCCGTCATGATCTCGTGCGTAGCGTACTGCGCCGCTGCGGTGCTGCTCACCATGTCGGTCATTGGCTAGGTGGTCGCGTGCAAAATACCAAGCAAAAGTCGGGCACCAAGCAAAAGTTGACCATCGCGGCCATCTTTGGCGCTATGGGCCCCGGTCTGCTGGCGGCGCTTTCGGGCAATGACGCCGGCGGCATTGCAACGTATTCCAGTGCGGGCGCCAGCTATGGCTACAAGATGCTCTGGATGCTTCCCGTCATGACTGTGCTGCTCATCGTGACGCAGGAGACCGCGGCGCGCTGCGGCTGCGTCACGGGCAAGGGCCTGGCATCGCTCATCCGCGAGCGCTTTGGCGTGCGCAAGAGTGTACTTGCTATGGCGGCGCTGTTGATCGCCAACACGGCTGTGACCATTTCGGAGTTTGCGGGTATCGCCAGCGGCCTTGCTCTCTTTGGCGTGCCGGCGAGCATCTCGGTGCCTTTGGTGGCGCTGCTGGTGTGGATGCTTACCATGTCGGGTAGTTTCCAGCGCATCGAGAAGATTCTGCTGCTGGTAAGCTGCGTCTTCGTGACCTATATTGTCGCCGCGTTTATGGCTGGCCCCAACTGGGGTGAGGTCGCGGTCGACCTGGTCGTGCCTAACATTCAAAATGACCCCAGCTACGTGTCGCTCGTGGTCGCAACGATCGGTACCACCATCGCGCCGTGGATGATTTTCTTGGCGCAGAACAACGTGGTCGACAAGAACGCGGGCGAGGACGACATCGTGCTGCAGCGTATTGATACCGTGAGCGGCTCGATCGCTGCTGATATCATTGCGGGCTTCATTATCATCACGACCGGTACGGTGCTGTTCCCGGCGGGTATTCAGATTAGCGATGCCGCCGATGCTGCCCGCGCGCTGGAGCCTATTGCGGGTCAGTGGTCCACGGTACTGTTTGCCTCGGGCCTGGTCGCGGCGAGCTTCTTGGCCGCCTGCGTGTTGCCGGGCGTTACGTCGAGCGCTATCTGCGAGGCATTTGGCTGGGAGCGCGGCGCCGACCGCAGCTGGGACGAGGCTCCGGTCTATCGCGGCATCATTACGGCCATCATTGGCATTTCTGCCGTGCTGGTGCTTATGCCCGGCGTCGATTTGTTCCAGATTATGATGACCTCGCAGGTCATTAACGGTGTGCTGCTGCCCGTAGTACTGGTGTTTCAAGTGGTTATCGCTGCCGATCGCCATATTATGGGCGGCAACCGTAACGGCCGCGTGTGGAATGTGCTCACGTGGGCGACCATTGGTGTGATTACGGTGCTGACGGTTGTTATGTTTGTCCTGCAGGCGATGGGCTACAGCGCGTAGCGCCTCTTTTGGACTCTAAACAGGCCGCCGCCATGGGCTGCGGCCTGTTTAGAGTCCACGGCCTCTCGGAGTCGGCTCGAAAAGAGTGATTTTGGGTTGTTTGCTGCGGGTGTGGGCTTGGAAACAACGCTCGGGGTGGCGAGGCGCCCAGAATTCGGTCGCAAGGAGGGCGTTCCGCTGCTGTGTCAGGAGTGTCCCTGGGTGCCGGCACATAAGGAACGTCCCTAACTGCCGGAGGGGGTGTCTGCCGTGGCAGGTATCCCCTCCGGATGTGGGAGGCTTGCGCTGCAGGTTACTTGTCGCCGCCGAGCTTGTGCGGCTTGTAGGCGAGAGCGTTGACGAGCGCGTCGCCGGCGGACTTGACGGCTGCCGGTTGCGGATCGCTAGCGTGGTCCTCGGGGTGCACGGGCAGGTCTTTCTTGACTGCATCGTGGATGAGATTGAGGTACTCGGTCACGCCGGTAGTCGACAGGTGCGTGCCGTCGCCGTCGAACAGGTCGTTGCGGTTGGCACTGTATCCGTACCAGTCGATAACGCGCACGTTCTTGTAGCGCGTGGCGGCATTTGCGATAGCCTGGTTGGTGGAACCCACCCACGGCTGCGGACTGCGTGTGTTCACAAATACGACGGTACGCTTGTTGCCGGCATCGGCCATGATGGCATCGATCTGATCATCAGTTACCAAGCCATTGGTGCCCAGTGCAAAGACCACGACCTTGCCGGCAAGGTTCTGTTGGAGATAGCCCTCAAATGTTGTGCGGCCTGCATCGAACTGGCGGCCCTTTTCGGCATCGATGTGACTGTGGGGGAAAACGCCGTCAAAGGAATCGACGGCGCGCAGCGACACGGAGTCGCCGATCATCAGCAGGTCGTAGGATCCGTCGGGAAAGCCGTCGTTGTCCTTGTCGGTGTCGTCGGCTGCCTGCTGGTCTTTGGGTGCGGTGTTCTTGGCTTCTTTGTTGAGGATCTCGGCGCCTTCACCACTCAACGCGGAGGTCTCCGGCACAAAGATGAGGCCTCCTAGGGCAATGATCAGCACGACGCCGCAAGTGGCGCACACGGGAATATGCGCACGCACCCAGCTTGCGGGCGTGGTGGTTCCGTCGCGGAATTCGGAAACGGTGCGCCCAAAGGCGCCCTTCCTAAACGGAGTCTCGATAAAGCGATAGCAGCACTCTGCCACGGCGACCGCCACAAGTACCTGCAAGATGTACTGCCACCAGGGCGTATCGTTGATGTTGGCGACCGGGTTCATAAGCAGCAGCAGCGGATAGTGCCACAGATAGATACTGTACGAGCGCTTGCCGACCCACACGAGCGGCTCGGCGGCAAGAGCGCGCGCGACCAAGCCCTGGGGCTGTACGCAGGCGGCGATGACCATGAGCGTGAGGATGGAGCACAGCAGCGTGCCCCCGCGATATTGGAAAGCGGTGTAACCGTTGGTGAGCGCGACCATGGCCGCAAGGCCGACCAGGCCCACAACGCCCATCACGTCGATGGACGCAGGCGAGGACCAAAAGCGTGTGAGCGCACTCGGCTGAGCTGGGGCGGTCTCGGCTGCGGAATCGGTTTTCTCGCCATGCCCGCCCTTGGCGTTCTTGTCGAGCTTACCGCGCTTGGCAGCGCTCACTAGGCGGTCGAGTCCCAGGCGACGGGCAAGGCGAACCGGCGCCAGGTCGCGATCGGGGATAAATGCCATCCATGCACCCAACAGCAGCGAGAACACGCGGGTATCCGTGCCGTAGTACACACGGCTGGGGTCGGCGGCGGGGTTGTAGAGCACCATCATAGCAAGGGCGGATACCGCTGCGAGCCCCAGGACCACACGGCGCGTGTTGGGTTTGCTCATATGCATGGATACCATGGCAAACAACAGCGGTGGCCAAATCAGATAGAACTGCTCCTCGATGGCGAGCGACCAGAAGTGCGTGAGCGGCGAGGGGTCGCCCAGAGCATTAAAGTACGAAATATCCTGCGCAATCTGCCACCAGTTGTTAAAGAACAGCAGCGACGGCAGGATATCGGGGCGCATCTTGGTGAGCATCACGTGGTTAAAGATGGTGCACAACGCGCAGGTCACCACGACAACGGTTGCCACGGCGGGGAATAGGCGGCGAATGCGGCGGATCCAGAAGCTCTTGAGGTCGATACGGCCGGTCTTGGCTACTTCGTTGAGCAGCAGGCGCGTGATCAGATAGCCCGAAAGCACAAAGAAAATCGTGACGCCGAGCAGGCCGCCCTGTGCCCAAGTGAGGTTGAGATGATAGAGCACCACCGCGACGACGGCGAGTGTGCGCAGGCCATCGAGGGCGGGGATATAGCGGGACTTGGGGCGACCGGGCGTCTGCTGGTCGGCGGCCGACGGGCGGGCGCCGTCGTTGGCGCTGGCGTGCGCGGGCTTGCTGGAGGATGCGGGCGTACGACGTGAGTCCGCATCACGGTGCGCCTCGTTGGCGCGGCGTTTGCCCTGCGGACGTTCGTGCGGAGTCTGCGCCTGGGCCGTGCGGCGTCGGCCGCGTGAGCTCGATTGCGGGAGTTGTTACATAAAAAATCATCCAATGACGAGAATAGTCAGCACATATTCATTGTAGCCGCCTGCTCCTGTGAATGCTTGCTGCTGGCGTAACCTCAAGCGCGTGTCCACATCAAAGTGAACTAAAGTTATAGGGGGTGCGAAGGCGCACGATCGACGGTCGACGTGGGTGCAAAGCTCGCAGACGAGGAGGTTTCCATGGCAGATAACGGCATTGTTGCGGTGTTCGGCAGTATGAACATGGACCTTTCGGTGGCGTGCGAGCGCATGCCGCGTGCGGGCGAGACCGTCGGCGGTAGCGGCTTTATCACCAATGCCGGCGGCAAGGGCGCCAACCAGGCTGTGGCAGCTGCGCGCATGGGCGCGCGCGCGTGCATGATCGGCGCGGTCGGGCGCGATGCGTTTGGCGATGCGCTGGTGGCGGGACTTCAGGATGCCGGCGTGGGCGTTGAGCTCGTGGCGCATCGTGATGACGTGGAGACGGGAACGGCGACCATCATTCGCTGTGAGGGCGACAACCGCATCGTACTGTCACCGGGCGCCAACCATGCGCTTGCGGGCGAGGACGTTGCCCGCGCGCTGAGGCGTCTGGTGGCCGATGAGCTCGACGGCGATGCCAGCGAGATCGCTCCGGCTGCCGGAAGCGTCTTTATCGCCCAGGGCGAATGTGACCTTGCGGCGACGGCCGAGGCGCTTGTTTGCGCTCACGAGCTGGGGTTCTATACGGTCTTTAATCCAGCGCCTGTCTGCGAGTTGCCTGCGGGTGCGTGGTCCGCAGTCGACCTGGTCTGTCCCAACGAGACCGAATGCCAGGCGCTGACGGGCATTCTGCCCGCGGATGACGCGAGTTGTGCCGAAGCGCTTAATGCCCTGCTCGGCAAAGGCGCTGGTGCCGCGGTCATCACGCTGGGCGGTGCCGGTTCGGTTACGCTTGGTGATGATGGCGAGCTGCTGCGCATACCGGCGCTTTCGAGCTCGGTGGTCGATACCACGGCGGCCGGCGATACGTTTATCGGCGCACTTGCAGCTGCCCGTCTGGAGGGCCTGCCGCTCTTTGAGTGCATGGCCGCGGGCGCTCGCGCCTCGGCGGTGACGGTGTCGCGCTTGGGTGCTCAGCAATCGATTCCCACGCGTGCCGAAGTTGAGCGCGTGTTTGATTTAGACGATTAAGTACAAGACGGAGAAGCGGAGTAGAACAATGGTAACCAAGAAGCTGATCCTTGATCTGGATATGGGTGTGGACGACGCCATGGCGCTCGCCTATGCCATCGCGAGCCCCGAGGTGGAGCTCGTCGGCATTACCACGTGCTTTGGCAACGTGCGCGTCGAGCAGTCGGCGCACAACTGCCTGGCGGTGCTTGACCTGCTGGGCCGCCCCGAGGTTCCGGTGTACCTGGGTGCCGACCGCCCCATAAAGGCGAGCGAGCCCTATACGCCGCCGGCGTCAACCACGCTCATCCACGGCAAGAACGGCATCGGTGGCGCGAGCGTGCCCGCGTCGCCCTATGAGCCGGTGGGGGCAACGTCTGCCGACGGCAATGCGGCGGTCGATTACCTGATCGATGCTGCGCGCACCTATGGCCCCGACCTGGTCTATGTGGCGACCGGTCCGCTTTCCAACTTGGCGCTTGCCCTGGAGCGCGACGCGGCAGCGATGATGTCCATCGGCCGCGTGGTGGTGATGGGTGGCGCCCTGACCGTGCCCGGCAACGTGAGCGCGGGCGCCGAGGCCAACATGGCGAGCGATCCCGA
The DNA here is from genome assembly GCA_902478945.1 of uncultured Collinsella sp. GTDB lineage: Bacteria > Actinomycetota > Coriobacteriia > Coriobacteriales > Coriobacteriaceae > Collinsella. The sequence goes on from CABSMX010000001.1 coordinate 56,716, forward strand.
GGCTGCCGATGCGGTGCTGCGTTCGGGCCGCAAGCTCACCATGGTTGGTCTGGACGTGACGCATCGCGTGGTGCTCACGCGCCGCGATATTGCCGGCTGGACGGGCTCGGGCACTATGGCCGGCTGCGCGTTTGGGAGCATGGTCGAGCACTACATTGGCTCGTACGAGATGAACGCACCTTACCTGGGTGGTTGTGCGCTGCACGATCCGCTGGCCGTTGCCGCGGCGATCGACCCCACGCTCGTGGGTGCGCTCGGCTGCAATCTGCGTGTTGATCTGCTGGGCGAGTACCGCGGTCGCACCATCTGCGATGAGCGCCGCGTGGCAGATCCCGACAAGAGCGCGCTTGTGGCACTGACTGTGGATGCCCCGCGCTTCCTTTCCGAGTTCAAGGCACGCATGGCCCGCGTCCTGGGCTAAGTTGTCTTTTTGGGACGGGGCTTTTTTGACTGGTATGATTGGTGCGACCATTCGAATCAGCTAAAAGAGCCCGTCCCAAATTGACTACCGAGAGGATCTGCCATGGAGCGCATCGCGAGTTTTTCCGTTGACCATCTGCTGCTTGAACCCGGCGTGTATGTGAGCCGCATCGACCGCGATCCGGCGACCGGCGCCGCCGTCACCACCTTTGACCTGCGCCTGACCACGCCCAATAAGGAACCGGTTATGAACACGGCCGAGTGCCACACTATCGAGCATCTGGGCGCGACGTTCCTCCGCAATCATGCCGAGTGGTCGAGCCGCATTGTCTACTTTGGCCCCATGGGCTGCCGCACGGGCTTTTACCTTGTCGTTTTTGGTGAGCTGACGAGCGAGGAAATCTTGCCGCTCGTGCGCGAGCTGTTCGAGTTTGTCGCCGGTTTTGAGGGCGATGTCCCCGGTGCCGCTCCCGAGGAATGCGGTAACTACCTGGACCAGAACCTTCCCATGGCAAACTGGCTCGCGCGCCGCTACCTCGACCGCGACCTGGCCGATATCGATGAGAAGCACCTGCACTATCAGCAGGCATAAGGCCCTTGCGGGAATAACGCTTGTACCAGAAGCGCCCCCGCTCTTTGCGGAGCGCTTTTTATACCGAGCGCTCAAAACATAAAAAGATTGTTCTAGAATGTTTATACTGTCACATAAACGAACAGGAGCGAACATGCATATTTATTCTGTTGAGGATCCCGAGTTCAAGTCCTATGGCAACGTTTGGGATAACGTTCCGTCCGAGCTTACGTCGCCCGTGCTCGAGGCGCTTGCCTCCACGCCCATCCCTGAGGGCAGCAAATACGTGGCGAGCGCGCCCGAGCTCGAGGGCGTTAAGGATGCCAATAAGCTGGGCTTTCTCATGTTTGGCGGTCGTCCCTTCCAGCTCGGCTGGTGCAACGGCCACAACACGCGCCTCAACTGCCTGGAGTACCACCGCGCGAGCGAGTTCAACCTGGGTGCTCGCGATTTTATCCTGCTCGTGGCGCATCGCTGGGAGATCGAGGACGGCAAGCTCGACACCGCGTGCGTCAAGGCGTTCCGCGTACCGGCCGGCACGCTTGTTGAGGTTTTCAACACCACGCTTCACTACACGCCGTGCATGGTCGACGATGGGGGCTTCCAGGTGATGGTGGCACTGCCCGCCGGCACCAACGGTCCGCGCCCCGAGGCTGCGGCCGACATGCCCACGGCCGGCGACAGCTACTGCTACTGGAAGGCCGACAAGTGGGTTCTCTGCCATGCTGACAGCCCCAAGGCTGCCGAGGGCGGCTACGTAGGCCTCATCGGCAAGAACCTCGATATCGCCTGCGACTAGCATCTTCCATCTCGATCTGTAACATCTAGCGGGCTAAATCGTCTCTACTTGTTACAGATTTAGACAAACCATAGGGGACAGACCGAAAATCTCGATCTGTAACACCGGGCCCGGTTTTGGCTGCCTACCTGTTACAGATCGAGACAAACCGCCCCCAACCACCACAAAGGCGCCTGTCCCCTTTGTGGTGGATTGGGCAGGCGGGTATCAAAAAGTGTCAGACGGGGCGGCTGCCGAGCGCCTGCGCGCGAAAAGAAGTATCGGCCTGCGTCAGCATGTCGCCGCGATGCGCGACGCGGTGACCGAGGACGGCGTTGACCTGCTGAGCTACACCACCTGGGGCCCGATCGCTGCGCTTCGCAAGTCCTGCTTTATAACGTCCTAATCAAAGCGCCCGGCGAGAAGTTAATGCTCGCCGGGCGCTTTTTTGACTAGTCGTTTAAGAACGTCCCCAACGACTAGTCAAAAATGAGCCATGTGTCCCAGTTGTGGAGACTCGTTGAGCCGTCTGGGTATCGTGAAAGATCGCGCGCTCGCCCATCATCAAAAGTGACACACGCTACCAGTTGATGGGAGGCAGCTATGGGCTTCTTTGACAAGATGTTCGAGAAGAAAGAGTGCGCGATTTGCGGTACCGAGCTGGGACTTTTGGGAAAGACCAAAATCAACGAAGGCTACCTGTGCAAAGAGTGCGCCGGCAAGCTCTCCCCCTACTTCCACGGCTATCGCTCCAGCACCGCGGACGATATCCGCGAGCAACTCGCCTACCGCGAGGCCAATGCCGAGCGCCTGGCCTCGTTCAACCCCACGCGCACGCTCTCTGCCGGGCGCACCAACATCATGCTCGACGAAGACGCGGGCCTGCTGATCATTACCTCGCAGAGCCGTTGGCGCGATGCCAACCCCGACATCATCGAGTTCTCACAGGTACTCGGCTGCGATATGGATATCGACGAGCATCGCACCGAGATCTATCGCGAGACCAAGGACGGCGAGCGCGAGAGCTACAACCCACCGCGTTACGACCTGGATTACGACTTTAACCTGACTATCCACGTCAACACGCCGTACTTTACCGAGATCAACCTGCGCGTGAACGACTCCACCATCGATCAGCGCGGGTCCATCGAGTACCGCGAGGCCAAGCGCCAGGCAACCGAAGTCCGCGATGCGTTGATGCAGCTGCGCCAGGAGACGCGTGACAGCGTCGTGGCCGCTAAGGCCCCCAAGACCGCGGTCACCTGTCCATTCTGCGGTGCAACCACCATTCCCGATGCTAGTGGGCGCTGCGAATACTGCGGCGGTGCCATCGGCGCATAGCCTCCGGCACGGAAAGGACCGATCATGGCCTTCGAGAGCGTCAACTATCAGTGCCCCGCGTGTGGTGGCCCCCTTCACTTTGCCAGTGCCGAGCAAAAGCTCGTCTGCGACTACTGCGATTCGCGTTTTGAAGTCGAAGAAGTCGAGGCCCTCTATCGCGAACGCCAGGACAAGGCCGATGCCAAAGCCGATGCCGCAGCCGTGGCTCCCAAACCTGCTGTCGACGATGCCGTGCAGGAGCTGGCTCAAAACGCCGGCTACATCTGCTCGTCGTGCGGCGCCGAGCTCGTGTCCGACGGCACCGTCGCCGTCACCACCTGCCCGTACTGCGGTAACTCCGCCGTGGCACCTGGCCAGCTCTCGGGCGACTTCTCACCCGACCTGGTGATTCCGTTTAAGCTCGGGCGCGACGATGTCATGGCCGCGCTCAAAGAGCACTACAAAGGCAAGATTCTGCTGCCCAAGAGCTTTGTCACCGACAACCACATCGACGAGGTCCAAGGCGTCTACGTGCCGTTTTGGCTCTACGGTGCCCGCGTGGACGGCGAAGTGTGCTTCGACGCAACCAACGAGACCGTGACTGAGGAATCCGATCGCACCGTCACGACCACCGACCACTACGACGCCTACCGTAAGGGCAATATCTCGTTTGAGCGCGTACCCGTCGACGGATCGTCCAAGATGCCCGACGGCCACATGGACGCCATCGAGCCGTTTGACTACGATGCCCTGCGCCCGTTCTCGGTCGCGTATATGCCCGGCTACATCGCCAACCGCTACGACGAGGACTGCGAAACCTGCAAGGCGCGCGCCGAACGCCGCATGGAGGAGAGCACGATCTCGGCCCTGCGCGAAACCGTCGTCGACGAATATGACGATGCCACGGTCGAAAGCAAGCAGCTCGACTACACCTGGGAAAACAGCGATTATGCCCTGTTCCCCGTGTGGATGCTCTCTACCTCATGGAACGGCAAGAGTTACCTGTTTGCTATGAACGGCCAAACCGGCCGCATGGTCGGCGAGCTTCCCTGCTCCAAGCCCAAGCTCGCTATCGCCTCGGTGCTGTTCTTTGCGATCGGATTTGTCCTTTCCCAGATTCTCTTTATGGGCGAGAACGCCTTCGATCCGGATTACCTCACCTTTGATGTCGAGGGCATCCTCATCAACATCGTCGCGCCGCTGATCATCGTGATCATCGCGGACGTGTTGCTGGTAGGCCAGCTCAAGACGGCCAACGAGGCCACCCACGCCGACTGCTACTGCGGCGAGCTCGACCTGACCGAGAAGCACGACACCTTCAGCCACACCGAGACCACCGTTGTCATGAAGGACAACAAGGACGATTAGCCATTCTGACCAATACCACCCGGCCTTTGACGAGAAAGGAAGATCACCATGGGACTCTTGAAAGCTGGATTGGGTGCTGCCGGCGGCGTCATGGCCGACCAGTGGAAGGAATTTATCTATTGCGAATCGATGCCCGCTGACGTCTTGGCCTGCAAGGGCAGCAAGCGCACCGGCGGCCGCAGCTCCAACACGCGCGGCGAGGACAACGTCATCTCCAACGGCTCGGTCATCGCCGTCAACGACGGCCAGGGCATGCTCGTGGTGCAAAACGGCAAGATCATCGAGGTTGCGCTGGAGCCTGGCGAGTTCGTCTTCGATACCGGCAGCGAGCCGAGCGTCTTCAGCGGCAACCTGGGCGACTCCATCAAGGAGACCTTCGCCAATATCGGCAGCCGTTTTACCTTTGGCGGCGATGCAGGCAAAGACCAGCGCGTCTACTTCATCAACACAAAAGAGATCATCGGCAACAAGTACGGCACCGCCTCTCCCGTGCCCTTCCGCGTAGTCGATAACAACATTGGCCTGGACGTCGACATCTCCGTGCGCTGCAACGGCGAGTATTCGTACCGTATCACCAACCCGCTGCTGTTCTACACCAACGTGTGCGGCAACGTGACCGATAGCTACACGCGCGATAAGATCGACAGCCAGCTTAAGTCCGAGCTGCTCACCGCTCTGCAGCCCGCCTTTGCCAAGATCTCGGAGATGGGCATCCGCTACAGTGCCATTCCCGGTCACACCACCGAGCTCGCGCGCGCACTCAACGAAGTCCTCTCGGCCGATTGGCGCGACCTGCGCGGTGTCGAGATCGTGAGCTTTGGCGTCAACTCCATCGCCGCCTCGCAAGAAGACGAACAGATGATCAAGGACCTGCAGAAAGCCGCGGTCATGCGCGATCCCACCATGGCGGCCGCCAACATCGCCAGCGCCCAGAGCGACGCGATGCGCGCCGCGGCGGCCAACCCCAACGGCGCGATGGCCGGCTTTATGGGCATGGGCATGGCGGGCGGCATGGGCGGCATGAACGCCAGCCAGCTGTTCGCCGCCGGCCAGGCACAGCAGCAGGCCGCCCCGCAGCCAGCTCCGGCACCCGCCCCCGCACCGGCTCCTGCCGCTGCCCCCGCGGCCGGTGCATGGACCTGCAGCTGCGGTGCCACCAACACCGGCAAGTTCTGCTCCGAGTGCGGTAGTCCCGCACCCGCCCCGGCACCGGCCAAGTGGTTCTGCCCCAACTGCGGTAGCGAAAACGGCGGCAAGTTCTGCAGCAACTGCGGAACGCCCAGGCCCTAGCCCCTCTATCTGGTAATTGGCGGGGGTCCGCCACCCCCGCATTTGCTTCTATGGGTTTCGTTCGATAAAGGAGGACACCATGAAGACAACGTTCAAAAAGTCCGTACTCGCATTTCTGACATGCGTCCTGGCGCTCGCCTTTGCCCTGACGGGCTGCAGCGGCGGGGGCAAAGACCCCAAGGCCAACTTCGTCGGCAGCTGGGAACTCTCGGGTGGAACCTTGGAGGGCGAAGAGCTGACCGATGAGTACATGAAGATGCTCGAGGATTGGGGTGTCCACTGCGTCCTGATTCTCGATGAGGACGGCACAGGCGCCCTCGACCTGTTCCTTGAAGTCATGGACCTTAAATGGGAGGCAAAGGACGCCACCACTGTAACCATCACCGCCGAAGACGAGTCGCATGACATGAAGCTCAAGGACGGCAAACTCATCCTCGAAGAAGATGACGGCAATCTTGTCTTTACCAAGTCCGACAAGGACCTGTCCGGTACGGTGAAGAAGGATCGCGAGGCGGCCGAGAAGGAAGAGGAGATCGATGAGGCCGTCGAAGACGACGATGTCCAAAGTGTCGAAATCTCCCCCGCCGTCACCGTCGCCGATGACGATCTGTGCACCATCACCATCACCGAGAAGTTCAAGGACGACTGGGGCGACATCGGCTTTGTCGTCAACATCACCAACAAGAGCGACAAGGACCTGACCTTCTACGCTCCTTCCGGCAAGACCAACGTCAACGGCACCATGAAGGAACCCTGGTTCTCGGCTCACCTGATGCCCGGCACCAACGCCACCGAGGAATTCACCTTCTCGAAGGGCACGCTCGATAGCCTTGACGACCTCGTCAACACGACCATCGGCATCGACGCCTACCTGACCGATTCCTACGAGGACGTCGCCTCCTACAGCGCAACCATCGCGTAGCGGCACGTAACATCAGCCGCGGATTGGCGGACACATCCGCGCACATGTCAGGCGGGGCCGCAGGAAATGATCATGCGGCCCCGTCGCCTTGCGCCGACAGCACTGCCCATACAAGCAGGCCGCCCACCGTTTTTTTAGATGCGAAACGGTGGGCGGCCTATCTTTACGGCGCCGGAACACGGGTGAGCGCGTCGATTACGGGCGCTCCATGTTGGGAACGATGCTGCCCTCGGTCACTGCATGCACGGCCAGGCGCATGATGTTGTCGTAACCGGTCTTGCTCAGAATCTCCGAGATGCGACGCTTGATGGTGCCCTCACTCATAAACAGCTCGGCCGCGATCTCGCGGCGGCTCTTGCCCTCGCAGGCAAGGCGCAAAATCGACAGCTCGACATCGTCGAGGGCTGCCGTGCCCGAAAAAATGCTCTCGGGCGGCTTGGGAAACGTGCAGTAGCCCGCCAGCGTGGAGCGCATCACGGCGAACAGCTCGTCGATGCCGACGTTCTTGTACACAAAGCTGTCGACGCCCGCCTCGCGGGCCTGATCGACAAAGGTGATCTCGGGCATGCCGGTCATGATAATGATGCGACACTCGGGCAGTTGCTCCTTGATGCGCGCCGCCGCCACGATGCCGTTTGAATCGTGTTCGGTGCACACGTCCATCAGTATCATGTCCGGGCGCTCCTTGAGCGCGACACCCAAGGCCTCGGAGGCATCGGCGAGCGCGGCGACGACGGTCATATCGGGCTGGTCGCCAACGGAGCGCGCCAGGCTCTCGCGCAGAATGGCCTGGTCTTCGACTATAAGGACGCGGATCATGAACTTCTCCTTTGGACCGTGGCGTTGGAGCTCAGCGGGATGGACACCGCAAGCGTAAAGGGCTGGGCAGCATGGACCTCTAGGCTGCCACCCAGATCTTGCGCGACATGCCTCATACCTGGGATACCCGTTCCCTCGCGATACGATACGGGGGCCGGGGACCCGTCGTTAGAAATCGTCATGCGCGCGATGCCGTCAGCATCCGCCCCCTCCCGCCACAGGCGCACATGGACCCGATGCGCCTGCGCATGCTTGGTGGCATTGGTCGAGGCCTCGCGAATAATCTGCAAAAATGCGGCGGCAACACGCGCGTCCTCAGGCAGCGCACCCTCAACATCGATCTGCACACTCACCAGGCCAAAAGCATGGACGATATCACCCAGCTGCTCTGCAGGCTCGCTAGCACCGCCGCTGCGCAAATCGGCGGCGATTGAGCGCAGCAACGGGTCAATCTGCTCGAGCGACTCATCGTCCAGACGTCCCTCCTCCAAATAGCGATGAAGAATGGACAGGCGCTGCCCGATCACGTCGTGCACGCGGGCACGCATACGTAGGTAGGCCGCATTGTCGGCAACCTTTTTAACTTCTTCGATCTGGGCCTGGAGCTCTTGGCCCGCAAGCTCAAGCAGGTGGTTGGCTTGCGCCAGGCGGTCGTAGGCGTGTGCGTATTCCGTCACGTCCAGGCCGATAATGCGCTCAAAGGGGCGGCCCGAAACCATAACCTCGTCGTGCACAAATAGGCGAATCTCGGCGGGAGAAATCTCGATCACCGCGCGAGCCTCACCAAAACGGTCCAAGTTAATCCGCACACGGTTCCTGCTGCTTTCGGGCATTTGCATGCTAAGTTTGCGCAGGTCGTTCCATGTGCCGCTCATGTCACCTAGATCGGTGGGCATATGAAGTTCCACCAGGTTTTTGCGCATGTAGCGGTTCATGAGCAGCGGACGACCCCTCGGGTCCAGATACAGGATGCCCACGGGAATCACGTTGATGGTCTCGATCGTCGAGAACGCGGTGATATCCTCCTGGCGGTTACGGACGTCCATCAAGAGCGCCGCGATGGAACGGAACAGGAAGAACGCTCCCTCTGCGATAAGGACAACGGTCCACGCCGAGCCCATGGCAAAAACCACCGGCGGTGTAACGGCGACAACAAGCAGCAGCTCGACCAGCATGACGGGGCGACGATAGCGCACCATAAGCACCACGCCATAGGCAAAGATTGCGGCATTGAGCCACAGCGCTCCGCCCATTGCCCTGGCGCAAACATAAAGCGGCGCCACCAGATACGAGCCAGACGACGCGAACAGGATAAGCGCCGAAACCACCAGGTGAACCACGAGGCTCGCCTCGTAGGCGCAAATCACCTTACGGTTATAGGACGAACGGCGCGATGAAATGAGCGGGACGTGGATCGTCTGCAGACACGCAGCCAGGGCAAAGACAACATCGAGCGCAACGATCTGGGGAAGGATGAGCGAAATCTGCATCGTCACTCACCCGCCCTCGGCATCAAGACGATCATGCGCAGCTGGCCGGGCTCGCCCCCAAGGCGGTATGCCACGTTGCGCCCTTGCAGAGCGCTTTCGAGCTCTTGCGCAGCGGGCGTCTGCGAAAGATCTTCATCATCGTTGGAAAAAAGCGTGGCGCGCAGCTCGACACTGCATCGGTCATGGTCGCCCAAGTGATACATAAGCGCCGGATGGTCGGTGGTGTAGGCAAAAAACGCAAAGTCATACACGCAGTCGTACAGGGCGCTTACCGTACTGGCGTGCAACGGGCGCCGTATGGCGATAATCGAGGCGCAATCGATATCGATGATGCGCAGGTCGCTTGCGAGCTCGTTGGCGATGAGCTGAATGCGGTCGCGATCAAAACCGCTCTCCCCGTGCTGTGCCAACGTGAGCGACCCCTTGCGCTTGCAATAGGCGACGAGCATCTTGGCGCGCTGCAGCATGCGGTAGCGCTCGTGCGAAGACGCTTCGTCGGTCAACGGCGGCAGCGAGCTCAGCAGGTCGTACATCCCTTCGAGCGCGCGGGCAAGCGCTTGGTCCACGTCTTGGAGCAATAAGGTCTCGGCCTCTTGATCTGCCAAATGCGTCTTAAGGTCGTAGTCGGCGGCGAGCAGCTCGTTTTGACGCTGCAGCTCCATGCGACGATGTGCCAGTTCACGGTTAAGCTCGTTGAGCTCCGACACGTCTTGGGCAAGCAGGGCCGATCCGCCCAGCAGTGGAAAGGCACGGTACATCACATCGGGATCGGACGCCACGGCAAAGGCATGGGCGCGGCCGTGCTCCTGGGTCCGCAACTCCTCGCGCACGCCTACCGGCATTGGCTTTGACACTGGCGTGGCATAGACTTCCTGCAGGTCGCGCGTTAGAACTTTGAGGTCAAGCGGCAAGGTGTCGAAGATGCCGGCGATGTCGTGATACGACGGAATGACACCGCAATCGAGACAGATTTCCATCGCCACCACGCACAGGACGCAATAGACGAGCGAAAAGTTGAGCCTCCATGCCCAGGGCACGCGCAGAGCATATGAGATGGCAAAGAAAGCGCCGCCCAGCAGCACGAGCGCCGCCGTGCCCGAGAATCGCTGGATGCGAAAGGACGAGGACCGACCAACCAGGATAAAAAAGGCCACGAAGTCAAAGACCTGTCTCTTATACACATCTGACGCTGCCGACGACTAGTCGAGTGTA
>CABSMX010000002.1 GCA_902478945.1 uncultured Collinsella sp.
CGGGTGCCCTACCGGGAGTAGCCCCGACGGTTGACAAAACTATAGGAACACCCAATGACTAGGTAGCAAAACGCCCGTCGGCGGTGGTGCCGGCGGGCGCCGCTGTGCGATATGTTGCGTTGTGGGCTTAGTGCCTCATAAAGTGGTATTCGATCACATTGCTGTAGGGGTGACCCGGGCCCACAATGCCCTGCGGGAACAGCGGCTGGTGCGGCGTGTCGGGGTACATCTCTGCCTCGAGGGCAAAGCCAGCGCCCCAGCCATAGTTGGCATCGTCCTTGGCGTGCTCGTCGCCCAGCCAGTTGCCGGTGTAGAGCTGAACGCCCGGTGCGGTGGTGTAGTAGTCCAGCTCGCGACCGGTCCACATCTCCTCGACATGCAGGGCGCGACGCAGGTTGCGGCCGTACTGATAGCCATCGATGCACAAACAGTGATCGTAGCCGCGTGCCTGCTTAATCTGCGGATCGTCGGCCTCCATGCCAGGCGCGACGGGGCGCAGCTCACGGAAGTCAAACGGCGTGCCCTCGACCGGAGCGATCTCGCCGGTGGGAATGTTCTGGTCATCAATGGGCAGGTAGTGGGCAGCGTTGGCAACAAAGAAGTGTTCGCAGTCCATGCCGGCGTTATGGCCGGCAAGGTTAAAGTACGTGTGGTTGGTCATGGACACGTAGGTGGCGCGGTCGCTCTCGCAGCCGTACTCGATGCGGAAGACGCCGGTGCGCGTCACGGTAAACACGGCCGTAAAGGTGCGGTTGCCGGACAGGCCCAGCTCACCATCCTCAAGCGAGGTGGTCATGCGCACGGCGTTGTGGACCTCGTCGAGCTCAACGTCCCACACGCGCTTGTGCAGGCCGTGTTCAAGATCGCTGTGTAGGTTGTTGGCGCCTTCGTTGGCCGGCATATGCCGGTCCGTGCCGGCGATGGTGATCGTGGCGCCCGCGGTGCGGTTGGCCACAGGCCCGATGGTCGCGCCAAAGCAGGCGGGGTTGTCAAAGTAATCCTCGAGCTTATCGAAGCCCAGCACCACATCGCGCACGTTGCCGGGAATGTCGGGCACGTCGACACCAAGCACGGTGGCGCCATAGTCCATAATGCGAACGCAGATCTCGGGCCCGTTGAGGGTGTAGCGATGAACGGGGGTACCGCACGGCGCGGTGCCGAAAAGCTCGGAAGTGATCATTTGGTTCCTAACATCGAGGTATTTCCGACAAACTGTAGCGCGAACAGGCGAGATTATCACTACACCCCACTAAAGCAGGGGGTATTTTTCTCAAAAAAGTGATGATTGGTTTACTTAGGCATAAAAAAGAAACCCGCCGGGGTGCGACGGGTTTCTTCCACAGGGGATATGTGGCAATGGGTTAGGCGTTTGCCTTTGCGGACTCGGCTTCCTTAGCAGCCTTGAGGTCCTCCTCGGTAAACTTGCCGGTGGTGAGCGGCGAGAGGGTGCACTTGTCCTGCTTCGCGTACTCGATGTTACGAGCGATCATCTGCTTGCGATACCAAGCGAAGAGCGCGACGTACACGACGATGGCAACGACAGTGGCGATGATCATGGTCACATCGCCCGTGGTCGCCTTGCCCACGAAGAAGGCCAGGAACTTCTCGACAGGTCCTTCCATGGTGGTCTGAGAGATCAGGCCGGTAACGCCATCGGGGAAAGCGCCGACAGTCTTTGCGGTAAAGGTGACGAAGTCGGCGACGAGGGTGCCAGCGCCCAGGAAGACGGGCAGCAGGACGGCACCGATAACGACCATGCGAATCACGCGGCCGCGGGTGACAACGAGCAGTGCCGGCGTCAGGCCCATGGCGATGATGCCGCCGAGCGGCAGCAGACCGTTCCAAGTGCCAGTCGGGGAGAGGGGGCAGGGAACGTTGGCGAGCAGCAGAGCCTCACCCAGCATGATGGGGGCAAGGATGTTAGCGGCAGCCCAGATCTCGGCGCGGCCGGCGAGGAAGGGCCAGTCGAGACCGACGTTGAGGGTACGGCCCTGGAGCCACTTGCTGTTGTTGGCAAAGTCGGAGATGCCCTGAGACAGCGGCTCAACGGCTGCGATGAACCAAGAACCGATCATCGAGAACAGCTCAAGGCAGGTTGCGGCGGTAAAGGCGAGCGTGCAGATCTGCTGCGGGGTCTGGTGCGAAAGCAGGCCGACGAAGACGCCCAGGTAGATACCAATAGCAAACTTGGAACCCCAGAAGCCAATCATGTTGTTGAGCTTGGCAGCGTCGAAGTCGTACTTATCGAGGAAGGGGAGCACCTTGTCGATGATCTTGTTGAGCAGCATGGCCAGCGGGTTCATCATGTAGTTCATGTGAGTCGTGGTCATGGGGTTCTCCTCGGGAGCACCCAGAAGATCGTTGAACGTGGGCTTCATAAGGTCGGAGTTCATGATCTTCATGACGCCGACGAAGACGACGAGCAGCGTGGCGACGACAATGTTGGCGCCAAAGTAGATGCAGGCAAGGCCGACAAAGGCGAGGTGCCAGACATCAAAGATGTCGACGTCGATGGTGTTGGTCTTGGCGAGCACGATCATCACGATGTTGACGATGACGAGGACCATCAGGAAGTACAGCGTGTAGGGAGAGCCCCAGGTGATGGTGGCCAGCGGTGCCCAACCCACGTCGGTGACGGTGAGCTGAAGGCCGTCGTCAGAATGTTGATGATGGCACCGATACCGGTAATGGCGATACCGAGCTTAAGACCGCCCTCGAGGGCCTTGGTAAACTTAACTTTAAAGAGTAGGGCAATAACCGTCAAAACGATGGTCATCATAGGGGCTGCGCCAAGGTCGATCAGCGGCTGAAAGACGGCATTAGCAAACCCGATTACTGCGTCCATGTCTCCCTCTTTCCTAAAAGAGAATTTCCTTTTCCGTATGTTGCCTTAAAAAAGGAAGATGCCGTTCCCGGTCGTCATCTTCCTTAAAGCCAAAGATTGTGCAGAGCGAAGCTGCAAAAGATTAGTTGAGGCCCTTTTCCTTGATAATGGCCTCAATCTTGTCGTAAACCGGCTTAGCCATAGCAGGCATGCGATAGAGGATCGGGCCGGCGTCGACGATCGGGGTCTTAACCTCAAAGCCAAAATCGGTCTTGGCGATCTGGGCGAAGATGTCGTACTGAGAGAGCATCTCCTCGTTGACGTCCTTGATCATCACGGCGTCGCAGTGCAGGTTGTAGCCGCGATTCTTGAACTCGGACTCGATGGCGTCCTTGATCTGATGGCTGGAGTTAACACCGGCGCCACAAGCTGCGAGAACCTTAATCATGATGAATTCCTTTCTCTATGCGGGTTATTCCGCGGATTCCTAAGGGTGGTTGACTAGTCGGCAGGAAAGTTGTCGACCAAGAACTGGTAGATGGCCTTGGCGTCGGTCATGGAGAACAGCTCCTTGACGCGATCGGTGCCAAGAGCGTTAACGAAGTCCATGATCTTGGCGAGGATGCCCACCTGGGCCTCCTTGTCGTCGTTGAGGATCATGAACAGGAACGAGACGGGGAAGGTCTGCGAGGGGTCGATCATGGAGTGCCACTCGACGGGGGTCGTCAGCTTGACGGGGACGATGCGACGGGTGTGAACGAACTCGACCTCGGTGTGAGGAACGGCGAAGCTGGGCAACTCGGGGTCGACGACAGACATATCCATGCCGGTGGGGTAGCCCTTTTCGCGCTCGATGATGTTCTCGAGAAACGCGGGCGCCACATAGTTTTTGAGTGACAGCTTATTGGCGATCTCAGTAAAGACCTCTTCTTGCGTGGTGCGGTCGCAAACAAACACGGTGTCTTCGAAGAACAGATTGCTCTCTGCGGACATGTCTGCAACTCCTTCCGTTCCATGCAGATCGAACATGTTCGAATCTGTTTGTTTAAGTCGCTAAATATTTAAGTCAAAGAGAACTAGTGTGTCAATCTGTTTTCGATTGTTCGGTAAAGTTCAATTTGCTTTATTGAGGCGCATTGGATTGAAATGACTTTAAAAGCGCAGCTTTCTGCACCTTTTTTGTCGGTCTCTTGGTGTCGAAATAATTCGTCATTCTACGTTTGACACCGAGTTTTCTACCGTTCACCGGGAAAAATCGACCGTTTAGGGTGAGTGAGCATAACTGTTCGATTACTATAACTGCGAACAAAATCACTCAAAGGAGTAAAAATGATCAAGGCGGAGCGTCAAGATAAGGTTCGTCAGCTGCTCGAGGAGCAGGGCACGGTCTCGGTTAAAGAGATTTCCGATGCGCTAGGTGTCTCGGACATGACGGTCCGCCGCGATCTTGAGGAGCTCGCGAGCCTAGGCGAGATCGAGCGCGTGCACGGCGGAGCCCGCAGTGCACAGGGCCATCCCCACGCTATGCTGCGCCATGAGTACTCGCACAGCGAAAAGCGTACCAAGCATGCCGAGGAAAAGCTGCAGATTGCGCGCCGTGCTGTGGAGCTTATCGAGGAAGGCTCGACCATCTTTTTGGGCACGGGCACCACGGTTGAGCAGATGGCCTCGATGCTGCCGGCGTTTCGCCTGCGCATTGTGACCAATTCGCTTTCGGTGTTTAACCTGCTCGAGGCGCGCGAAGACTGCGACCTGTGCCTCGTGGGCGGCATGTATCGCCGCCGCACCGCCGCCTTTGTGGGTCCCATGGCCGAGGATACCCTGCGCGCGCTGGGAATCGACGCAGCCTATATCGGCGCCAACGGCATTTTGGACGGCGACGTGTCCACGTCCAACATGGAAGAGGGCCGCATCCAGCAGCTCGCCTTTAGCAAGGCCGACTCGCGCTATCTGATTGCCGACTCCAGCAAGATCGGCAAGCGCGACTTCTACACCTTCTGCCGCCTGGACAATTTGGACGCCGTGGTGTGCGAGCCGGGTATTACTGCCGAGGACCGCACTGCCATCGAAGAACACACGCGGGTCATCTGCTAGCTAACGCTGCAGGCGATACTTCTGTCCCCTGCCGGCGCGGGGGTAGTCATTGGGGACGTTCTTAAACGACTAGTCATTAGGGACAGTCTTGGCGCGCTCCGTTCGTCGTCCCGTTCGATTTTTGCTCGGTGGGTATACTTCCTTTCGCATTAAACGCCGGGCTGAGGAGGTATCCAAATGCCGGATAACGGGTCAATACAAAAAAGAGACGCGCACGAGATGGCTCATGGGCGTCCTGTCCAGATAACCGAGCACACGACGGTAACCGAGCTGCAGCCCAGCCTGTCCGATGTCGTGTGCGCAAACAAAAAGCTGCAGATTGGCTTTATCGTTGCGCTCGTGGTACTGGCGCTGCTGTCGGGCTTTGTGGCTCGTCCGCATTTCGCCGACACCAAAACTTGGGACTCCACCATTGAGGTCATCGATCAAAAGAAAGGTAACGTACTGGCGCTCACGACCTCGTGCGTGGCGCTGTCTGCGGGCATTACCGCGCTGCCGGGCGATACGGGAACGCCGGTTGCCGAGCAGCTCGCACAGCTTTCGGGTAACTTGGGCATCGTGCTTGCCGTGCTATACCTCGAGAAATATTTGCTTACGATTTTGTGGTCGGTCGGCCTGGGCATCCTGATCCCGTTTGCGTTGGTGCTCTTTGCGGTGTCGCTTGGCGTTCATGGGCGCTGGAGCACGAGCGCCGTCCTGCGCCGCGTGGCGACACGCGTACTGGTGGTTGCCGTGATCGGCATGGCGCTCGTGCCCGCGAGCGTATGGGTGTCGCAGAAGGTCGATGAGACGTATCGCGTAAGTATTGAGCAAGCTGAGCAAAAGGCAGCGGACGCTGCGGACGCGGCCGACACCACGGACAAGTCAGCCGAGACCAGCTCGAAATCGAACAAGAAAAAATCCGAGGCCACGGAGTCCAAAAACGTACTCGAGCAGTTGACTGACGGGGCCTCGAGCCTGGTCACGTCGGTAACCAGTGGCGCCAAGCAGATGACCGACGAGATCGTGCAGCAGGTGACCGACCTCATCGAAGGCGTCATCGTGATGATCGTGACCTCGTGTGTGATCCCTCTACTGGTGCTCGCGGCGTTCCTATGGCTAGGACACGTGCTGCTGGGGATCGATGTTTCCGGTCCCGCGAACTATCTGACGGGTCGTTTCTTGAGCGCTCCGTCCAAACATGCCAAGAAGAGCGGGCAGTCTGAGTAGCTAAAACAGCTGTATATACCGGGGAATACCGCCGAAGGGCGGCCGAGACACGTTCTCGGCCGCCCTTTTGTTTGTTGAGCACATGGTCGCTACGTCCGCGCCCGGTCCAAACGGCCGACGATCATCCGTGAACGGTATTTGTTCAAAAAAGAACAAAGATAAACAAATAATGGTTGCAGTTGATGTTCGAATGTGTTCAAATAAACATGAACAGTGAAGAACCGCACATTCAGATGCCCGGACCTGAACGCGATTCAACACTTCCAAACAGAAACTACGCACCTGCGTATCTCTCAAGGAGGATGTCATGAGGGTTGTAATCGCTTCCGATGCCGACGGTATGTCGATGAAGGAGTCCATCAAGGAGATGCTCATCGCCGACGGTCACGAGGTCGTCGACTATTCCGAGACCCCTGCCGCGGACTTTGTCGATTCCGCGACCGCCGTTGCCGAGGACCTGCTGGAGCACAAGGATTCCCAGGGCTTCGCATTCGATAAGTACGGCGTCGGCTCCTATATGGCCGCCGTCAAGATCAAGGGCATGGTCGTCGCCAACATTTCCGACGAGCGTTCCGCCTACATGACCCGCGAGCACAACGGCTCGCGCATGGTCACCATGGGCCCGGGCGTTGTGGGCACCGAGGTCGCCAAGAAGATCGCCCGCGAGTTCCTGCGTGCCCAGTACGCTGGCGGCCGTCACCAGATCCGTGTCGACATGCTCAACAAGATGGCCTAACGAGAGCCACCGAGAACTCGAACTTCTATCTCAACTTGTGAATTCAGACGAAAGGACGTTCTGATGAAGAAGACCATCGCAATCGGTTGCGACCATATCGTTACGGACGAGAAGATCTATCTGGCCGACCGCCTGGAGCAGGCTGGCTACAAGGTGCTCGACTGCGGCACCTATAGCCACACCCGTACGCACTATCCCATCTACGGTAAGGCCGTGGGCGAGGCTGTTGCCAGCGGCAAGGCCGACTTTGGCGTGGCCCTGTGCGGCACCGGCATCGGCATCACCAACGCCGTCAACAAGGTTCCCGGCGCTCGCTGCGCCCTGGTTCGCGACATGACCTCTGCCCTGTATGCCCGTCGCGAGCTCAACGCCAACATCGTGGGCTTTGGCGGCAAGATCACCGGCGAGTTCCTGATGGCCGACATCATGCTTGCCTTCCTGGAGGAGCCCTACGACAAGACTCCCGAGCACGATGCCCTGATCGCCAAGATCGATGCCTGCAATAAGGCCGACGCCGAGGCTCAGGCCGACCCGCACTTCTTTGACGAGTTCCTGGAGAAGTGGGACCGCGGCGAATACCACGACTAAGGAGGTTCTGGCGTTCTACCGAACGCCAGACCAGTCGACGCTGCGAAGCCATCTGGCGGGCGAGCTGCTCTGATAACACTTTTGCTTGCTGAGCTCGTGTGCGTCGTTTTGGCGGTACCCGGCATTCTGCGGCTTTTTAATTGACGGCTCGCGTTTCTGTGAGGGGCGCGGGCCGGTTTTCTAAACAGGAGTTCAACATGATTCTGACCGTTACCATGAACCCGTCGATTGATACGCGCTATCAGCTCGACAAGCTGATTATCGACGATGTTAACCGCGTGACGCCCGAAAAGACCGCTGGTGGCAAGGGCCTCAACGTGAGCCGTGTGCTGCTGCAGTTGGGCGACGATGTGCTCGCGACCGGCCTGCTTGGCGGTCACATGGGTGCCTATATGGCCGAGCTCATGGATGCCGATGGCGTCAAGAACGACTTTGTGCCCATTGCCGGCGAGACGCGCATCTGCCTGAATATTCTGCACGAGGGCAATCAGACCGAGCTGCTGGAGAGCGGCCCGCAGATCGCCCCCGCGGAACTCGAGGCCTTTACGGCCAAGTTCGCCAAGCTTGCAGCGAAGGCGGACGTTGTGACGCTTTCGGGCTCGCTGCCGCGTGGCATCGATGCCGGCTACTACGCCGAGCTCGTAAAGATCGCCGAGGCTGCGGGCGCCAAGGTGCTGCTCGACACCTCGGGTGCATCGCTGGAGGCCGCGCTGGAGTCTAACGCTAAGCCCGAGCTCGTAAAGCCCAACCTGACCGAGATTAACGGCCTGCTGGGTACGTCCTTTACGACCGACGATGTCGATGCCCTGCGCGAGGCTCTTGCCGCCGACGGCCGCTTTGCCGGTATCCCCTGGGTTGTCGTTTCGATGGGCGCTGCCGGCTCGGTGGGCTTCCATGAGGGTCGCGCGTTCCGCGCCAAGACGCCCGCGATTGCGGCTGTGAACGCGACGGGTTCCGGCGACTCGACCATCGCCGGCTTTGCGCATGCCATTGCTGCTGGTGCCGACGACGTCACGGTGCTCAAGACTGCCAATACCTGCGGCAAGCTCAACGCCATGGATCCCAAGACCGGCCACCTGGTCATGGACCGCTGGGACGAGATCTACAACAGCGTTGTCGTGACTGAACTTTAGGGTTACGCGGTTTTACCAAACCTATTGGTTCCGCCGTTCTACCGAACGGCGGACCGGTCGACGCTGCGCGGGCCGCAATTGGACAATCTGACGTTCAACTTCAAGGGCGCGACCAGAAGGTCAGCGCCCTTTCGTTTCGCGTCACCTTGTCTCAAATGCGACCCGCTCGCTGTCCGTCCTCTACCTGCGGCGTTGTCTTGCTCCGGATGCGGCAGTTAGGGACGTTCCTTTTCTGCCGGCAGTCTGGGATATTCCTTGGGGTAGTCATTGGGGACGTTCTTTAATGACTAGTCGTTTAAGAACGTCCCCAATGACTACACTCAAAAACTGCGCCCGCCGGCGATGTTGCCGGCGGGCGCAGTTGTCTTGAAGACGAAATGATCCGTTTTCCTCCGTCCCCAAGGGATCATTACAGTGAGTCGATAAAGCGCTGTTGGGCGGCGCGGCCAGCTTCGTCCCACTTAAAGACGCCGGCGTTGTCGAGCACGTGGCCAAATACCACGCCGACCTCCTCGTGCAGGATATCGATGGCGTTGTCGGCCGTAAGTTCGTCGGCGCGGCGGGCATAGACATCCTCGGCCCATGCGGCGTGGCTGCGGCATAGATCATCGCCCTCGAGCGCACCGGCAAGGTCGTAGCTGGCATCGGCCTTGGCTGCCAGCAGATGCTCGCGGACAGCGCCGAGCTCGGGAACCAGGCGCGGCGGAAGAATAGCCAGGCCCATGACCTCGATCAGGCCGATGTTTTCCTTTTTAATATGGTGATACTCGGCATGCGGGTGGAAAACACCCAGCGGATGCTCGTCGGTCGTGATGTTGCAGCGAAGCGCCAGGTAGGCCTCGTAGATCTCGCCGCCAGCATTGCCGCGGGAGTCGACGCGGCGGATGACGGGCGTCACGGTGTTATGCGCAACGCCGTCGGCTGTGCGCGCGACGACGCCAACCGACTCATCGGTCCACTCGCGCCAAGCGAGGATAATCTTCTCGGCGGCGTCGAGCAGCTGGGCGCGGTCGTGCGAGCGCAGTCGCAGCACCGAAAGCGGCCACTGCAATACGGTGCCGCTGACCTGGTCAAAGCCGGGCACGCTAAACTGCGAGACCTCGGCGGCATGCATCATGGGGAACTCGTGCGCGCCGCCCTGGAAGTGGTCGTGCGACAGAATCGAGCCGCCCACGATGGGCAGGTCGGCGTTGGAGCCAATAAAGTAGTGCGGGAACAGGTCCACAAAATCGAGCAGGCAGGTCAGCCCCTTGCGGTCGACGTGCATCGGGCGATGCTCGGAGCTCATAGCAATGCAGTGCTCGTTAAAGTACGCGTACGGGCTGTACTGGAGGCCCCAGCGCTCACCGTCGAGCTGGATGGGGATAACGCGCAGGTTCTGGCGAGCGGGGTGAGCGCCGCCGTCGGCTGCGGCGGAGCGTCCGGGATAGCCCTCGTTCTCGATGCACAGCTGGCAGGCGGGATACTTCTCACCCGTGTTCTTTGCGGCGCCGGCTGCGGCAATGTCGCGCGGGTCCTTCTCGGGCTTCGACAGGTTGATGGTGATCTCCAGGTCGCCCCAGTTGGTGGGGGTGCGCCATTTGATGTTGCGCGCGATGGCGGCGCGGCGCACGTAACCGGCGTCGCAGCACAGACCGTAGAACCAGTCGGTCGCGGCGCGGGGCTCGTTGACGCCCATGCGGCCGTTGAACTCCTCGTTTACAACCGAAGGCCTCGGCATGAGCGCGCCCATGATGCGCATGGCGATGCGGTCGCGGCCCGACACCGTGTCCTCGGCAGCACCGTTGGCAACGGCGGCCTCGGAAAGCGCGGCGAGCGTGCCCTCCAGGTCAAAGTCGGGCAGGGTATCGGGGTGCAAGAGCGAGAGTTTCTCGACCTGGAGCGCCCAGGCCATGTCGAGCGCCGGGCCCGTAGCACCGATGCACTCCAGAATGGTGTTGTATGCCCAGATGCGATCGTCCTGACCGATCATGGATCGATGAATGGCATACTCAATCAGGCCTTGCGTGGCCTCGCACACGTCGGTCATTACAGCCATGCCGCGTAAGCCCCCTTGTCAGAAATTGCGTAGTGGCGGGCAGAGCCCTCGCCCAGCCAGCTGTTCATCTTGGTGATAAAGGTGTCGACCAGATCGAGCGGCACAAAGGCCTGGATGGTGCCACCAAAGCCGCCGCCGTGGATACGGACGGCGCCGCGGCCGTCGAGCACGTGCTCGGCCAGCGCCAGGGCATACATGGAAGGCTGCTCGGAGCCCAGCTTGGCAACGACATTCTGCAGGTACATGGCAGAGCTGGCGCCGGACTCGCGCGTCAGGACCAGGAACTGGTCAATGTCGCCGGCGTTCAGGGCCGCCCAGCGCTTATCGACCAGGCCGTTCTCGTACCAGTAGTGAACGGCGCGCAGGCAGGCGCGGTCGCCCAGCTTGGCACGCAGCTCGGGGAGCTTGGCGTCAAAGTCCGCCACGTTTACCTCGCACAGGCGTGCCTTGCCAAACTTGGCAGCGACGTCCTGCATCTCGCGCGGAACGGCGGCGTAGTCGTCGGTGGCGGCCACGTGGTCGGCGCCGACCTTAACGAGCACGAGCGCATAGCCGTGATCCTCAAAGTTGAGCTCGAGCTTCTGGGTCTTAGGCTGGGCCTGGTCCTCAAAGTCCATGTAGGCAAGGCCGCCCAGGCACACAGCGGCCTGGTCCATAAGACCGCAGGGCTTGCCGTAGTAGTTGTTCTCGGTGCGCTGGCTCATCTGGGCGAGCGCGACGGGCTCAATGGCGGGCGCGCCCCAGAGCGTCTCCATGGCGCGGCCGTAAGCCGCCTCGACAGCAGCGGAGCTCGAAAGACCGCCGCCCGAGGGGACGGAACAGGTAAAGGCGAAGTCGAAGCCGTGGGGCTCAACGCCAAGGGCTGCGATCTCGTGCGCCATGCCGCGGACGAGGCTTGCGGACGTGCCCTTCTCGGACTTCTGAACATCCAGCGTGTCGAGCGTAATCTCAAACGTGGGGTAGCCCTCGTCGACGACGCGGACCTTGTTGGAGTCTGTTGCCACGGCGATGCCGTCGACGGCTACATCGAGCGATCCGGCGATAACGTGGCCGCCCTCATGATCGGTGTGATTGCCGCTGATCTCGGAACGCCCGGGCGCGTGCACGTAGAGCATCTGGCGGTCGTCGATGGGGCCAAACTCCTCCTCAAACAGTTTGGTGAGCGTGGCGAATGTCTTTTCGTCGGGGGTGGTCATACGGGTCCTTTCCTTGACGCCGGAGAGACTGGTCCGTGTCATTATGAGTACGTTAACAATATTGAGCACCACAAACCAGACGGTCGCGGCACCGCACGTTAAAGGGTATGTTAACGTACTCATAACACAATGTATCTCATTTTTTGAGAATCTGGTAATCGGTAGATTTTCGGCCGTGAACGGTGTGGCCGTATGGACATATGGAGCAAAAGAACCGCTGATAGAAAAAGTAGAGTACGTTAACATGCGTCCGACGATAGCGGGCTTCGGCGCGGGGTGTGTTTCTGCCCGGGCCGACATTCGCACTATTCAGATCTTGCGAGAGCGAAGGTGATTTTGTGGCAAGGCGCCCTTTCAACGATACGGGTACGCGTCCGGTATCCATGGCCGACGTTGCCCGCGCTGCCGGTGTTTCGCAACAGACGGTTTCGCGCGTTGCCAACGGATTGCCCAACGTTAACGAACAGACGCGCCAGCGCGTGCAAGCCGCTATGCAAGAGCTCGGCTTCCGTCCGAGCTATGCCGGCCGTTCGTTGCGTGACGGCCGTTACCATTCGGTCGGCCTGTGCGTCAACGATGTCACCAAGTTTGGCAACCTCTCAATGATCGACGGCATCGCCAGCGCTGCTCGCGAGCATAATTGCGCCATCACACTGGTCGAGATGTCCAAGACCGAGGAGTTCTCTCTTGCCGAGGCAACACGTCGTATGGCCGCGCTGCCCGTGGACGGCATCATCATCGGCATGAGCCGTATGGCTCCCGATTTTGAGACGTTCGATCCGTTGCCGGGTATTGGCACGGTCATCGTTACCATGTACGCACATCCGCGCGTGACCACGGTGGATTCCGATCATTACGGCTGCTCGCTGTTGCTCATGAATCATCTGTTTGAGCTGGGGCACGAGCAGATTCGTTATATCGGCGGCCCGTCCTTTTCGATTGACGAACAGTTCCGTCGCGCCGGCTGGCAGGATGCGCTCGAGCGTAAGCACATCGAGCCGGCAGAGCCGCTCGAGGGCGACTGGTCTGCCAACAGCGGTTACGAGGCCGGTAGGTACCTGGCCGAGCACGATCGCACCATGACGGCGATCTATGCGGCAAACGATCAGATGGCAAATGGCGCCATTGCAGCGCTGCGCGATAGCGGCTTGCGCGTGCCCGAGGACGTGAGCGTGGTGGGCGTCGACGATTCGCTCGATGATTTTGTCGCACACAACGAGCTCACGACCGTTCGATTTGATTTGCATCAGCGTGGACGCGAGGTGTTCGAGCACGCGGTTCCCAAGGCGGGGGCAACGGACAAAACCGTCGCCATTCGCATCCCCGGTCAGCTCATCGTTCGACATAGCACGGCAGAGCCTCGCGCATAGTTTTTGCAGGTCAAAAGCGGTATATTCCGCATCAATAACAATCGATAAGGATGCTGGCAGATAGCCGTGGCTATAAAGGCGAGTGCTATGATAGACGGGTTATTTTGTCTATCTAGGAGGCTTTGCCTGATGGAGATCACCAAGGATATCCGCTACGTTGGCGTCGACGATCACGACATTGACCTGTTCGAGGGCCAGTACGATGTGTCCGAGAACGGTATGGCATACAACAGCTACGTTATCTTGGGCGACAAGATCGCTGTCGCCGATTCGGTCGACGGTGGTTTTGTCGACGAGTGGCTCGGCAACCTCGAGGCCGTGCTCGATGGCCGTACGCCCGACTATCTGGTTGTCCATCACATGGAGCCTGATCACTCCGCCGGTATCGCCGCCTTTATGGAGCGCTATCCCCAGGCGCAGATTGTGGCAAGCATGGGCGCTTTCCGCATGATGGTCAACTACTTTGGCACCGACTTCCCCGAGCGCAAGATGGTCGTCAAAGATGGCGACGTGCTCGACCTGGGCGGCCATAGCCTGACGTTTGTCGGCGCTCCCAACGTGCACTGGCCCGAGGTGCTCTTCTCCTACGAGTCCACCGACAAGGTGCTCTTTAGTGCCGACGGTTTTGGCAAGTTTGGCGCCAACGACATCGAGGATCCCGAGGGCTGGGCTTGCGAAGCGCGCCGTTACTACTTTGGCATCGTGGGAAAGTTCGGCAAGTTTGTGCAGGCCGTGCTTAAGAAGGCCGCCAATCTGGACATCCAGATTATTTGCCCGCTTCACGGTCCTGTTCTTAGCGAGAACCTGGGCTATTACCTCGACACCTACAACACCTGGTCGAGCTACCAGCCCGAGGACGAGGGTATCACGATTGCCTATGCGAGCGTGTATGGCCATCTGAAAGCTGCCGTTGAGGAGCTCGCATCTGCGCTCGAGGCCCGCGGCCAGAAGGTCTCCGTCTTTGACTTGGCTCGCGATGATATGGCCGAGGCCGTTGAGGACGCGTTCCGCTACGACCGCCTGGTGCTCGCCTCCATCACCTATCAGGGCGAGATCTTCCCGTTCATGAGCACCTTTATCCATACGCTTGCCGAGCACGCCTATCAGAACCGCACGGTTGCGCTCGTCGAGGCCGGTTCCTGGGCGCCTGCCGCTGCCAAGGTTATGACCAAGGAGCTCGAGGGCATGAAGGACATCACCCTGACGCAGAACAAGGTGACTGTGCTGGGCTCGCTCAACGACACATCGCGCGCCCAGATCGAGGCCCTTGCTGACGAGCTTTCCAAGTAGCGATACTTTCACTTTTGACGCTCAACCACCACAAAGGGGACAGGCACCTTTGTGGTGGTTTTTGTTTAAGCGTCAGCGATGAGGAGATTTGGGCGGGCGTCGTCGACGATCTCGGCGATTGAGGTGGCAACGGAATGATCGGGGTCACGGTCCATCACGATGGTGTCGACATCTGCCAGCTCGGCAAAGCGGTACATGCCACGTCCGTTAACCTTGCTGGCGTCCATGAGGGCGACGCTTTGACGGGCGGCGCCGACCATAGCCGCTTTGGTCTCGGCCATCTGCGGAAAGTCGGTCGTAAAGCCGCAGCTGGGGACAAAAGCGCCGGGGCACATGACGGCAAGGTCGGCGTGGACCATTTGGAGCGCCTGCATGGTAAGTGGGCCGTACAGATAGCGATGACCTTTGCGCAGTGCCCCACCCAGCATGACGACATCGACCGAGGGCATGCTCTCGTCGATATAATCGGCGATGGTAATGTCGGCCGTGATGACGGTGATGCCGTCGCGCTGATCGAGGAGCCGGACAAACTCGAGAGCGGTGGTGCCGGAGTCGACGAGCAGCGTGTCGCCGTCATTGACGAGCTCGATGGCGCTTTGCGCGATGGCCTGCTTGGCGGCGACATTGACGTTGATGCGGCGATCCTGGGTGGATACGGTCAGTCGCTTCTGGAGAGACACGGCGCCACCATGCGTGCGGCGCAACTTGCCGGACTCGGCGAGCGCGTCCAGGTCGGCGCGGGCGGTAACGGAGGACACGCCAAAGGTCTGGGCGATTTCTGCCACTTGCACCGAGGCGTTATGCTCGAGCATCTCCATGATGGCGGAACGACGCTCATCGGCGAAAGCTCGGGTTGTTGCGTGGGCCATGTTTGCTCCATTCTCGGCTAAATTTGTAGGAATTGTGTTGAGTTTATTTTCGTTCATTTTCTTTTTGAGTAAGAAAACACCTTTCGATTACTTATCTTTTCTATAAAAAAAAGACGCTGAACGCCCAAAATTCAATATCGAATACGCCCACTCGGCTCCAATTCCTTCCGTTTACTTTTCAAAAACGACTGTATTGACCTGCATGGGCTCAATATCTCGCACATGCAAAGCCGCTGAATTTCATACAATGAGCGCAGTAAAACGCAAGGTAAAACGCCTTGCGGACACGTACGCCCGATGTCCAGATGCGGGCGAGGGAGAGGAGCAAACGCTCATGGCACTTGTTACCACCGAAAAGATGCTCAAGGACGCTCAGGCCGGCCACTACGCCGTCGGCGCGTTCAACGTCGAGAACCTCGAGTTTGTTATGGCCGTTCTGGCCGCTGCCGAGGAGACCAAGTCCCCCGTCATCATGCAGACCACCCCGGGCACCATCAAGACCGCTGGTCTGGACTACTTCTACGGCATGGTCAAGGCTGCCGCCGAGCGCGCTTCCGTGCCCGTCGCCCTGCACCTCGATCACGGCGATGGCTATGACCGCTGCATGCAGGCTTTCCGCACGGGCTACACCTCTGTCATGATCGACGGTTCGCACGAGTCCTTCGAGGACAACATCGCCCTGACCAAGTCCGTCGCCGACGCTGGCCGCGCCATGGGCGTGCCCGTCGAGGCCGAGCTCGGTAAGGTTGGCGGCAAGGAGGACGACGGTCCCGCGGTTGAGGGCGAGAGCCCCTACACCGATCCTGCCGAGGCTAAGGAGTTCGTCGAGCGCACTGGCTGCACCTCCCTCGCTATTGGCGTTGGCACCAGCCACGGTGTGTACACGAGCGATCCGCACATCGAGCAGTCCGTGGTCAAGGCCATCCGCGACGCCGTTGACGTGCCGCTGGTTCTGCATGGCACCTCCGGTGTGCCCGATGAGCAGGTCGCCGAGGCCGTGAAGAACGGCATCTGCAAGGTCAACTACGCCACCGAGCTGCGTCAGGCCTACACCAAGGGCTTCATGGCCTACATGGCCGAGAACCCCGCCTGCTTCGATCCCAAGAAGCCGGCCAAGGAGGGCATGCGTGAGATCACCGAGCTGGTTAAGATCCGCATGACCAACCTCAACTCTGTGGGCAAAGCAGAGTAACAGCAAGGGTGCTCTGATCCCACCGGACGGTTTGGACGGGTCCCGTACTTAGTTTCCAAAACGTCCTCGCGCATGAAGGCCCCCGTTGTCTCGCTTCTTCGAAGCGTTGACAACGGGGGCCTTCGCGCTGCGGAATGATTTTGGAAACTAAGTACGGGACCCGCCCAAACCGTCCTGCTCAATCGCCCTTGTGGCGTTAGTGTCGAAAAATAAGACGTTGCTTTTTGCCCTCTGCGGAAAGATTGGGGAACTAAGCCCTCGTCCCTCCCAGGTTGACCTACTCGAGGTCGTCGCCCTTGTGGCGTTGGGGCGGAATAGTGGTGCGCGAGGGGCGCTTTGCTGGTGGGGGGCTAGTATGCCCGGGCTTGGTTGGGGAAGGTTTTGTCTAGGGATGCTTGGAGCTTTTCGAACGATGCTCGCAGGTTGAGGCTCTGGTCGGTTGAGCGTTTGGGTTTTGGGGTTGGGGAGTCGAGGAGGCCGTTTCTCTGTGTCGGGGGGAAGGAGAAAAGGTTTGCATGTTTCAGGGATGGCTGCCGTGCTACGGCATTGGAAGAATGCATGCTTATGCGGCCTCCTCGATGTCCACCAAAAGATTGCGCTCGGGGTATGCTGCTAGGTCCCGTGCGTTGGCAGTATTATGCCGCGGCTGCTGCAAAGAAGCGCTAAAGAAAGGCTTAACCTGGTTTGGTGTTACGATGAAACCGCAGGTCAGAGGCATCGAGTAACACTCTTGAAAGGTTGGGAGCTTAAGGGCTTTCTAAGGTTTGTGACGTGGATGTGGCGCAGACGTGCGGAGCGTGTGAATGCTCGCTGTTAGCGCTGCGGCTCTGCGGCGCGCACCTGCTCGATGACCTTTTCCATGGTGGCGTCGATGCAGTCTTTTTTGAGCTCGCATTCCCAGATGGTTATGGGCGTCCAGCCCATTTGAGTGAGTGCTGCCACGGCAGCGCGGTCGCGCTCGACGTTGCGACGGAACTTTGCCTCCCAAAATTCAACATTGCGCTTGGGCTGGCTCGGATTGCACTTAGGGCAGCGATGCCAAAAGCAGCCGTTGACGAAAATGGCGATCTTGCGCCCGGGAAAGGCGATGTCGGGCTTACCGGGAACCTTCCATTCCAAGCGATAGCCCGTAAGGCCTGCGGCGCGCAGGCGCTGTCGTACGAGCAGCTCGGGCTTGGTGTTGGCGCGTTTGTTGCCCTTCATGGACTTTTTGATGGCGGCGCGACGGCGGACCAGCTCGCGCTCGTCAGCGGAGAGGTCCGAGGTATCGATGCCGTCGAGCAGGCCGGGCTTGGGACGCTTCTTGCTGCGGCGCTTAGGTGCGCGCTTGGGCTTGGTGGCGGGCTCGTCGGTCGCGGTGGCGTCGGCGTTGTTGGCAGTGCCGTTGGCCTCAAGCCGATCTTCCCTCAACTCAATCAGAGCATCGATAAGCCCTTTGTCGGCGGGCATCCACTCAACCGTGGCAAGCGAGGTGCGCGGAATCCAGCGGATATCGAGCTGGCGGTCGTGCTTCTGGGGCTCATCAGATTCATCGGCGAGCGAGCAGTAGTAGCACTCCATTGAGAGATGAAAATCGGGGTAGTCATACTCAACGGTGTAAAAATCGCGCAGGTTGGTGACTTTTACCTGCAGCTCTTCCATGAGCTCGCGGTGTACGGCATCCTCGGGCGACTCGCCGCGCATGAGCTTGCCGCCGGGAAACTCCCAAAGTCCCTGCATGTCGCCGTAGCCGCGCTGCACGGCAAGCAGCTCGTCAGATCCTTCCTTGCGAATGATCCCAGCGGCAACATGAACAGTCTTCAACAGGAGTCCTCTCTCAGCATCAACACGTGGCAGGGTAGCTACCCGTACCTTACACAACGGTAAGGCAAGCGTAAGCCATATCGATGGTAGCTGACTCGTCTTCTTGCGACTATAGATGCCGTAGACTAATTGCAAGAAAGGACTCGGTATGCAAACCACGCACATGGCGACCCCGGTACTGGAGGCCGCGCATCTCGAAAAGGTATACGGAGCGCTGGGCAACGTGACGCGCGCGCTCAACGACGTCAGCTTTACCGTCAACCGCGGCGAATTTGTTGGCATCATGGGCGCTTCGGGCTCGGGCAAGTCGACCCTGCTCAATTGCGTCTCGACCATCGATAGCGCCACAAGCGGCACGATCCGCATCAACGGCCAGGATGTGACGCGCATGAAGCAGGCCAAGCTCTCGCAGTTCCGCCGCGAGGAGCTCGGCTTTATCTTCCAGGACTCCAACCTGCTCGATACGCTCACGGCACGCGAGAACATCGCCCTGCCGCTCACCATCGCCCGCACAAACTCGGCAGAGATTTCGACCCGCGTGCA
The DNA here is from genome assembly GCA_902478945.1 of uncultured Collinsella sp. Classification (GTDB taxonomy): domain Bacteria; phylum Actinomycetota; class Coriobacteriia; order Coriobacteriales; family Coriobacteriaceae; genus Collinsella. The sequence continues at coordinate 18,886 of CABSMX010000002.1, forward strand.
GGATGTGGCAGCGCGCCTGTCCATCAGTCAGGTGCTCGACAAGTATCCCTACCAGATGTCCGGCGGCCAGCAGCAGCGCGTTGCCGCGGCTCGCGCGCTCGTCACCGACCCCACCATGATCATGGCCGACGAGCCCACCGGCGCTCTCGATTCCAAGAGCGCTCGCCTGCTGCTCGAGAGCCTGGAGGCCCTTAACCGCCGCCTGCGCGCCACGGTGCTCATGGTCACGCACGACAGCTTTGCCGCCAGCTACACGAGCCGTGTGCTGTTTATTCGCGACGGCAAGATCTTCACCGAGCTGCGCCGCGGCGACACCGACCGCCGAGAGTTCTTCGACCGCATTATGGAGGTCGTTGCCATGATGGGCGGTGAGGGCTCCGATGCTCTGTAAACTCGCTTGGGGTAACGTCCGCCGCGCCGGCCGCGACTACCTCGTCTACCTTTTGACGCTCACCCTGGGCGTTACGGTCTTCTACGCCTTTAACACCATCTCGATGCAGGTCGACATCGCCGGAATCGATGAAAAGGGCTTGGCGCAGGTAATGGGCAGCATGCTCGGCGACCTGACGTACTTTTTGGCCGGTGTCATGGCCTTTTTGATGGTGTATGCCAATAACTTCATCATGAAACGCCGCAAGAAGGAGTTTGGCCTGTACCAGGTGCTCGGCATGGGGCGTGGGCGCGTCGCCACGATCATGGCGCTCGAGACGGTGATTGTCTCGGTCGGCGCCTTTGTCGCCGGCATTGTGCTGGGTGTGGGACTCTCCCAGCTCATGACGTTCTTTACGGCCTCGCTCTTTAAGACACAGATCGCCAATTTCCGCTTCTTTTTCTCGGTGCATGCGTTCAATCTGACCCTTGCCTGCATGCTCGTAATGTTTGTGCTCACGCTACTGCTGAACCTTCGCGCCGTGCGGCGTACCAAACTCATCGAGCTTATGGGTGCCGAGCGTCGCAACGAGAGCATCAAGACACGCAACCCCTGGATCGCGATTGCCATCTTTGCCGTGGGCGTGTTGCTGGTGGGCGTGGCCTATTACCGTCTGCTACGTGATGGGTTCCCGCTAACCGCGACGGACAGCAAGCTGCAAGAGGCCATGAACCAGTTTGGTATTACGACCGCTATGGTTACCGTGGGCACCTTTGCCCTGTTCTGGGGACTCTCGGGCATGCTCATCAAGCTGCTGCAGAGCCTGCGCGGCGTGTATTGGCGCGGCCTCAACATGTTTACCGTGCGCCAGCTTGCGGCCAAGGTCAACACGGCGTGCTTTTCGATGGGCGTCATCGCGATGCTCCTGTTTTTGGCCATCACCTCGGTGACGTGCGGTATGTCGATTGCCAACGTGATGAACGAAAACCTGGAGCGCTATAACCCTGTTGATGTGTCTCAGACGTATGTCTATTACACGCCCGATACGCTCGACTACTACAAAGAGTACGTCAATCCGTCTGAGGCTGATCGCATGGTGCTGGCCGATAGTACGGTCGATTTGTACCCCGCATGGCACGGCAAGGGCAAGTCGGCGGACAACAACGACGAGACCGGCAAGAAGGTCGATATCGCCGATGTTGCCGGTGAGCATGTACAGATTGATTCGTATCTGAGTTACCCGCTTGGCGGCTCGGATCCTTCGGTGACTCCAAGCGAGATGTGCAAGACCATGGGCGAAAAGCTTCCCAGGGCGTTCGGGGGTAGCAATGCCGATGCGATGGGTCTGTTTGTGACGCCGGCGAGTCAGTACAACAAACTGCGTCAGATGATGGGCGAGGAGCCGGTGCACATCGGTCACGATCAGTATCTGCTCACGTGTGATATGGGCGGCGAGCTGGTCGACCTGTACACCAAGTATATGGCTGGCGGCCATGCCCTTACCTTGGGCGGGCATACGCTCAAGCCCGCAACCGATAAGTCGGACGAGGACACTGCGGCCATCGCCAACTCAGCGATGGGTAGTAATCCGGGCACCGTCGTCGTTGCCGACGAGCTGTTGTCCCAACTTAATCTGCAGCCGTATTCCAGTAGCCTGCTCGTTAACTACAAACAGGGGATGGATACGACCGAGGCAGACGAGAGCATTAAATACACTCTGCTCGACAATCTGCTCGTTGACGGCAAGGAGCCGGGGTCGTGGGGAACCTTCATCACACGCTCCGAGATGTACACGCAGGCAGCGCAAATGAACGGTCTTATTAGCTACCTGGCCATCTACATCGGCTTTGTATTGGTCGTTGCATGCACGGCGATTCTGTCGATCCAGCAACTCTCCAACGTGGCCGATGGCAGCCGCAGCTATCGTGTGCTGGCACAGATCGGCTGTGACGACCGCCAGATTCGCCATTCGGTGATGGCGCAGCAAGCGGTATTCTTCCTGTTCCCGTTGGCGGTGGGCTTGGCGCACTCCTTTGTGGCACTTAAGGTGATCATCGAGATGGTGAGCATATTCGGAAATATGAGCATCGGCGGCACCGTGGGCCTCACCTGCGCAATCTTCCTGGCAGCTTATGGCGGCTACTTCCTGGTGACCTACCTTATGAGCACTGGCATGGTGCAAGCTGCCATCGCTACCCGCTACAGCGAGTAAGCGACCTAAAGCAAAACAATCGCAGGTCGAGCATAAGTCAGCGAAAACGCCCCTAAGCGAGCAAGGTGACGTGAAAGAGGAGGGAAGCGTACTTCGGTACGCGACCGACGATTGAACGTCAGATTGCCGCTTAGGGGCGTTTGCAGCGTCGAGTCGTTACGCGGTTTGGTAAAACCGCGTAACTAAATACGCTCCGCGATCTCGTGGATGAGGTAGTCGGTCTTTTCCCAGCCCAGGCACGGGTCGGTGATCGACTTGCCAAAGACACCGCCGTCGACCGGCTGGTTGCCGTCCTCCAGGTAGGACTCGATCATAAAGCCCTTGACCAGCTTGGAGATGGACTCGTTGCGGCGGCAGCTGTCGAGCACCTCCTTGCAAATGCGATACTGCTCTAGCGGACGCTTGCCCGAGTTGTCGTGGTTGCAGTCGATGACCGCTGCCGGATTGGCATAGCCGGCATGCTCGGTATAGCGTTCGGCCAGGCGTTCCAGGTGTTCGTAGTGGTAGTTGGGGTAGGTGCGCCCATCGAGACCGATGTAGCCACGCATAACGGCGTGTGCGAGCGGGTTGCCGTCGCACTCGACCTCCCAGTTGCGGAAGATGAAGCTCTGGTGCGCCTGCGCGGCGTAAATGGAGTTGAGCATAACGGTGGTAGAACCAGCGGTGGGATTTTTCATGCCGACGGGCACCGAAATGCCGCTCGACACCAGGCGATGCTCTTGGTTCTCGACCGAGCGTGCGCCCACGGCAACATAGCTCAGCAGGTCAACGAGGTACTGGTAGTTGGACGGATAGAGCATCTCGTCGGCGGTGAAGAAGCCCGTTTCCTCAATAACGCGCAGGTGCATATGGCGGATGGCCTTGACACCCTCGAGCAGGTCGTCGGGAGCCTCGGGGTTGGGGTTGTGCAGCAGTCCCTTGTAGCCGGTGCCCTTGGTACGCGGCTTATTGGTGTAGACGCGCGGAATGATGATGAGCTTGTCCTTGACCTCCTCGGCGGTCTTGGCCAGTCGGTTCATGTACTCAAGCACCGAATCCTCGCGGTCGGCAGAGCACGGGCCGATGATGAGCACCTTACGTGCGTCCTCGCCGGTAAAGACTTTGGCGACCTCGGCGTCAAATGCCTGCTTTTTGGCGGTAAGCTCGGCAGAAAGCGGCATTTCCTCGCGGATCTCCATGGGGATCGGCAGCCTGCGTTTGAATTCCATGGCCATAGGGGCCTCCTCAATCTATAGAAAGAGCAATAAGCGTATTGTCGAGTGCTCGGCATTATCCGCTGTCGCACGCTAAAGTGCAAGCCCTTGTCACCCCGAAACCTGCAAAAGGGACAGGTTTATTTTGGCAGGTTTTATATGGGGGAACGTCGGCGGATACCGGGAGGAAGTGGCGTCGCGCGGGACCCTAAGGCTATTGTCGGTTCCCCAGGAAACACCCTGTGGGCAAAAAATGCCAAATATGAGTACGGTTGCTAACCTAGTAACATATTGGTTTAGCAAGATAATAGACAAAGTGAAAAATATGTTCATTAACGTTGGCACGCAAAAGCCTGCTAACGGGCGTTTTGATTAATTTGAAGGCGTATAGAGGCCGCAAGGAGGTCGTTTGAGGCGGTTTTGGCTGTTACCAAAAAGGTAACAGTACTCATATTTGCCATTTTTTGCCCACAGGGCCTCGAAGGGGCTGTCAATCAGGTCCCAGGGGAGGCGGCTCAAGGGCCGTAGAACAAAAACGGGGGCGCAGGTTGTCCTGCGCCCCCGTTTTCTGGGCATTGCGGTTGTTTGCCGCCGGTTGTTACGCCGCCTCGTCGAACTGCGAGTTGTACAGATCGGCGTAGAAGCCGCCCTGGGCGAGTAGCTCGTCGTGTGTGCCCTTCTCGACGATGTCGCCGTCGCGAATCACCAAGATCACGTCGGCGTTTCGGATTGTGGACAGGCGATGTGCGATGACAAAGCTGGTGCGGCCCTGCATCAGCGCATCCATGGCGCGCTGAATGAGTTCCTCGGTGCGGGTGTCGACGTTGGAGGTCGCCTCGTCCAGAATCAGCGCCGGGCGGTCGGCCAAAATGGCGCGGGCGATGGTCACGAGCTGGCGCTGACCCTGTGACAGGTTGGTGCCCTCCTCGTTGATCATAAAGTCGTAGCCGCCGGCGAGCGTATGGATAAAGTGGTCGCAGCGTGCGGCGCGTGCGGCGGCTTCGACCTCGGCATCGCTCGCGTCGGGGCGTCCGTAGCGGATGTTCTCGCGGATGGTGCCGTTAAACAGCCAGGTATCCTGCAGCACCATGGCAAACTCGCCGCGCAGCGCCGCGCGGTCCCAGTCGCGCACGTCGACGCCCTCGACACGCAGCGAGCCGCCGTCCACGTCGTAGAAGCGCTGCAGCAGCTTGATGAGCGTGGTCTTGCCGGCGCCGGTGGGGCCGACGATGGCGATGGTCTGGCCGGGCTGTGCCTCGCAGCTAAAGTCGTGGATGATGGTCTTGTCGGGCGTGTAGCCAAACTTGACATGGTCAAACTCCACGTGGCCGGGACGCTTCTCGGGAATCTGTGCGTCGGCCTTCTGCTCCTCCTCGGGCGCGGCCAGGAACTCAAGCACGCGCTCGGTGGCGGCAGCCATCGACTGCATCGTGTTGCTCACGTTGCCCAGTTGCTGCACGGGCTGCGTAAAGTTGCGCACGTACTGAATGAAGCTCTGGATGTCGCCGGGCGTGGCATTGCCGGTCAGCGCGAGCTGTGCGCCCACCACGACGACGCCCACGTAGCCCATGTTGCCCACCAGGCTCATGAGCGGCATCATCAGGCCCGACAGGAACTGCGAACGCCAGCCACTAATAAACAGGCGATCGTTTTGACGGTCGAACTCCTCGATCGAAGCCTCGGCGCGGTCGAATACCTGAATAACGTTCTGGCCGGCAAAATCCTCCTCGATAATGCCGTTGACGGTGCCCAGGACCTGTTGCTGCTCGCGGAAGTACGGCTGCGAGAAGTGGATCATCACCATCAAGATAATCGCGGCTGCCGGCAGCGTGAGCACGGTGACGCCGGTAAGCGGCAGACTGATCGAAAGCATCATGACAAGCACGCCGATAATCTGCGTCACCGACGTGATGAGCTGCGTCACGCTCTGGTTGAGCGACTGGCCCAGCGTATCGACGTCGTTGGTGATGCGGCTGAGCACGTCGCCCTTGCTGTGACCGTTGAAGTAACTCATTGGAACGACAGCGATCTTGGCGGCGATCTCCTTGCGCATGCGGTAGCAAATCTTTTGTGTGACGCCGGTCATGAGCCAACCCTGGATCAGACTGCAGGCAGAGCTCGCCAGGTACAGGCAGAGCAAAAAGCCGAGCGTCTTGGCGATCCAGTCAAAGTCAACGTCGCCAGTACCGTTGACCTTGGCAACCAGGCCCTCGAACAGTTTGGTGGTAACCTGGCCGAGCACCTTGGGTCCCACGATGTTAAAGATGACCGAGCACACGGCAAAGGCGACGGCGGTAAACACGGCAATCTTGTGCTGGCCGATATAGCCGAGCAGCTGCCTCATGGTGCCCTTAAAGTCCTTGGCCTTTTCGCCGCGACGCATGCCACCCATGCGGCCCATGGGTCCACGCTGACGGGTGGGCTTGGGAATTTGAGTCTTGGTCTCGTCTGCCATTAGCGCTCGCCTCCTTCCATAACGGCTGCAATTTCTTCTTGGGTAAGCCCCAGCTCCTCGGCGGAAAGCTGCGACTGTGCGATCTCCAGGTACGCCGGGCAGCTGCGCAGCAGCTCCTCGTGCGTACCGGTGCCCACCACGTGGCCGTCGTCGAGCACGATGATCTGGTCGGCGTGCATGATGGTCGCGATGCGCTGGGCCACGACCACGAGCGCGGCGTCGGTAACGTTTTTGGCCAGCTCCTCGCGCAGGCGGGCGTCGGTCTTGTAGTCGAGGGCGCTAAACGAGTCATCGAACACCACGACCTCGGGCTTTTTGGCCAGGGCGCGGGCGATGGCCAGGCGCTGGCGCTGACCGCCCGAAACATTGGAGCCGCCCTGGCTGATGGGGGAGTCGTAGCCGCCCTCGCGTTCGGCGATAAAGTCCTCGGCCTGGGCGATGCGCGCGGCCTGGCGCATGTCGTCATCGCTTACCATGTCGCCGGCAAACTTGAGGTTGCTCTCGACAGTGCCCGAGAACAGACGCCCCTGCTGCGGGATGTAACCAATGCGGCGGCGCAGCTCGGAAAGGGTCATGTCGCGCACGTCGATGCCGTCAAGCGAAATGCTGCCGCCCGTGACGTCGTACAGGCGCGGAATCAACTGCACGAGCGTGGACTTGCCCGAGCCCGTGGAGCCAATGATGCCGAGCATCTGACCGGCGTGCGTGGTGAAGCTCACGCCGCTGATGACGTCGGCGCGGGCATCGGGATACTGGAAGCTCACGTCACGGAAGGTGAGCTCACCGCGCGGCGCGCTGACCGCGGGCAGTTTGGGCGAGACAGGGTCGTTGATGCTGGTGGGGCAAGTGATGACCTCTTCCACGCGCTCGGCTGCGACCTCGGCACGGGGCAGGATAACCGAAACCATGGTGAGGATCATAAACGCCATGACGATCTGCATGGTGTAGGAGATAAACGCCATCATGTTGCCGACCTGCATCACGCCGTCGGACACGCCCTGCGCGCCAAACCAGACGATAAGCACGGTGATGCAGTTCATGACGAGCATCATGAGCGGCATCATAAAGCTCATGGCGCGGTTGGTGTAGAGCTGCGTGGTCATCAGGTCGAGCGAAGCCTTGTCAAAGCGCTCGAGCTCATGCTCCTCGCGGTTGAACGAGCGGATGGGCATAAGGCCGTCGAGCAGCTCGCGGGCGGTAAGGTTCACGCGGTCCACAAAGCTCTGCATCTTTTTGAACTTGGGCATGGTGAGGCCCATGAGCACGCCGACGACGGCCGAGACCGCGATGATGGCCACGGCGATGGTCCACTCCAGGCCGGTGTGGTTGGCCAGGACGCGCATGACAGCGACGATACCCATGACCGGTGCCATCAGGCACATGCGGATAAACAGGGTTGCGGCCATCTGGATCTGCTGAATGTCGTTGGTGCAGCGGGTGATGAGCGAGGCCTGGCTAAACTTGCCAACCTCGGCCGGCGAGAAGTGCATAACCTTGTTGAAGGTCTCGCGGCGCAGGTCGCGGGCGATGGAGCAGGCGGTGCGCGAAGCCACGGCACCGGTTAGGATGGTGGCGACGAGCGACACCAGGCACAGGCCGAACATCGTGGTCGCCATGTGGCTCAGGTAGGCGTTCTGCACGTCGGCGGGGTCGATGCCCTGTGCCTTGTACTCGTCCTGTACATAGCTCACGGCGCGCTGGGTCACGATGGAGCCCGACATGGAGCCCATTTTGTCCGCCATTTGGTTGGCGCCCTCGACGAGCTTGCCCTGGTCGATTAGGCCGCCTTCAACGCCCAGACGCAGGCTCTTCATGGTGATCTTACCGCCGTCGGCATCAATCTGCTTTTGCATGTTCTGCGCGGCTGCGGCCTTCTGCTGCATCTCGGCGAGCTGCTCGGGCGTCATCGCTGCCACCTGCTCGGGGGTGGGCATGGCCTGGGCAGCGTCGTTGTCTTTCTCGCTGGACGAGCCCATCATGTCGCCCATGGAGTTGGCGTCGATGCCCTGGTTGAGCGAAAGAACGACAGTCTCGGGCAGGCTCATAATGTCGGCAATCTTGCCTCCATCGGCACGCTCTTCCTCGGTGCCCATGTACGTTCGAATGCCGTTTTTGTCAGCCTTGCTAAACACGGCCTCCACAGCCTTGGCGTCCTTGGCGTTCATAAAGAGTTCGAGGTCGTCGAGCGATTCGGCGCGAATGGTGTCGGGCACGGGCGAGGCGATGCCGCCTTGCTGTACGCCCACGTCGACGATGTCGCTCATGTAGGTAGGCAGTGCCAGATCGGCGTTGCAGCTGATTACGATAAGTACGATAGCTGTGAACAGTGCCAGGATATGCTTTTTAAAGAGCTTGAGAATCCTCACTCGGCATCTCTCCTTTCTTGATTGCGGTCGATAATTTCGTTGGCACGCCTTAGAAGACGCACCATCTCTTGGGTATCTGTTTCGCCGAGCTGCTCGAGGAAAGCCGCAGTGCGGTTCTCGAATTCCCGACGTTTGATTTCTAGATCCTGGAATCCCTTGTCGGTCACTATGACGTGTACGCGACGACGGTCGGTCTTTGAGTGCTCGCGCTCGACCCAGCCCTTGGCCTCGAGGGCGCGTAAGATATTGGCGATGCGGGCGCTCGAGACCCAGGCGCGATCAGCGAGTTCGCTCGGCGTGAGCGAACCGCCGGCGAGTATGAGGGCGCGCATGACGGCCATCTCGCCGCCGAGGGCTTTGTCCGCAAAACGCGAAATGCGCTGATGCATGCTGCCGAACTCGGTAAGGAGCTGACGCCCAAGTTCACGGAAATCGGTATCTTCCACCGAAAACCCCTAACACTAGAAACTATTTTCGGTGAAAGATGATACCCTTGCACGCGCACCCTATGCGGTAGATTTTGGGACATGCCTAGAAAACTACCTTTAGGCGACCTCTGTACACCGTCGGTGCCAACAAAGTTAGGGGCAGATCGTTAGGCATGTCCTAAAGCCTACTCAGAGGTACTTTACCCTGCTAAAGCTGGCATAACAGCTAGAGTGAACGTCGTACAAAGGCAAGGAAAAAACTAAACAAATCGGTGAACGGTAGTTGTTCGCGCTCGCATTTCCTGCGGGTTTGTAAAAAACGCCATTATCATATAAAAAAAGAAACATATAACAGCCCAGATGGAGAGGGTCGCTATGTTATCCTTCTCAAACGGGTGAAATCTTGGGTTTTGGGTTGTAGTTCCAAGGTGGACAAACGTTTTTCCTGCACCAACGTGTGGTGAAGAACGGAAGAAGCCGGTAGTGCAAGCCGAACATTCAAGAATTCAATAAGCAGCGGTGTGAGAGAGCGCCGCATTACACGTAACTAGGAGCGTGGTTACACAATGCAGGAGGCATGGGAAGGCTTCAAGGAAGGTATCTGGACGGGAGAGGTTGACGTCCGAGACTTCATCCAGAAGAACTACACCCCCTACGAGGGCGATGAGTCGTTCCTCGTAGGTCCGACCGAGCGTACCAAGGAGCTGTGGGGCGAGGTTCTCGACCTGCTGCTTAAGGAGCGCGAGCAGGGTGGTGTCCTCGATATGGACACCAAGACCGTCACGGGTATCGTGAGCCACCCCGCTGGCTACATCGATAATGCCCATCGCGACAAGGAGACCATTGTTGGCCTCCAGACCGACAAGCCGCTCAAGCGCGCGCTGCACGTCAACGGTGGTATCCGCATCGCTTGCCAGGCTGCCAGCCAGCACGGCTACAAGGTCGACGAGAACGTTGTCGAGCGCTACACCTTCGAGCGCAAGACCCACAACGCTGGCGTCTTCGATGTTTACACCCCCGAGATGCGTGCTTGCCGCTCGGCTCACATCATCACCGGTCTGCCCGATGGCTATGGCCGCGGCCGCATCATCGGCGACTACCGTCGTGTTGCCCTGTACGGCGTCGACTACCTGATCAAGGACAAGGAGGCCCAGAAGGCTTCCACTCCGACGGTCATGACCGCCGACAACATCCGCGATCGCGAGGAGCTGCAGGAGCAGATCCGCGCCCTCGGCGAGCTCAAGATGATGGCCGAGACCTATGGTTTCGATATTTCCAACCCTGCTACCAACACGCAGGAGGCCATCCAGTGGATGTACTTCGCCTACCTTGCTGCCGTCAAGGAGCAGAACGGCGCCGCTATGTCCATCGGCCGTACCTCTACGTTCATCGACATCTATGCTGAGCGCGACCTTGCCAACGGTACCTTCACCGAGGAGCAGATCCAGGAGTTCGTGGATCACTTCATCATGAAGCTCCGCATGGTCAAGTTTGCCCGTACCCCCGAGTACCAGGCCCTGTTCACCGGCGACCCGCAGTGGGTCACCGAGTCCATCGGCGGCATGGGTGTTGACGGCCGTACGCTCGTTACCAAGATGAGCTACCGCTACCTGCACACGCTCGAGAACATGGGCACCAGCCCCGAGCCCAACATGACCGTTCTGTGGTCGACCCGTCTGCCCGAGAACTTCAAGAAGTTCTGCGCCAAGACTTCTGTCGCCAGCTCCTCGATTCAGTACGAGAACGACGACCTCATGCGCGTCTATCACGGCGATGACTACGGCATTGCCTGCTGCGTGTCCTCCATGCGCATCGGCAAGGAGATGCAGTTCTTCGGCGCCCGCGCCAACCTGGCCAAGTGCCTGCTGTACGCACTCAACGGCGGTGTTGACGAGGTCTCCAAGAAGCAGGTCGGCCCCAAGTATCGCGCCGTCGAGGGCGATACGCTCGATTACGACGACGTTGTGGCCAAGTACAACGACATGATGAAGTGGCTCGCTGGCGTGTACGTCAACTCGCTGAACATCATTCACTACATGCACGACAAGTACTGCTACGAGCGCATCCAGATGGCTCTGCACGACAAGCACGTGCACCGCTGGTTCGCTACGGGCATCGCTGGCCTTTCCGTCGTGGCTGACTCCCTGTCCGCCATCAAGTACGCCAAGGTCCACCCCGTCCGTGACGAGAACGGCATCATCGTCGACTTCGAGACCGAGGGCGAGTTCCCCAAGTACGGTAACGACGACGACCGCGTCGACCAGATCGCTCACGACGTTGTGCACCAGTTCATGGAGTACATCCGCATGAACGACACCTACCGCAACTCCGTGCCCACGACCTCGGTTCTGACCATTACCTCCAACGTCGTGTACGGTAAGAAGACCGGTTCCACGCCTGACGGCCGCAAGGCTGGTCAGCCGTTCGCCCCGGGTGCTAACCCTATGCACAAGCGCGATAGCCACGGCGCCATCGCTTCGCTGTCTTCGGTTTCCAAGCTCCCGTTCCGCGATGCTCAGGACGGCATCTCCAACACCTTCTCCATTATCCCGAGTGCGCTCGGCAAGGAGGACCAGGTGTTCTTTGGCGATATCGACCTTGATCAGCTTGGCGAGTAACTATTGTTAGTGCTATACTAACAATAACGATTACTGATTAGTGCGCCGGTTTCGGCCGGCGCCTATCGATCGAAGGAGACACATTATGAAGGTTTCTGAAGTTTCCGAGACTCAGGCCGATAACCTGGTCCACATGCTCGACGCTTACGCCGAGAAGGGTGGCCACCACCTGAACATCAACGTCTTCAACCGTGAGACGCTGCTCGACGCTCAGGCTCACCCCGACAAGTACCCGCAGCTGACCATCCGCGTTTCCGGCTATGCCGTGAACTTCCACACGCTCACCAAGGAGCAGCAGGACGAGGTCATTGCGCGTACCTTCCACGACAAGTTCTAAAGGGGTTTAACTCCCGCAGGATCGCCGGGCCGCTTTGGGTTACTTTCCAAAACGTCCTCGGACATGCAAAGGGCTCCGCTGCGCGCTTCGCGCGGCGGAGCCCTTTGCGTCCTGCGGAAATGTTTTGGAAAGTAACCCAAAGCGGCCCGGCGGGGGTCCTGTGTAGTCACCCTTTAGGCGGAACTCTCCTAATTATTTGGATGAGTCGTTTACTTACTTGTGCTGTTACCGTCTTCCCGCTGTTGTTGGGGTATGCTTTGTTCGTATGTAAACGTATGACATGTTGATGGGGGAGGGTGCTATGGCTCGCGAGAGTGCTCGTTCTAAAGATACGGCTAAGCCTGGCATCAAGGAAGTTGCAGCGGTGGCGGGGGTTTCGCCTACTACGGTATCTCGCGTGCTTAATAATCGCGGTTATATTAGCCAAGAGACCCGCGATAAGGTCCACGCCGCGATGGAGCGCATCAACTATACGCCCAACGATATCGCCCGTGCCATGCTCAACGGCCGTCTGAATCTTATCGGCATGATCGTTCCCTTTGTGAGCAGCCCGTTCCATGCTCAGGTTGTGCAGGCGGTCGAGCGCACGTTGGCGGAAAACGGCTTTAAGATGCTGCTGTGCAACAGCGCCAATCGACCCGATCTTGAGCGTTCCTATATTGACATGCTCCGCCGCAATATGGTCGACGGCGTAATCGTCAACTCCCTCAATATCGGTGCTGAGGCATATGCCGAGATGGGCTTGAGCCTGGTTGGCATCGACTGCGATCTTGGCGAGGGCTCTGTCCAGATTGCAAGTGACAGCTATGGCATCGGCGAGCTCGCCACGCGCCGTCTGATTGATGACGGCTGCAGGCGTATCCTGTGCCTGCGCAGCAATAGCCGCATGCGCATGCCTGCCAATAAGCGTACCGATGCCTACCTCGATGTTGTTGAGCAGGCCGGTTTGTCCGCGCTTGTCCGTGAGGTTGAGTTCGTTAAGCCCGACGACGAAAAGGGCGCGGTCGTTGCGAAGATCCTCGATGAGAACCCCGATATTGACGGCATCTTTGCGGGAGACGATACGATGGCGGCCATCTGTCTCAACGTGATGAAGCAGCGTGGCTTGAGCGCTCCAGACGATATTAAGGTCGTGGGCGCGGATGGTGCCCGCCGAACTATGACGTTTATGCCTGACTTAACAACCGTACGTCAAGATATCGATCGCATCGGAGAGCTCGCGGCGCAATCCATCATCGCTCTTATTAACGGCGATAATCCCGAATCGAATATCAAGCTCCCCGTTGAACTCATTGAGGGCAAAACCGCGTAGTTCATCCCGTGCCAAAAGAATTCCTCAAACGCCTCTGATGACCGTTCGCCGGCATATGTCAACCGTTTACCGACGACTGGAACTGCGAAAAGACGTATTGATATGAAAACGTTTGACATATGAAAACGATTGACATATCTTGCCATTGTACCGAGTTAGTATGTCGTGGAAAGGAAGTCTCGGATGCACAAGGTGTATTACCAGCCTGAGGGAATTTGGGTAGGCGACATCATGCCGTACGGCGAGGACGGCACGTTCTATCTCTATCATCAGCGTGACACGCGTAACCCCGAACCTTTCGGAGAGCCGTTTGGCTGGGCACTCGCTACGACCAAGGATTTCGTCAACTACAAGGACTTTGGCGAGAGCCTTGAGCGCGGCGGCGACGAGGAAGTCGACCAGTACATTTATGCCGGCACGGTGTTTAAGGTGGGCGACAAGTACCATGCGCTCTACACTGGTTGCAATCGCGATAAGGTCCGCGCACGTTTGATGAAGCAGGTTCTTCTTCACGCAACGAGCGACGACGCCGTCAAGTGGGAGAAGAACATCGCCGAGACGCTGCTTCCGCCCCAGGAGGGTTACGATGACCGCAACTGGCGCGATCCCTTTGTGCTTTGGGATGAGGAGAACGAAGAGTACATGCTCATCCTCGGCACACGTGTGGGCGAGGACAAGCGTCTGATGACCGGCCGCCTGGTCAAGTTCACCTCCAAGGATCTGACCAACTGGGAGTTCCAGGGCGACTGGTGGAACCCGGGCCTGTACACCATGTTTGAGATGCCTGATCTCTTTAAGATGGGCGACTGGTGGTACCTCGTCTTTTCCGAGTACAGCGACGGCAACAAGACCCGTTACCGCATGTCCAAGTCCATCAACGGTCCTTGGATTACCCCCGCTGACGACTCCTTCGACGGCCGCGCGTACTACGCCGCTCGCACCGCATTCGATGGCGAGCGTCGCGTTCTCTTTGGTTGGGTTCCTACGCGTGACGAGGGCGGCGACCCCAGCTCTTACCTATGGGGTGGCACCTTTATGCCCCTCGAGATCGTTCAGCGTGCCGACGGAACGCTCGGCACCAAGCTCCCCGACAGCATGCTTGGCGCCTTTGGCGAGGCTAAGGCAGTCGAGACCTTTGAGCTTTCCTGCGAGTCGGGCAAGGTCGAGCAGGTGCTCGCCGCGGATGCCGGCTCCACCTACTTGCTCGATGCCGACATTGAGCTCGGCGGTAACGCTGCCGGCTTCTCGGTCAAGTTCGCCGAGGACGCCGAGACCGGTCTTGCCTATGAGTTCCGCGCCAACCTGCGCGAGGGCAAGCTCGAGTTCACGCCGGCTCCCCAGTACCCGTGGTTCCAGGTCAACAACATGGGCCTCGAGCGTCCGTTGTTCTTTAAGGGCGAGGGCACTCACCATGTGCGTCTGGTCGTCGACGACGACATCGCGACCATCTTTGTCGATGATGTTGCGCTCAACGCTCGCTTCTGCAACAAGCAGGGCCAGGGTGTGGCGCTTACCGTCACCGACGGTGCGCTCAAGTGCGCAAACGCAACGATCGCGTCTCTGTAGCGGCAACGAACCGTTTTATGATTTAGAAAAGGAATGGAGAGGAACATGGACTACAAGGCAGTGTCCCAGCAAGTCGTCGACAACGTCGGCGGACTGGAGAACATCGAGGGTGCCACGCATTGCGTGACCCGTCTGCGTCTGGTGCTCAAGGATACGAGCAAATACAACAAGGCCGAGCTCGAGAACATCGATGGCGTCAAGGGCGTGCTGTACAACAGCGGCCAGCTCATGATCATCTTCGGTACCGGTACCGTCAACAAGGTTTACGATGAGTTTATGGCTCTGACGGGCGTTAAGGAGATCAGTGCTTCCGAGGTCAAGGGCGCCGAGGCGGACAAGAAGGGCAAGTTCTTCTCGGTCCTCAAGGTATTCTCGGACATCTTTATCCCCATCATTCCCGCCTTCGTCGGCGCTGCAATCATCATCGGCCTTAAGTCGCTGATCGTTGCCAACGGCCTCTTTGGCATGGAAGGCAGCCTCGCCGATCACAGCGAGTTCCTCAAGAACCTCGCAAGCTTCTTTGCCATTATCGCCACCACGTTCGACTACCTGCCTGTCCTGGTTATGTACAGCGCGGTCAAGCGTTTTGGCGGTAACCCGATCCTGGGCATCCTCGTCGGCATCGTCATGGTTCACCCGAGTCTTATGAACCGTAACACGTTCGTTATGGACCCGACGGGTGCTGAGTACTGGAACTTCGGTCCGCTCTCCATCCCCATGGTTGCTTTCCAGGGCGGCGTGTTCCCTGCAATCCTGACTGCCTGGTTTATGGCCAAGGTCGAAAAGATTGCCCAGAAGTACATCCCCGAGGTCGTCTCGTTTGTCTTTGTCCCGACCGTCACCCTGATTCTTGCTAACGTTGCCCTGTTCACCGTGTTCGGCCCGCTCGGCAACCTGATCGGCGACGTCCTCGCTGGCGTAATCGATGTCCTGTACAACAGGATGGGCGTCTTTGGTGCCTTTGTCTTCGCCGCGTTCCTGCAGCCGCTCGTCGTTACCGGTACGCATCAGTTCATCCAGGGTATCGAGGCCAACCTCGTTGCCACGACTGGCTTCAACTACATCCAGGCCATCTGGTCGGTTTCCATCATCGCCCAGGGCGGCGGCGCCATCGGCATGTACCTCATTCACAAGAAGCACTCCAAAGAGCGCAACATCTGCATGTCGTCCTTTATCCCGACGCTGGTCGGAATCTCCGAGCCCGCTATCTTTGCTGCAAACATGCGCTATTCGATCATTCCGTTCATCTGCGCATGCATCGGTGCAGGCTGCGGCGGTGCCTTCGTCAAGCTCTTTGAGGTGCGCGCTATCGGTCAGGGTCTGACCGGCGTGCTTGGCCTGCTCATCGTCACGCCCGAGACCCTCGTGTGGTATGTGGCTGGCAATCTCATCGCCTTTATCGTGCCGATCGTCTTGATCTTTGCCTACAACAAGGCAAAGGGCGTGCCGACCACCGATGAAGAGGGCGCTGGCGCTGGCTTCGACGTTAGCTTCTAGTTGAGCCGTTCAGTGTAATCTGAGGATAAGTCCATTTGAGGAAGGGCGTTCGACTCGTGTGAGTCGAGCGTCCTTCCCCATAGACGAGAAAGTCAACGGCGATGTTAAATCAAAAAAACAAGGTGACACGCGCGGACTATGAGCAGTGGCGTGTCGGACAGGATGAGACGGCGGCTCGCATCGCGTCCGACCCCGATAGGCTTCTGTTCCATGTGGAGCCTGAGCTTGGCTGGCTCAACGACCCCAACGGTTTGGTTCAGATTGGTGATACGTATCACATCTATCATCAATACGATCCGTTCGATGCTGCGCATGGCGGTCCAGTGCTTTGGAACCATCTGACGACAAAGGATTTTGTGACGTACGAGAATCACGGCCCCGTGCTGTTCCCCGATTCCGATTTGGATTCGAGCGGAGCGTATTCTGGTTCTGCCTTTGTACGTGATGGCAAGATTCACTACTTCTATACCGGCAACGTCAAGCATTTTGACCGCGATGATTACGACTACGTGTTGACGGGCCGTGAGCAAAACCAGATTCATATGGTTGCCGAGAATCCCGACGAATTGGGCGAGAAGCGCATGGCTGTTGGACCAGTCGATTACCCCGACGATATCGGTACGCACGTGCGCGACCCCAAGATCCTTGAGCACGATGGTATCTACTACATGGTTCTGGGCGCTCGTACGAAAGACGACCGTGGCTGCGTGCTTGTCTATACTTCGCGTGATTTAGGGGTCTGGAGCTATGCGACGCGCATTGAGCTGGGCGAGAAGTTTGGCTTTATGTGGGAGTGCCCTGATCTGTTTGAGCTTGATGGCGAGCTTATTCTCGTTTGCTGTCCGCAGGGTGTGCCTGCCGATGGTTGGCGTTACCGCAATCCGCATCAGTGCGTGTGGTTCCCTATCGAGGCCGATTGGGAGGCGCCGAGCTTTAAAATCGTCAGGCAGGGCATGCCCCCGATGGTCGATGCCGGTTTTGATTTCTATGCTCCGCAGTCCTTTGAGGATGCTGCAGGCCGGCGTTTGATGATCGGATGGTCGGGTTGCCCCGATGCGACGGCGGAAAACCCGACGGTGGCGCGCGGGTGGCAGTGCGCGTTGACGGTGCCGCGAGAGCTGAGCATGCGCGATGGTAAGCTCTGCCAGCAGCCGGCGCACGAGATTGAGAGGATGCGCGGCGACTGCGTTCGCGCGACAGGCGGTGAAACCGTTGAGGAGCCGGGCCGCCTGTTTGATCTTGTGGTTTCCTGCGAGGGCGCCAAGATGGTCGAGCTCGAAATCCGCAAGGGTGTCTTTGTGCGTTATACGGACGGGATGCTTACCCTCGATATGGGTGACGAAGGCTATGGGCGCGACCAGAGGTCGATTGAGCTCGGCGAGCTTCGCGACCTACGCGTGCTTTCGGACACTACGATGGTCGAGATTTTTGCAAATGGCGGCGAGGCGGCACTTACGAGCCGTACCTATTCGCCGGCGGTTCCGGCGATGGAGCTGCACGCCGAGGGTGCGGCATCGATGAATTTCTACCGCCTCGTGCATTAACCGTGCATGGGGCACGATTGGACTTGCTGGGCGGAATGTGTTGCAGTTGCCGCAGCGAACTACCGTTTATCGCGTATAGCTACCGTTTGCGGGATAAGTAACACTCATTTATAAACCGTGTAAAATCTCAGCCAAGCACGGAGTTTTCCAGGGAGACGCTGTCCTTTGTTGTGTGCAAGGGGCGGCGTCTCTTTGGCGCTTGGACGCCGTTGTGCAACAGTGCGGCGTCACGTGCGTCACATATTGAAAAACCAACGTCGAGATGGGTCGTGATAAGAATGGGCAAATACGTAATCGTGGTTGAATCTGGTTCGGATGTGACGCCAGAGCTCTGCGAGCGCTACGGCATCGTGTGCGTGCCCATGCATGTCACGATTGCTGACGAGACCGTCGAGGACGGTTCGATCGATCCGCTCGAGATTTATTCGCGCTGCAACGAGTTTGGCGTTATGCCCAAGACCAGCGGCTGCGCGCCTGCGGATTTTGCTCACGTGTACGACAGCATCCATGCCGAGCAGCCCGACGCGACTATTCTGCATCTTGCGTATTCCGAGGCCACGACCTGTTCGCATCAGTCCTCGAAGATTGCGGCCCAGGGGCGCGACTACGTGTTCTCCATGGACACGCGT
The DNA here is from genome assembly GCA_902478945.1 of uncultured Collinsella sp. Lineage (GTDB taxonomy): Bacteria > Actinomycetota > Coriobacteriia > Coriobacteriales > Coriobacteriaceae > Collinsella. Next base: position 37,413 of record CABSMX010000002.1, read on the forward strand.
TTTGTCTCGGTGGGCCAGTCGCTCGTTGTCGTCGAGACCGCCAAATACATCGAGGCTCATCCCGATGCCACCGTCGACGAGATCTTTGCATTTACGAACTCCGTCATGGACCGTGTGCTGCTGGGCTTTGTTCCTACCGACCTAGCCTTCCTTAAGGCAGGCGGTCGTCTGTCCAACGTGGCATTCCTTGGCGCCCATCTGCTCAAGATTAAACCCTGCATTGAGGTGACGGGCGGCAAGTTCGTGGCGACTAAGAAGTTCCGCGGCTCTATGCTCAAGTGCGCCCGTGCCTTTATCGACCACATGGTTGCGAAGGGCGAGATTGACTACTCGCACATTGGCCTGGCGTATTCGGTGGGTCTTTCCCAGGAGCTGCGCTACGACATGGAGGTCTATGCGCACGATCTAGGCTTTAAGGACGTTACCTGGACTCAGGTCGGCGGCGTCATCTCGAGCCATTGCGGCCCGACCGCCTTCGGTGCGGTGCTCACGCTTAAGGCGTAAAGGCTGCAGACGAACATTTTCTCGCTTTCGCGAATGCTCAGCAGCCATATGATCGATATAAGTCCCTGCCATGGTGGTAGGGGGCAGATTAAAGCATGCCACTCTGGTCCGAGATGTTTAAACGCAAGCGTATGGGCTAGAATGGCTCTGGTATTTATGTAACCAAAACCAATGAGAGGCAAGGTAGCGGGAATGGCTGAGATGACGCTCGAGGGTGTGGACGCTCGTCCCGAGGACTCTGCGTTTGCCCTGGGCCGCGTGCATTCAATCGAGACGATGGGTACGGTCGACGGTCCCGGCATCCGCTTCGTAGTGTTTGTCCAAGGCTGCCCCATGCGCTGCGCGTATTGCCACAATCCCGATACTTGGTCTGTTAACGGCGGCACCATGGTGACTGTCGAGCACCTCATGGACGAGTTCCAGAGCAACCATGAGTTCTATCGCAGCGGCGGCATTACGGTTTCGGGTGGCGAGCCGCTTCTGCAGCCCGAGTTTTTGGCCGATCTTTTCCGTGCAATGCACAACAATCCCGATGGCCGCGTGCATACCTGCCTCGACAGCTGCGGCTATGCGTTCGATCCCAACCACCCCGAGAAGTTCGATGCCGTACTCAATGAGACCGATATGGTGCTGCTCGACATTAAACACGCCGATCCCGTCGAGCATAAAAAGCTGACCGGTTGCGATCCCGCACGCATTCTGGCGTTTGGCGATGAGCTTGCCCGTCGCAAGATTAAGGTCGTTATCCGCCACGTGGTGGTGCCGGGCATTACCGACACGGTGGAGGAGTGCGAGGCACTCGGCCGCCTGATTGCCCCGTGGCATAACGTGGTCGGCCTGGAGATGCTGCCGTATCACACGATGGGTGTCGTCAAGTACGAGCAACTGGGCATTCCCTATAAGCTTGAGGGCGTGCCCCAGATGGATACCGCGCGCATGCCCGAGTTGCGCAATGCCGTTATGACCGGCATGAAAAAGCGCCGCACGGAACTCAAAAACGCCATCGGCTAGCGAGTCATTTTCGCCCCCAAGGGCACTCATTGGGGACAGACTTAAATGAGTGCCCCCGGGCACCAAGTTGATTGCCAAAGAGCCCCGTCAAGTTGCGGTGGAATAGTTCTTGTTTTTCGGCTTATGCCGCCCAAATAGGAACTATTCCACCGCAACTGCGTTTTGGGCGGAGATGCGCAACAGAATCGTGCCATTTGGATAAATACGCTTGTGGTTTCTTTAAAGACACCTTAAACGCCGCTGAATATCTTTGGAAAGAAATGCCTGCTCGGTATTATGCTGCTCGTATATGAACGGTAGCAGTCAGGAGACCACGTGCGAAACAACGCATCGCGGGACGAGTATATGCCGCAGCATAGCAGCAGATATGAGACGAAGGGCACGTCTTCGCGTGACCTTGCCGACGCTCGCGTCCGCGTGACGAAGATTGCCGCCATTGGGATGCTAACGTTGGCGATTATTATCCTCGGAATTACCGCCAAAACCTACGCGTCGGAGCGAATGGCACACTCAGATGCGTCAACGGTACAGACGCAAAACGAGAAAGTTTCAAAGTCCAAAGCGTCGGCAGATCTCAAGACGAGACTTCCGAAGGCGGACTTCAACGATATCCCTTCGGGTGATACCGTTCAGACCTTCTCGTTGGTGGATAACAAGACTCCTACCTTGGAGGATGAGAGCCTTGCCTTGCTCCAGGATGCCCTGAGTCGGGCGCAGGAGCTAGGCGATGTGGGTGTGGTGTTTTACGATTTGTCGAGCGGCAAGGGCGTGACGTATAACGCCGATGTCGAGGTTTACGGCGCGAGTAGCTACAAGGCACTCTATGCGTTGTACATCTGCGAATCTCTGGTCGAGACGGGCCAGGTCTCACTCGATGATTTCCTTGGCACCTATGGTGGCTACAACATGGGTTGGCAGACGGTGCGCGACCTGATCGATGCCGCGATCGTTAATTCGGACAACGATTCGTTTATTGCGTTACGCGCGGCGTTTGACAGTGTCGGTTACGAGGATTGGATTGCCAGTCTTGGCATCGATTACGATACCGCACTCGATCCGATGAGTGATTTTCCCACCTATTGCCCGCGCACCTCAGCCAAGTTGTGGCGCGAGATGAGCGAGTATTTGAGCCGTGATAGCGAGACGTCGCAATGGCTGTCGGGCCTTTTGGCCTCTACGGCCCGATCGTTTATTCGTGACGGGATTGCCGACGAGCAGGTTTTGGTGCGCAACAAGGCAGGCTGGATCAGTGAGGATGACTGCTATTCGACATGCGATGCGGGCCTTATCGACATCGATAGCCGTACCTATGTCATGAGCATCATGACATCGATGCCGTGGAGCGACCGCTCGAGCGAGGTTACGGCTGCGATTGCAAAGGCTCTGTTTGATACCCGAGCTGCGCTGGTCTAACGTGTTCGTTTGACGAGGTCAAACAAAATGCTGGTACCATACCGTGGTTGAGAATTTCGAATAGGTTTGGGGAATGGCATGGCTACCATCGCGATTATCGGTGCGCTCGAAAAAGAGATCATGCAGATCAAGGAAGAGTTGAGCAACGTTTGCATGGTACAGGAGGCGGGCTTGAACGTTGTGACCGGCGGGCTCGACGACCTGTCGATTGTCGCCACGACGGCGGGTATGGGCACGGTAAACGCTGCCGCCGCAACACAGCACCTCATTAGCAAGTATGCTCCACAGGCAGTTGTGTTTTCTGGTATCGCAGGTGGCCTGAATCCCAAGCTCCATATCGACGATGTCGTCATTGGCAAATGCCTGCGCTATCTAGATACCGATACCGCGCTTATCGCCGAGTCTGCACCGGGGCTCGAGGAGTTTGTCTCGACGCCTGCGCTGGTCGATATTGCCGCCGATGTGCTTGCTGAGCGTGGGTTTGTTGATGCTTCGACAAATGCGACCGCTTCGAACGAGGGCGCAAAGCAGTTCCTGGTCGGCACGATTGCCACGGGTAACCGCTTTGTGACGGGCGCCGCCATGCGCAATGATGCCATCGAGGCGACGCATGCCGATTGTGTCGGCATGGAGGGCGCGGCAATTGCCCATGTCGCAACCAAAAATGGTGTCGATTGCCTGGTGCTGCGTGCTATCAGCGATAATTGTGACGAGGCGTATGATGCGATTTGCGACCGCGAGTTTGACCTGTTCGAGTATGCCCGTACCGCGAGTGGCATTACGCTCGATATCGTTCGCCGTATCGCTGCTATCTATTAGCGCGCTCTTTTGTAAAAACCTACGACCAAGGAGTGTCCATGGCCGATTCCATTAACTACCAGCTTGCCAAGTTCGTCGCTAGCTACGGCAAGGTTTCGCAGATCCCCGAGTCCACCTGTCCCGAGGTGAGCTTCGTTGGCCGCTCAAATGTGGGCAAGTCGTCCATCATGAACAAGCTCTTTGGCCGCAAGAACTTGGTGAAGGTTTCGAGCACGCCGGGCAAGACGAGCAACATCAATTTCTTCGAGGCCGACGACGTGCATTTTGTGGACCTGCCGGGCTACGGTTTCGCCCGTCGTTCCAAGGCCGAGCGCGACCGCTGGGCCGAGCTCATCGGTGACTTCTTCGACTCCGAGCGCAGCTTTAACTTGGTTGTGTCGCTAGTGGACATTCGCCATGATCCCAGTAAGCTCGACCATGACATGATCGACTACCTGCAGGGCAACGAGTTCAACTTTATCGTCTGCCTCACCAAGGCCGACAAGCTCAGCCGTACCCAGCAGGCCCGCCAGGCAGCTGCCATCAAAAAGCAACTCAACGTCCCGGCCGAGAACGTAATCATCACAAGCTCCCAAACCGGTGCGGGCATCGACGAACTCAAAAAGCGCATCGCCGCGGCCTGCCTCTAATAAGTGCCCCAACCTAGCAAGAGCCCCTATCAATAAAAAGCCATAATTTCAGCCCGGCGCCCCTTCAAAGCGTGGGTCCCTATAGACATCCTCAGCAAGGTAGGCGCAGGGACGGTCGGGATGTTCCCTCAAAATCATTCCGCAGCGCGAAGGCCCCTTGTCCGTCGCTCCGTAGGAGCAGGACAAGGGGCCTTCATGCGCGAGGACGATTTTGAGGGAACACCCCGACCGTCCCGGACAGGTATATGAGGGGGATGTCTACAGGTACTCGATTTGAGCGCCATCGGTGTCGCACGTCAGAATATGCGTATCACACTTAGGGAACTGCTCGCGCAGCTTGACCTGCAGGAACTTTGCCACGATGGTGTCGTCAGTCACGGCCATGAGGGTCGAGCCCGATCCGCTGATCCAGATGGTCTTGGCGCCGCCGTTAAGGCAGGTGTCGCGCACGGCGTTGTAGTCGGGAATCAGACGGCGACGATAGGGTTCCTGAATGCGGTCGTCATTGGCGGCGGCAATTAGGTCCAGGTCACCAGTCTCCAAGCCGCGCGTCATGCCGGCGATGCGGCCCATCTGCCACACGGCGGTGGAGAGCGGAATCTCCTGCGGCACGACCTTGCGCGCCTCGCTCGTGTGTACCTCGTAGGGCGGAATCACGGTAATAAAACGCAAGCGATCGCTCACCTCGTAGCGCAGGCACTGGGGGAGCGAATCGGTCGGCGTAAAGGAGCAGACGGCACCGCCCAGGATAGCGGGGGCGACGTTATCGGGATGGCCCTCGACCTCGGTGGCAATGCGGACGAGCTCGGCACGGTCGACGGTGTGGCCCGTCAGCGCGGCGGCCGCCATAATGCCGGCGACGACGCAGGTGGAGCTGGAACCCAGGCCGCGAGCGACGGGCACGTCGGTTTGAATGTCGATGGCAACGGGGAAAGCCGGCTCGCCCCATGCGGCCAGTGCATCGACAAAGCTCACATAGACCAGGTTGTTCTCGTTTTGGAATTCCTCGGGGCAGCCCGTGATGGTGAGCTTGTCGGCGCGCTCGAAGGTGAAGTGCGAGTAGAGGCTGACGGCCATGCCGAGGGTGTCGTAGCCGATGCCCAAGTTGGCGCTCGTTGCTGGGACGGTGATCTTGATCATGTGGGTCCTCCTGGCGTGCCTGGCTGTTTAGTTCGCTGCTCGGACAGTCCTGCGCAAGACGGAAAGCACATTAAGTGCTTTCCTTTGCGTGCGGAACTCGCGACGAACTAAACAGCCAGGCACGCTGTGCGCGTTCGTCATCATCCCGGGGGTTATCTGATGGAAGAAGGTGCGCCGGCTTTCGCCGGCGCTTAGTAAGGGTTTAGTTGGAAGCCATCTTTTTTGCTGCAGACTCTACGTAGTTGGCCATGTCGGCTACGTCGCAGACGTCTTCGAAGCGGACGGGCTTGGACTCGAGTTCGGCGAGCTGGGTTGGGGCGACCGTATTGGTGGCCTGCTCGAGCACGCGCATGGCTTCAAAGTCGTCCTCGGGAACGTCGAGTCCCAGGGCGTCGCAGCAGGCGCGCGGGAACTTGTAGGGGCTGGCGGTCGAAAGCAGCACACGGGCCTTGGCGCCCTCGGCGGGAGCGACCTTTTCAAAGACGTGATAGCCGCAAGCGGTGTGCGGGTCGATCACGTAGCCGTTCGCGTCCCAGCAGCTCTTGATGGCAGCGCGGACCTCGTCCTCGCTGGCCCAACCGCAGCCAAAGACGCTCTGAATCTTTGCCAGCAGGTCGGCGGGAACCTCGTAGCGACCCGTCTGGGCAAGCTGCTCCATAAGGCCGGCAACAAGCTCGCAGTCGCCATCGGACAGGAAGTACAGCATGCGCTCCAGGTTGGAGCTAATAAGGATGTCCATCGACGGCGAGATGGTCGTGAAGAAAGGACGGTTGCGGTCGTAGACGCCGGTGGTCAGGAAGTCGGCCAGCACGTTGTTCTTGTCGCTCGCGACGATGAGCTTGGCGACGGGTAGACCCATGCGCTTGGCATAGTAACCGGCCAGGATATCGCCAAAGTTGCCGGTCGGTACGCAGAACTCCACGGCGTCGCCGGCCTCGATGGCGCCGGCGCGCAGCAGCTGCGCATAGGCGGCAAAGTAGTAGACGACCTGCGGCACCAGGCGGCCGACGTTGATGGAGTTGGCGCTCGAAAGCACCGTGCCGGCGGCCTCTAGACGTTCGGCAAGCTCCTTATCGGCAAAGATGCGCTTGACGGCACTCTGGGCATCGTCGAAGTTGCCGCGGATGCCGCAGACGGCGACGTTATCGCCCTCCTGCGTGGACATCTGCAGGTTCTGGACGCGGCTGACCTTGCCCTCGGGATAAAAGACGGTAATACCCGTGCCCGGGGCGTTGGCAAAGCCGGCGAGTGCTGCCTTGCCCGTGTCGCCCGACGTGGCGGTGACGATCATGATGCGCTCGGCGCCGCCGTCCTTGGCGGAAGTGCGGGCCATGAGGCGGGGGAGCATCTGCAGAGCGACGTCCTTGAAGGCGCTCGTGGGGCCGCCAAAGAGCTCCATCACATAGGTCTGAGGGGCGTCAGCGCCCGGCGCAGCGTCGAGTTTGACGAGCGGCGTAACCTCTTCACTCGCGAACGTGCCGCGGTATGCCTCGTCGACACACGCCGAAATTTCTTCGGCCGTGTAATCATTCAGTAACATTCCCAACACATCTTGAGCGATTTCAAAGTACGATTTATCTGCAAGCGAGCTGATATCGACCTGCTGGGTGCCGAGCTCGTCCGAGACAAACAAACCCCCGTCGGGAGCGATGCCGGTGCGGATTGCCACCTTACTTGAGCACGATAAAGTGCGTCCTCGTGTACTATGATAAGTTCCCATATAACACTGCTCCTCGGATGCCTTGGTCCCAATCGGTGAAACCATGGTATCAGAGCGCGCAAAATAGGTTCGCAGAGGCTTTTTAGAAAGGTAACCTCCAGCCCATGATTAAGATTGCCAAGTTTGGCGGCTCGTCGGTCGCCGACGCCGAACACTTCAAGAAGATCAAGGCCATCGTCGATGCCGACCCGGCTCGCCGTTTTGTGGTGGTTTCCGCCTGCGGTCGCCGCTTTAAGGGCGACACCAAGGTGACTGACCTGCTCTACCTGGTTAATGCGCACGTTAAGTACCACGTGTCGTGTGAGGAGCTGCTCGAGGACATCGGCCAGCGCTACTTTGATATTGCCGACGAGCTGGAGCTCACCTATCCCATCCGCGAGGAGTTCGCGGCCTTTGCCGAGCGCGCCCGCTCGGGCGGCTACTCCACCGAGGAGCTTGTGAGCCGCGGCGAGTACTTCACCGCTCGCCTGATGGCCGAGTACCTGGGCCTGCCGTTCCTGGACGCCGCAACGGTTGTGGCATTCCATCACGACGGTACGCTCAGCATGAACCGCACCTCCGAGCTGGTGCAGGAGTACGGCCAGCAGGGCGGCTTTGTTATGCCCGGCTTCTACGGCGCGACGCGAGAGGGCCAGATCAAGCTACTCGATCGTGGCGGCGGCGATATCTCGGGCTCGATCCTGGCTAAGTGCCTGGGCGCCGACCTGTACGAGAACTGGACCGACGTCTCGGGCTTCTATTCTGCCGATCCGCGTATTGTTCCCGAGGCTCAGCCCATTGCGCGCGTTACCTATGAGGAGCTGCGCGAGCTTTCGTACATGGGCGCAAGCGTTCTGCACGAGGAGGCCGTGTTCCCCGTGCGCGAGGCGGGTATTCCGCTGGTCATCAAGAACACCAATGCGCCGCAGGACCCCGGCACCATCATTAGCGAGACGGCTGATGAGGGTGAGGCCGAGCCCATCATTACCGGCGTGACCGGCAAACGCGGTTTTGTCGCCATCAACGTGGCCCGCGACCGCACCAAGCCCCGTGTCGGCTTTATGCGCCGTGCGCTTTCGGTGTTCGAACGCTATGATGTCTCCGTCGAGCACATGCCCACCGGCGTCGACCGCTTTGGCGCCGTGGTGCAGGAGCAGGATGTGCACGACTCGCTGTACTCGCTCGTGAGCGACATTCAGCAGGAGGTCGAGCCGCTCGAGATCGAGGTTGTCGAGGGCTTGGCGCTTATCGCTACCGTTGGCCGCAACCTGCGCGGTCGTGCCGGCATCTCGGGCCACCTGTTTGGCATGCTTGGCCAGGCCGGCGTGAGCGTGCGTATGATTTCGCAGAGCTGCGACGAGATCAACATCATTATCGGCGTCGAGGAGAAGGACTTCGACTTGGCGATTCAGACCATTTACCGTGCCTTCTCCGACGAAAACGGCATTGTGAAGGTCTCCGACCTGGAGGCTCCCGCGCCGGTCGATCCCACCCTGGCTGCGCTCAAAAAGTAGCGACTGCTCGGTAGATTTTTTGGGTCATGTCTCAAAAATCTACGGCGGGGCGTTTCGTTTCGGTTTCGTTTCGACGGGGCGGGTTTCGTGTCCGCCCCGTTCTTGTATACACTGGCAACAATAATCAGCCTGCTCGGCGTGCGGGCAAAAGCCAAAACCTTTAAAGGGGGAAGCATGAAACAGTATACGGTTGCTATTTTGGGCGCGACGGGAGCCGTGGGCACCCAGATGCTCGAGTGCCTCAACGAGCAGGAGTTCCCGGTCGGCAAGCTTAAGCTGCTGGCGAGCGCGCGTTCTGCGGGCAAGACCGTCGAGTTCCGCGGCGAGCAGATCGTGATCGAAGAGGCTTGTCCCGAGGCCTTTGAGGGCTGTGACATTGTGCTTGGAGCCGCCGGCGACGACATCGCGAAGGAGCTACTGCCCGAGGCCGTCAAGCGCGGCGCCGTCGTGGTCGACAACAGCCACGCCTTCCGCATGGATCCTGAGGTGCCGCTGGTCGTGCCCGAGATCAATGCCGACGACATCAAGTGGCATCACGGCCTTATCGCCAATCCCAACTGCGCGACCATCATCGGCCTGGTTCCCACGTGGCCGCTGCATCAGCTCGCCGGCGTGAAGCGCATGATTGTCTCGACGTATCAGGCGGCTTCGGGTGCTGGCGCTCCCGGTATGGCCGAGCTCGAGGCTCAACTGGCCGCCCTAGGCCGTGGAGAGGAGATTCCCGAGCCGCGTGCATTTGCCGCCCAGCTCGCGAGCAACCTGATTCCGCAGATTGGCGGCGTCAAGGAAGAGGGCTTTACCTCCGAGGAGATGAAGCTGCAAAACGAGGGCCGCAAGATCATGCACCTGCCCGAGCTGCGCGTGAACTGCACCTGCGTGCGCGTGCCCGTGCTGCGCTCGCACTCCGAGAGCATTACGCTTGAGTTTGAGCGCGACATTACGGTTGACGAGGCCCGTGCTGCGCTGGCTGCCGCTCCCGGCGTCAAGCTGGTTGACGATATGGCTGCCGAGGATGCGCGCGACCGCTTCCCCATGCCGATGGATACGTCCGACCAGGATTTGATTTGGGTCGGTCGCGTGCGCCGCGACATCTCGAACCCCGAGGCCGCGCGTGGCATCACCTTCTGGTGCTGCGGCGACCAAATCCGTAAGGGCGCGGCAACCAACGCCGTCCAGATCGCTAAGCTGCTCTGCGAGTAGGTTGACCTGTCCGGCGGGGGCTGGGCTTAGTTTTCAGAACGTCCTCGATCATGTGTGGCGCCTTGTCCTGCTCCTTCGGAGCTGCGGACAAGGCGCCACACTGGTCTGCGGAGTGTTCTGAAAACTAAGCCCAGCCCCCGCCTGCGGCGACGCTGCTGCAAGCGATCTGCGATGGGGTCGTTGTCGGTTGGGGCCGCTGGGCTGATGTGGGGGCACGTGGCTGTTGCGGGCCCTAGTCCCGGCGGCGACCCCGGCGCTTCGCGCCTGCCGCCTTTTGGGACTGTGGAGCGCCGCCGGCAGCTGCGGCGCTGTTGCGCCTGCTGCCTGCGGGAACTTTGGGGTTGAGGCGGTAACTTTGGCGCGCCTGTGTCTGTTGCTTGTGAGGGCTTAGGGGTTGATGCGAATCGAAGGTGAATGGTTTTCCGGGAAGTGAACGACCTATTTTGGACCCTTGAAGCATCGGCATATTTTGGCCGCCATTTCCTGCGGTTTTATCGCATGAATCCTGCTGTTTTGCAATTAAAAAATGCGGATGCTTCGGGGCCCTAGTTTTACTCGTCCACTTCTCGGAAAACCATTCACCTTCGTTTTTGCCGGACATCGTTTTGGGCGTTGCGACTCGGTATCGGCCGATATTGAGAGGGAAAACGCCCTCTCTTGGACAATCGAGTCTGTCCGGACGCATCTGCGGGAGTTGTCTGCACAATTCGCGGTATTATGGTGCGGAGTTTTGAAAGGAGCCGCTGGTGGTCACGACGACGTTTGCCTCGCCTTTGGGCGAAATCTTGCTTGCCGCTGATGGCCGCGGTCTGACGGGACTTTGGTTTGAGGGGCAGGAACATTTTGGCTCCACGCTTCTCAAAGAAGATGCGGAGCACGTTGAAGGCGCCGATGCGGTTTCCGGTACTGGTGGCATGTCGCCGGTGAGCCCGGTAAATGGTGCGGCTTCTTCGGTGCTTGAGCGTTCCTGGGCTTGGCTGAATGCTTATTTTGCAGGGCAGGAGCCTCGGTTTACGCCGCCGTTGCATATGATTGGTACGGTGTTTCAGCGCGAGGTTTGGTTTGAGCTGCTTTCTATCCCGCGTGGCGAGGTCGCTACGTATGGCGAGATCGCCCAGCGTGTTGCCGCTCGACATCGTGTACCGGGAAACGAGGCGCCCGTTGTGTCCCCCCGTGCGGTGGGGGCTGCGGTCGCTCGCAACCCTGTTTCGATTATCGTGCCGTGCCATCGCGTGGTGGCGGCCGATGGTTCGCTCAACGGATATGCCGGCGGGCTCGATCGCAAGGAGTGGCTACTTCGGCTCGAGGGTGCGTACGAGGAGTAACGCCAGGGCATTTTGCATGGTCAAGACGCTGTGAAAGAACGGGATGCGCTTCCCGAATGGAGTCCCAAGCGGAAACCGTGTCCCGGAATACAGCCTCAGAGTGGGACGCCGTTTCCGGTTGAGACCACTTGCTTTGGACATCGATCTACGCCCGCTCTTGCAGGGCGTAGATCGACTTATCCATGTTGAACAGGTAGGCGACGACGCAGACAATAAAGGACATCGGCAGGTTACCAAAGCCGAAGACTTCGCAGCCAATAAGGATGGGTGCGAGCAGAATCGCTGACAGCATAAGCCCCATAACGGCGATGCGCACATAGGGGTTGGGGGCAGCCGCGCCGCAAGGGTCTTGGCGTGGGCAAGGCACCAGGCAAAGGCGCCGCCTACCATACCAAACGCGATGCCCAGCACCACAAGCCGTCCAAGACCGGGGAGGTCAAGCGCGCATGAGGCGGCAACGTCAAAACACAAGCGTTAACTGCGCGCCCTGCTCAACGGGCTGCTCCTTGTGCTCGCTCAGAAGGACCATTCGGTCTTCGTATTGCTTTTCGGTCATTTCGATAACGGTGACCTCTCCAGCGCTTGGAAGATTCAGCTTAAGGCGAGCGATATGCGCCGCTGCGGATTCGCGAGTCACCAACAGGCGCGAATACACCGAAAACTGCTCCATATGGTATCCGTCGTTAATCAGAAACTTTCGAAAGTCGCTATACTGCCGACGCTCGGCTTTGCTTCCCGTTGGAAGATCGAACAGAACCAATAACCTCATAACCCTCATGGCTCCTCCCTATTCAACAGTTACCATCTCGAGCCCTTTTAGCTCGGGCAACAACAGCCTCTTAGGATCCTTTTCGAGAACGGCAGTTCTGAGTGAAGAGAGCGTTGTCTCTATGCACTGCTGACAGCCGCAACGTTTTCCGTCGATAGTCATGACGTGCTCAAACACGCGAGCGAGCAACGCTTTGTCGCGCTGGCCCAAAGGCTCTGCTACGCCGTAGCTCATAACAATTAGATCGACGAGAGGGCGGAACGGTTCAATAAGATCGTCGACGAGATTGAATGCGTTGTAAACGCTGTGATGGTGAAGCCCCTGGGATACGAGCCATCCACCGCCAACGGCTGCTCTTCCGATGCCTGCACGCAGGACGCTGTAACCATAATCGAGGGCGGAGCTCTGCATACTGTTGCGTCTTGTTCCATCGGTAATGAGGGCTTTAAAGTACGCGGAGGCAGCTGCGCCTTCTCGATTGTCTGTGTCGCCCGAAAGAACGGTTTTGGCATAAGAGGGGAGAGGGCCTGCAGACAACCCCATTTCTGTGAGAACCGCCGCTTGGTTGAGTATCTTTGCCTGAACGATTCGTTTCCAAAGCTGCTTTTTAAACGGAAGGCTCATGGCAAGCTGATCCTCGACGATGCGCGCATGGCGTGAATGGGCGCCCATGGGGAGCATGAGACCATTGGGCATATGATCGCGCCCGCAGATCATGACGCCTATTCCCGCGTCGTTAAGCTGCGACATGCAGGCGACCGTCATCGTGGTTTGATGGGATTCGAGGATGACGACCCAAATGTCCTCGAGGGGAATGGTGGAGCTGCGGTCGTCCACGGTGATCATCAATAGGCCGTTCTTGATGCAGAGGTGGGCCTTGCTCTGGATAAGTATTGTCCGTTGGGCCATTTTGTCGACGACCTTCCCCGCATTAGCGCTACAATACAGCTAAGTCGAAAGCAGCTCACCTTGGGGAAGGGCGCGGCTCCAGACAAGGGGAGCCACTTAAGTGGCTTACCCGTAAAGTAACCCCCGTTCAATCCTCGGATTGGGCGGGGCGAACTTTTTTGGGCGAGTGTTAGCCAGTATTCCGTAAACGGTAGCTATGGATAGCATTTAGGCGGGTCCTTTTGAGCGTTTTTTCGCCTAAGGATTGATTCGATTGTGAAGAAAAGTACATAAATCGCTGTGCCGAATACGGCTCTTTTCTTGCGTGAAGCGCGACGTGTCGACGCATTTTGTCTCGAAAAAAATGAATCGCAGATGTAGATCTGAGGTCGAATCAGTCTTCTTTTTTTGAGGCTTGAAACAGAAAAGCCCCTGTTAAAGGGGCTTTTCTGTGCGCACATAGCGTATCACCTTGGGGAAGGGCGCGTGCTCAAGACAAGAAAGGAGAAATGAACATGGCAGAAGATAGCGTATCACCTTGGGGAAGGGCGCGTGCTCAAGACTTTTGGGAGCACATCAGCGACGACGGCGTGAGCGTATCACCTTGGGGAAGGGCGCGTGCTCAAGACATCGACTTGCCTACAACATGCATTTGAGCAAGCGTATCACCTTGGGGAAGGGCGCGTGCTCAAGACACCACTTTGGCCTGCATCAATACCTACCCCAGCGTATCACCTTGGGGAAGGGCGCGTGCTCAAGACCTGGAAAGACGCACAGGAACCCACATGGTCAGCGTATCACCTTGGGGAAGGGCGCGTGCTCAAGACCTCGAAATCCTTCTCGTCTTTCCATGCAGTAGCGTATCACCTTGGGGAAGGGCGCGTGCTCAAGACGATCATTGCCTACCGCCTTCTCCTAAAT
>CABSMX010000003.1 GCA_902478945.1 uncultured Collinsella sp.
GTCTCGTGGGCTCGGAGATGTGTATAAGAGACAGGCCTACGGTGGCGGCAGCATTGCTCACCGTGATCTTCTCGTCCATTTTGCAGTTCTCGACGGTCAGGATCGCAGTCATCACCTTGGTGATCGAGGCAATCTTGACCTGATCATCGGCGCTGCGGGCGTAGTAGACGGTGCCGTCTTTCCCCATGACAACGGCATTGGTTGCCTCGATATCGGGGAGGTTTTCGGCCGTAATACCGCGTGCATCGGCGGTTTTGCCGCAAATGTCGTCAGTTGTTAGCACTTGGGCGCCGGCGACCGTTGGCGCGCCGGCAACAAGGGCGACGGCACAGATAAAGCCGGCAGCAAGCTGGGCAGAGCGCTTTGCAAAAGAGGTGAAGGGCTTCACGGATTTCGCTTTCGACGGGGTGGTCTCTTCTGGCACTAGAGTATATCGTTTGCCGGCGCAGGCGAGCGTCGAGCGCGCGCATGGCCTGCATCTGTGCCCGAACGGACATATGGGTGCTTAAGGACGACTTAATCGCCCGCGCTTGTTGTGTGTGGCGAGCGTCCCCTCGGGCATAATGGAGCGCGAGAGGAGCACGCATGAACGAGCGCATTTTGGTAGTCGACGACGAGAAGGCCATCGCCGACCTGGTGGGTATCTACCTTACAAAAGAAGGCTTTGATGTTCAGATTGCCTATAGCGGGGCCGACGCGGCCAAAGCAATCTTGGAGCAAGAGTTTGATCTGGCGTTGCTCGATGTCATGCTGCCTGATATCGACGGCTTTGAACTGCTGCGCACGATTCGTGCCAGCCACACCTATCCCGTGATTATGCTGACGGCTCGTGATGCCCAGCAGGATAAGATTGAGGGCCTTTCGCTCGGTGCGGACGATTACGTGGTCAAGCCGTTCCGCCCGTTGGAGCTTGTTGCGCGCGTCCACGCCCAGCTTCGCCGCTATACCAGCTACGGTAGCCGAGTGCAGGTGGCTGAGTCTCCGGTCATTCAGCTCGACGGTCTCGAGATCAATCGCGACGCTCGTGCCGTGACAGTGGACGGTGCGCCGGTGCGCCTCACGCCCATCGAGTATTCCATCTTGCTGTATCTGGCCGAGCATCGCGGCAGCGTAGTGCCCGTGGAGGACCTGTTCCGCGCGGTGTGGAACGAGGACTTTATGCCCGGCTCCAACAATACCGTGATGGTGCATATTCGCCACCTGCGCGAAAAGATTGGCGACGATGCCCAAAAACCGCGCTTTATCAAAAACGTCTGGGGCGTCGGCTACATCATCGAATAACGCTTTTCGCTTGTGAGGATCTTGATATGACAAAAGATGATAGACAGGCGTTCGAGGTGCCCGATCGACTCTTTGAATACGTGAGGGCGGTCGTCGACAACCGCGCGCTCGCGACGGTACTGCTCTTTTTGCTGAGCCTGCTGCTGGTCGGTATCGACAACATCGCTGGCATTTTGGCAGTTTTGCTTATCGGGTTTTTGCTGATCGATCGATTCGAAACCGTGCGCCGTTGCGTGGTGATTGGCGGTGCCGCGTGGGTAATCACGCTGGCGATTGGCGCCATGGCGCTTGGCGGCATTGCCGAGCCGGTGTTCTTTGACGCCGGCTTTGTATTCAACATGCTTGGTTTTGTCTTGGCGCTTGCCGTGTGCGTCTTATTCTTTTGTGGCCGAGCACTGTATTACCAAGGCTACGAGCAAGGGGAACAGCATGCCGATCGCGTGCTTGCGGCCCGTATCCAGGACCGCCTGATCGATCATCCTGACGCCTGGGATAACATCGACGGCGACTTCCTGGAGGTCGAGGGTGCGCTCAACCGCGTGCGCGATCGCGAGCGTAAGGTGCAGCAGGCCCTACGCGACGAGTCACATCGCAAGGATGACTTGGTCACATACCTGGCGCATGACTTGCGCACGCCGCTCGCCAGCGTGGTGGGCTACCTCTCCCTGTTGCAGGAGGCCCCCGAGCTGCCAGTCGAGCAGCGCGCGCACTTTACGGGCGTGGCGCTTGACAAGGCACATCGGCTCGACGCACTTGTCGAGGAGTTCTTCGACATTACACGCTTTGATTTCCACGATATTGTGCTTACGCGCGGCTACGTCGACTTGAGCCTGTTGCTGGCGCAGGTCGCCGATGAGTTCTATCCCATCCTCAACGAGCAGCATAAGGAAGCCCAAGTTGATATTCGCGAGGACCTGACGGTGCTCGTGGATGGCGACAAGATGGCTCGCGTGTTCAACAACATCATGAAAAACGCCGTCGCCTATAGCTATGAGGGCTCGACTATCACGATTGAGGCCGGGCGCCAAGACGATGGCGGCGTGCGCGTGCGCTTTATCAATCAGGGCGATCCTATCCCTGCGGCTAAGCTCAAGGTGATCTTTGAGAAGTTCTATCGCCTGGATGCGGCGCGTGCGACCAATCGCGGCGGCGCTGGTCTGGGCCTTGCTATTGCCAAGGAGATCATCACGGCACACGGCGGTACCGTTGCATGTGAATCGACGCCCGAACACACGATATTCACCATCGAGCTGCCCGCCGCATAGCCAGCGTGCCCTTACAAACACTTGACAATGCGCTCACGTGCATATGAGCCGCGATTTCTACTATCGATACTGCTGAATTGATATCGATGTGGAGGTATGCGGTATGACGGCTGCTGCGGCTGTGGAGCCCACGGAGCTTGAAGAACTCATGAAAGCGCAGGCCGAGGCCGCGCACGAGCGCGAGGTTGGGGATGCGACTCGCCCCACGGCAGAGGATCTTGCCGCCTCGCCGACGCGCATCGATGTCGAGGGCCTCGACCTGTTCTATGGCGACCATCATGCGCTCAAGGACGTGAATATCAAGATTCGCGACAAGCAGATCACCTCGTTTATCGGGCCTTCGGGCTGCGGAAAGTCCACGTTGCTGCGTTGCTTTAACCGCATGAATGACGGCATCAAGGACTGCCGCATCGAGGGCAAGATTGCGCTCGACGGCCAAGATATCCTGGGCGACTACGACATCTGCCGTTTGCGCCAGCGCGTGGGCATGGTGTTTCAGCGCCCCAACCCGTTTCCCATGAGCATCTACGACAACGTCGCGTATGGTCCGCGCGGTATGGGTGTGCGCGATCGCGCTGCGCTGGATGAGCTGGTCGAGGACTCCCTTCGTCGCGCTGCGCTATGGGATGAGGTCAAGGACAAGCTCAAAGAGTCGGGTCTGGGTCTTTCGGGCGGCCAGCAGCAGCGTCTGTGCATCGCCCGCGCACTTGCCGTGCAGCCCGACATTCTTCTGATGGACGAGCCGACCTCGGCACTCGACCCTGTGTCGACGCTGGTGGTGGAGCAGCTGGCCTGCGAGCTCAAAGAGACCTGCACGCTCGTGGTCGTTACGCACAATATGCAGCAGGCGGCGCGTATCTCCGATTCGGTCGCATTCTTTTTGCTGGGTGAGCTGGTGGAGCACGCGCCCACCGCGCAACTCTTCAAGAATCCGACCGATCCGCGCACGGCGGATTATTTGACGGGGCGTTTTGGCTGATACCATCTGATAAAGGTACCTTTAGGGTTAAGATGCGGTCATGCCGGCCGCAAAGGGGTTCAACATGATCTATTACGTCGAGGACGATGACAACATCAGGGATTTGACGGTCTATGCGTTGCGCAAGCAGGGAATCGAGGCCGAGGGCTTTTCGTGCGACGGTGAGTTTAAGGCTGCCGTGGCGCGACGGGTACCCGATGCCGTCCTGCTCGACATCATGCTGCCCGATACCGATGGCTTGGCGATTATGCGTCGCCTGCGTGCCGACCGCCTGACGGCGACGGTGCCCATCATGATGCTTACCGCCAAGGATACCGAGCTCGACAAGGTGATGGCGCTCGATGGCGGTGCCGACGATTACCTGACTAAGCCGTTTTCGCTCATGGAGCTTGCGAGCCGCTGCCGCGCACTGCTGCGTCGCGGCGGCATGGTCAAGCAGGCGAGCGATGTGCTCAGCGTGGGCGACATCGTGCTCTCGCCCAGCCATCGCGAGGTGACCGTTGCCGGCGAGCCGCTTAAGCTCACCCTGCGCGAGTTCGACCTGCTCGAGTACCTCATGCGCAAGCCCGGCGTGGTTTTTACCCGCGAGTCGTTGCTGCAGAGCGTGTGGGGCTGGGACTTCGACGGCGGTTCGCGCACCGTTGACGTGCACGTGCAGACGCTTCGCCAAAAACTGGGCGAGCATGCCAGCGCCATCGAGACCGTACGCGGCGTGGGCTACCGCTTGGCCGAGCCTTCTGCCGGTGATGGTGCCGAAGGTGACGGCACCGCGGCCACCGCATCAGAGGAGTAACCCGTGGTCTTCGCCCCCCAGGGAAAACATACGCTGTCGCACCGCGTTTTTGTGACGATCTTTGTCTGCGCCATGGCGGTTATCGTGGCGTTTACGGTGCTGGGCGCGTTCTTTGTGCAAAACACCTTGGCGGATGCCACGAGTGCCAACCTGGCGCAGGAAACCGAGCTCATTGCTGCCGCCCTCGACGAGCAGCAGGAGCCCATCCCGTTCTTGCGTAGCCTCGATCGCGAGGACTTGCGCATCACGCTGATTAACAAGGATGGATCGGTTGCCTACGACAACGAGGCGTCACCTTCCACACTGCCCAACCACGGCGATCGCCCCGAGGTCATCGAGGCCTTTGAGAGTGGTTCGGGTTCCGCGGAGCGCGCAAGCTCTACTCTCGACGAGATTATGCTGTATCGCGCCGTCGCCCTTGATAACGGCCAGGTTGTCCGCTTGGCGCAGGCCCAGCCTGGCGTTGCGGCGATTTTGCTGTCGATGGTGGCGCCGATGCTGCTTATCGCAGCAGCGGGTGCGGTACTCTCGTTTTTTATGGCGCGCCGCGAGTCCCGTGCCATCATCGCGCCTTTGCAAGAGGTGGATTTGGACCACCCACGCCGTAGCTATGAGCACGCCTATGCCGAGATGGTCCCCATGCTTGAGCGTATTGAGTCGCAGCGCCAGGAGCTCAAGCGCCAAATGGCGGTGCTGGCGGACAACGACCGTATGCGCCGCGAGTTCACGGCGAATATCACCCATGAGCTCAAGACGCCGCTTACGGCGATTTCGGGCTATGCCGAGCTCATCGCAAACGGCATGGTCGAGGGCGAGGGCGACCTGCGCAACTTTGGCGGTCGCATCTATCGTGAGGCGGGCCGCTTGGCAGCGCTTGTCAACGATATCCTTACGCTGTCTAACTTGGACGAGGCCGAGCGTGCAGCTGAGGGCGAGGCGGTGCCCATTGGGTCCACGGAGCCTATTGAGCTCTCGCGTGCCATCTACGCGGTCGAGCAGCGTCTTGAACAGGTCGCCCGTCAGGCGAATGTGACGATAAGTCATGAGACCAAGCCTGTGGTCATCGAGGGCGTGTCGCGCTTGATTGACGAGCTCATCTATAATCTGGCAAGCAACGCCATCCGCTACAATCGACCCGGCGGTACGGTTACGCTGCAGTGCGGCACCAACGACGAAGGCCATCCGTTCCTTGCGGTCGCCGACACGGGAATCGGTATCGCGCCTGAAGAACAGGGCAAGGTATTTGAGCGGTTCTATCGCGTGGACAAGAGTAGGTCCAAGGCACGCGGCGGAACCGGTCTGGGGCTTGCCATTGTCAAGCATGCGGCCCTGTATCATCACGCCACGCTCGATCTGTCGAGCGAGTTGGGCGTGGGAACCACCATTACGGTGACGTTTCCCATACAGCAGGACGAGCCATTCGCATAGCGATATAACATAGATATTGATGCAGACGCCGCATTTGACTTTCGGGTGCGGCGTTGTTGTGCAATTTTACGATTGCTTCCGACATTTTTACAGGAGAGCCTGTTTCTTATGTATAGAGTTTGGTCTCGGTAAAAAGATGCGATAACATACGGACAGTTTTGTCAATCCGAACTGGGGAAATGAAAGGCAAGCTGCATGACCCTTCTCGAACTGTTCCAGCTGCTGAAGAAGCACCTCAAGCTGGTCATCACCCTTCCGGTGGTCTGCGCGATCGCCATGGGCATCGTGTCCTTCGCCGCGATGGACAACACCTATACCGCGACGACGAGCATGTACATTCTCGCCAAGACCGACGATAGCGGCCAGATGAGCTACAACGATCTCTCGGCGAGCCAGATGCTTTCCAACGATATCGCCACGCTGCTGGATAGCGATAGCGTTAAGAGCGGCGCCGCCAAGGAACTGGGCCTCACCGATTTGGATGACTACAAGGTGTCTGTTTCCTCCGAGACCACCACGCGTGTCATTACGCTTTCGGTTACCGGCACCGATGCCAAGGAGACGGCTGAGGTCGCAAAGGCCATAGCTAGCTCGGTGAGTACGGTCGCTCAGAACGTCGGCGCTGCCCAGAGCATCAACGTTATCGACGAGGCTAAGACCCCCGAAGCCCCCAGCGGCCCCAAGCGCACGTTGTATATTGCCGTCGCGTTCCTCGCCGGTATCTTTATCGCAGTTGCATATGTCGTTTTGGCAGACATGCTCAATACCCGCATCCGCGGTGCCGAAGAGGCAGAAGAGCTCCTGGGCATTCCCGTTGTTGGCCGAATTCCGGCTATGAAAGGTGGTAAATAGGCATGGCTAAGGCAAAGAACACCGATAAGCTCGTTGTACAGAATGCCGCCAAGACCCTTCTGGCCAACATCCGTTTTGCGAGCGTGGACGACCCCATTCGCACCATCACCGTTACCTCCTCGATTCCCAACGAGGGCAAGTCTACGGTTTCCATTAACCTTGCTCAGGCAATCGCCACGAGCGGCAAGTCCGTGCTCCTGGTCGAGGCCGATATGCGCCGCAGGTCCCTTTCCGATATGCTCGGCGTTCGTTCGCGCGGCGGACTCTATGCGGTCCTTTCCGAGCAGATCTCCATTGACCAGGCAATTGTCGAGACGGGTCAGAAGAACTTCTACTTCCTCGATGCCGAGCCGCATATTCCCAATCCTGCCGACATCATCGTCTCTCACCGCTTTGCCAAGCTGGTAAAGGCACTGTCTGCCAAGTTCCAGTACGTCATCTTCGACGCTCCTCCGGTAGGCACCTTCATCGATGCTGCCGAGATCGCAAGTCTGACCGACGGCACGCTGTTCGTGGTGCGCGAGGACTTCACCAAGCGCGAGGAGGCACTCAACGCTATCGGCCAGCTTAAGAAGTCCGAAAAGGTCAAGCTCATCGGTACCGTTATGAACTACTGCGAGACCGAGACCAGCGAGTACTACTACTCCTACTACACCAAGGACGGTAAGAAGGTGAAGAAGGGCTCCGACGATCAGGGGACTTCCAAAAAGGGCATCTTCACCAACCGAGCAAACGTTTAGTTGATTAAGGCTGACCTATGCGTGACATTCATTGCCATATCTTGCCGGGTGTAGACGACGGCGCCGCCGATCTCGATGAGAGCTTGGCGATGCTCGAGGCTGCCAAGCGGGCCGGTGTAACCAGAATCGTTTGCACTCCTCACTGCCGTGATCCCTATTTTGATTACGACAAGATGTGGGATGCCTTTGAACTGCTGCGTGATAACGCTGACGGTTTTCCGCTCCAGATGGGCTTCGAGGTCAACCATCGAAAGCTCGTTGAGCTTGGTATCGATGCCGCGGAGCACTTGCATTTCGATGGGACCAACGAGTTTCTGCTCGAGCTTTCGACGCATGCCGATGCGTATGCGTTTAGAGAGTACGAGAACACGATTTACGATTTGCAGTGCCGTGGCTACCAGGTGATCATCGCTCATCCTGAGCGCTATCGTGCGGTTCAAAAGGATGTAAGCGTGGCGGAGCGCCTGGTCGATATGGGCTGCAAGCTGCAGGCTTCGGCGGACTTTATTGCCGGCGGTCGCTTTGGTCGCGAAAAAAAGCCGGCACAACGCCTGTTCGATCAGAACCTGTACAGCTTCATCGCGAGCGATGCCCATAACGTGGGTCATTACGACTGCCTGGCGAAGGCTCGCGCGAAGTTTAGCGTGCGCGGAGCTCATTTTCGCTAAAATCTGTCCCTAACGTTCGCGTTGAATGAAAGGGCAGCTATGGATATCCAACTTAAGACGGGATGCTTTGATGACGCGGCGTTGGTGCGCCGCGCTGTCTTTGTGGACGAACAGGGTTACGAAATCGAGTTCGACCAGATCGATGAGGCTTCTGACTGCATTCATGTGACGCTGTACGCGGATGGTCAACTCGCCGGCTGCTCGCGCGTGTTTCCCGAGGAGTTGGAGCGCGCGGCAGATGCGGAAGCCCTGGTGCCGCCGGCATGCGACATGGACGAAGGCGTTGCGGCGGGGGAGACCTACATTATGGGGCGCGTCGCCGTGCTGTCCACCATGCGCCGTCGCGGTCTGGCAAGCAAGATTATCGAAGCCAGCGAAGCTGCTGCACGCGATGCCGGCGCCAAGCTCATAAAGTTGCATGCACAGGAGTACGTGCTGCCGCTCTACGTCAAGGCGGGCTACACGCAGATCGCGCCGGTGGACTACGAAGACGAAGGCCAGCCTCATGCCTGGATGGCCAAGCGCATGGGCGACAGATAGGGACGTTCCTTTTCTGCTGGCAGTTGGGGATACTCCTTGGCAATCGACGCATGGGTGTTCCAACATACAGTTTTTCGATTCCGCATGTATATATGCGCGCTAATGGGTTATAAAATCTAAGTCTGAACATAGCAGGTCTGCAATGCGGCTCGGGCAACCGGGCCGTTTTTGCGGACGGGGGTAGCGCGAAAGGACTGCACATGCGTCAATTTAAGACCGAGAGCAAAAAACTGCTCGACCTTATGATCAACTCCATCTACACCAATAAGGAAATCTTCCTGCGCGAGCTTATCTCTAACGCGAGCGACGCCGTCGACAAGCTCAACTTTAAGAGCCTGCAGGATCCGAGCGTCAAGATCGACCAGGGCGACCTGGCCATTCGCGTCTCCTTTGATAAAGACGCCCGCACCATTACCATCTCGGATAACGGCATTGGCATGACCGCCGAGGAGCTCGAGCGCAATCTGGGCACCATCGCCCATTCCGGCTCCGAGGAGTTTAAGACCGAGAACGCCGAGCAGCAGGGTTCGGATGTCGACATCATCGGCCAGTTTGGCGTGGGCTTCTACTCGGCTTTTATGGTCGCCAGCCACGTGAAGGTCGTCAGCCGCGCCTATGGCGAGGACACCGCTCACGTGTGGGAGTCTGATGGTCTTGAGGGTTACACCATCGAAGATGGCGAGCGCGCCGAGCACGGCACCGATGTCATCCTGACGCTGCGTGAGAACGAGAAGCTCGACGCCGACGGCGAGGCCGAGACCTACGATCGCTTCCTGACCGAGTGGGGCCTCAAGAGCCTGATTCAGCAGTACAGCAACTATGTGCGTTACCCGATTCAGATGATGGTGTCCAAGAGCCGCCAGAAACCCAAGCCCGAGGACGCCGGCGACGATTACAAGCCCGAGTACGAGGACTACCAGGAGCTCGAGACCGTCAATTCCATGACACCGATCTGGAAGAAGCGCAGCTCCGATGTCGAGCAGAAGGACTACGACGAGTTCTACAAGTCCACGTTCCACGACTTTGACGATCCTGCGCGCACCATCAGCTTCCACGCCGAGGGCACGCTCGAGTATGACGCCCTGCTGTTTGTGCCGGGACGCGCGCCGTTCGATCTGTACAGCAAGGACTACGAGAAGGGTCTGGCGCTCTACAGCTCCAACGTCCTGATCATGGAGAAGTGCGACGACCTGCTGCCCGACTACTACAACTTTGTCCGCGGCGTCGTGGATTCCGCCGACGTGTCGCTCAACATCTCGCGCGAGACGCTGCAGCAGAACCGTCAGCTCAAGGCCATCGCCAAGCGTGTGGAAAAGAAGATTACCGCCGACCTTGAGGATATGCGTGACAACGACCGCGAGGCCTACGAGAAGTTCTTTGAGAACTTTGGCCGCGGCCTTAAGTACGGCATCTACTCGAGCTATGGCATGAAGGCCGATGAGCTCGCCGACCTGTTGCTGTTCTGGTCTGCCAAGGAACAGAAGATGATTACCCTGGCCGAGTATGCCAAGGGCATGCCCGAGGATCAGAAGGCCATCTACTACGCCGCCGGCGACTCGCGTGAGCGCTTGGCCAAGATGCCCGTGGTAAAGGGCGTGCTCGACCGCGGCTATGACGTGCTGCTGCTGACGCAGGATGTGGATGAGTTCACGTTCCAGGCCATGCGTGAGTACGTTGCCGCCGATATGCCCAAGATCTATGAGGACGATGCTGCCCGCGAGGCTGCCGAGAAGGCCGTTGCCGACGGTGCTGAGCCCGAGGTCGAGGATCGTCACCTGGAGCTCAAGAACGTCGCGACCGGTGATCTTGACCTGGCGACCGAGGACGAGAAGAAGGAGGCCGAGGACGCCACCAAGGAGAACGAGGACCTCTTTAGCGCCATGAAGGAGGCGCTCGGCGACAAGGTCGAGAAGGTCGCCGTCTCTGCGCGCCTGACCGATGCTCCCGCGTGCATCACCACCGAGGGCCCGCTTTCGCTCGAGATGGAGAAGGTGCTCCAGAAGGGTCCCGAGGGCGCGCCCGACGGTATGCCCAAGAGCCAGCGCGTGCTCGAGCTCAACGCCAAGCACCCGGTCTTTGCCAAGCTCGTCGCTGCTCAGAAGGCGGGCGACGCCGACAAGATCAAGCAGTACTCCGGCCTGCTCTATGACCAGGCTCTGCTGGTCGAGGGTGTTCTGCCCGAGGACCCCGTGGCCTTCGCGGCGGCTGTCTGCAACTTGATGTAGTTAGGTAGTTACGCGGTTTTACCAAACCGCGTAACAGCTCGACGCTGCAAACGCCCCTAAGCGGCAATCTGACGTTCAATCGTCGGTCGCGTACCGAAGTACGCTTCCCTCCTCTTTCGCGTCACCTTGCTCGCTTAGGGGCGTTTTCGCTGACTTATGCTCAACCAGCGACGCTTTCGTGGTCCTAAGTAGTCATTGGGGACGTTCTTGTTTGACTAGTCATTTAAGAACGTCCCCGATGACTATTTGAATTGCTAATTTGTGCGGGTTGTGGTTTTGTGACCTGCTGAAATTTAGGATACTGTACAACTGTACGCTAACTCATCTTCGTAGTATATTGCTACCCGCAAAACTCAATACCATTGTGCTCTGAGACGCTAAAGCGCCTACGTACAATGGTTATCGATAGTACGATTCGATTTAACGACAGGATGGATGGTCCAAGCGTGAGTCTCGGCAGCAAACTATCCAATGCAAAGGTGTCCTTTGCGATATTTAAGCGCGACATTAAGCGACTGCTTGTGAACCCCGTCGCCTTGGTGGTTACCCTTGGCGTGTGCGTTATTCCCTCGCTGTATGCCTGGTACAACATCGTGGCCAACTGGGATCCGTACGGAAATACCCAGGGTATCAAGATTGCCATCGCCAACAACGATCGGGGCACCCAAAACGACTTGGTGGGCGAGCTCAACGCGGGCGATCAGGTTGTCGATCAGCTCAAGGAGAACGATCAGCTGGGCTGGACCTTCGTCGATTCGGCGTCCGATGCCAAGGAGGGCGTCGAGAGCGGTGAGTACTATGCGGCCATCGTAATCCCCAAGAACTTCTCGGATAACCTGGTTTCGATGCTCGACGGCAACTACCATCAGCCCAAGCTTACGTACTACGTCAATGAGAAGAAGAGCGCCATTGCACCCAAGGTTACCGACACCGGTGCAAGCACCATCGAGAAGCAGATCAACTCGGAATTTGTCTCCACGGTGGGCGAGACCGTTGCCAGTATTGCCAAGGATGCCGGAGTCGATTTAAAGGACAAGGCAACCCAGACTCAGGATTCGTTGGCAAGTTCTGTCTCCGAGGCATCCGATACCTTGGGCGAGGTGCGCGATTCGATTGGCGACATGAATGCCGCCATCGATAAGACGAGTGGCGCTATCGCCTCGGCTGATGCGGCACTTGCCGGCATGCAGGGTCAGGCGCCGTCACTGACGCAGGCGATCTCTCAGGGCAACGACCTGCTGGGTGAAGCTCGCACCACGGCGGGTAACTCCATCACCTCGCTCTCCAAGGCGCTCTCGGAAGGCAGCCTTGCGCTCACCAAGACGTCGGCCTCCGCGAACGCTGCCATCGGCAAGCTGACGGGCACGGTCACATCTACGACCACCCGCATCGACAACTCGCTCGAGTCTCTCCAAGCGACGATTGACCACAATAAGGCCGTTATCGGGCACTTGGAAATTCTCGTCAATGACACGTCGACAGGTTCCAAGGAAATTGACGCGCGCATTGTATCGACCATCGATTTGCTCCGCGAGCAGAATGAAAAGCTTCAGAGCATCAAGGACGGTCTGTCTGCGCAGTCGAGCGCCATGGCGAATGACGCCGCGGCTGTCTCGGGTGCCAGCGACGCTATCAATAACGCAATTCAGACCGGTGCGACCAACCTTGGCCAGGCCCAGACGGACCTGGGTCAAAACGCGCTGTCGAAGGCCTCGAGCGCGCTTGATTCATTTGCCGCCGTCTCGGGTGATCTGACGGGAATCGTATCTGGCCTTACGCCCACGATTGCAAGTGCGCGCGGTACGCTTTCGCAGCTTAACGCTACGCTCGGCCAGGCCAAGACCACACTGTCCCAGACCGATTCCTCGCTTGCCAAGGTCCAGGACAAGCTCGCAACCGCCGCCAACGACATCGCGGCGCTACAGACCTCCGAGTCCATGGGCGAGCTGGCCGACCTGATGGGCGTCGACGTCAATGACGTCGCAGACTTCATGGCATCTCCGGTTGAGCTCGCGTCCAAGTCGATCTATCCGGTTAAGAGCTTCGGCTCGGGCATTGCCCCGTTCTATACCAACCTGGCGCTTTGGGTGGGCGGCTACGTGCTTATCGCCATCTACAAGCTCGAGGTCGACCGCGAAGGCATCGGCAGCTTTACCGCGCGTCAGGGCTACTTTGGCCGCTGGTTGCTCCTGGTGATCCTGGGCGCGTTGCAGGCCATCATCGTTACGGTAGGCGATCTGGTGATTGGCGTGCAGTGCGTCAGCCCGCTGCTGTTCGTGCTGGGCGGCATCGCCATTTCGTTCACCTACGTCAATATCATCTATGCGCTGTCCACCACGTTTAAGCATATCGGCAAGGCTATCGGCGTCATTCTCGTCATCGTGCAGATCCCGGGTTCGTCGGGCATGTACCCCATCGAGATGATGCCCGGCTTCTTCCAGTGGCTGCACCCGCTGCTGCCCTTTACCTACGGCATCAATCTGCTGCGCGAGACGGTCGGCGGCATGTATTCGTTCAACTACCTGTTTAACCTGTGCATTCTGGGCGTGTTCTTGATCGTGGCGCTCTTTATCGGCCTGCAGCTGCGTCCGCTGCTGCTCAACCTTAACCTGCTCTTTGATAAACAGCTTTCCACGACCGGTATGATGATTTGCGAGTCCAACGACCTGCCGCGCCAGCGCTACTCGCTGCGCACGGCCATGCGTGTCATGCTCGATTCCGATTCGTACCGTCGCGAACTGCTCGATCATGCGGTCGCCTTTGAACATCGCTACCCGTACTACATCAAGGGCGGTTTTGCCGCCGTGGTGGGCGTTCAGGTCCTGCTCTTTGTCCTGTCGACGGTTCTCGATATCGACAATAACGGCAAGATCATCCTGCTTGTCATTTGGATTATCTCGGTTATTGCCATCTGCGGCTGGCTTATCAATATCGAATATATCCGCGCGAGCCTCAATACCCAGATGCGCATCTCGGCGCTTTCGGATGAGGACCTGCGTCGCGAGATGCGCGAACACACGGCCGCCATTCCTGCCGCCCGCCACATGTTTGGCCTCAACGCCAGCGAGCGTGGTGCCAAGGGCGGCGATCAATCCACGGGCCGCTTGCCGCATATCGGCTCGCACCATAAATCTCAGGGCAGCGACAGCACAGCCACAAATGATGGAGATACCACCGCGCTTGGCAAGCACTCCAAAGGAGGTGAGGCATAAATGAAGAACATCCTGCATCTGTTTAAGCGCGATGTCCAAAACGTGTCTCGCTCCGTGATTGGCTTGGTTGTCGTGATGGGCCTCATTATCGTACCGTGTCTGTACGCGTGGTTTAACATCGCCGGCAGCTGGGATCCGTACGGCAACACCGGCAATCTTAAGATCGCCGTGGTCAACACCGATGAGGGTTACGAGAGCGATTTGATCCCCGTCGAGGTTAACGTGGGCGAAAACGTGACCGCCACCCTACGCGGCAACGAGAGCTTCGATTGGGTTGTGCTTAACGATCGCGAAAAGGCTATCGAGGGCGTTAAGTCGGGCGCGTACTATGCTGCCGTCGTTATCCCCAAAACGTTTAGCTCCGACATGATGACGCTTTTCTCGACCGACGTGAAACACGCCGATATCGAGTTTTACGAGAACCAGAAGGCCAACGCCATCGCGCAGATCGTGACCGAGAAGGGTTCGAGCGCCGTTCAGAGCCAGGTTAACGAAACTTTTACCGAGACCATTACGAGCATCGGTCTTAAGACGGTGTCCAGCCTGCTCGATTACATGAGCACCGACCAGGTCAGCAACTTTATCGCCAATCTGTCCTCGACGCTTGGCGATTCGATTGAGGACCTGCGAGACGTTCAGGCCAGCGCAACGTCGCTTGCGGGCATTTTGAGCTCCACGTCCGATTCGCTGACGTCGGCGGGCGGTATGCTCAAGCAGTCCGGATCGACCGAGGAGTCGGTGAAGCAGCTCATGCAGCATGCCGAGAGCGGTATTGCCGATTCCGAGCAGGCGCTCAAGTCTGCCAGCGATGCGATCGATGCTGCTATTGATGGGAGCGCGGGTTCGTTCGATAACGTTTCTACCGAGCTCGCAAAGGCATTCGACGCTGCAAACCAGCATGTCGATCTTACGGTGTCTCAGCTCAACGATGGCGCAGCGTCACTCAATACGCGTGCCGACGAGATTGATGCCACGGCCGATAAGCTCCGCAGTCTTGCTAGCCAGGTGAGTAACGATAAGCTCAAGGCAGGGCTTGAGGACGCGGCTGCCGAGCTTGATAAAACCGCGACGGAGTACCGCAACAATGCCAATGAGCTGACGAATATCGCGACGTCGCTCAAGAAGAGTATGGCAGAGGTTAACAAATCGCGTGCCGAGGTCGATCAGGCAATCGCGGATGCCAAGGCTGGTATCTCGGGCGCCAAGATTGACTACGACTCTACGTTTTCGGTCAAGGCCAAAGAACTCAAGAAGACTATTTCGGGCGTTTTGGACTCGCTTGATGGCATCTCGGGCGACCTGGATAGCGCCGTAGACGGCCTGACCGCTGCTTCCGGTTCGCTGGCAAAGGGCCTCTCCAAGGCTGCAAAGCTGGTCAACAAGGCTTCCGATCAGCTGGGCGAGGCGTCGGACAAGATCAGCGCGTTTAAGGACGAGCTCGACGGCGCCTTGATGTCGGATGACCTCGCTACGATCAAGACGATGATCGGCAATGATCCCGAGGGTCTGGCCGTGTCGCTTTCCGGCCCCGTCGCGCTCGACCGCAAGCCGGTCTATCCGATCCGCAACTACGGTTCGGCCATGGCACCGTTCTACACGATTCTGTCGCTCTGGGTCGGCTCGATCGTACTGGCAGCCATGATGAAGGTCTCGGTTGACGATGAGCTTATCAATGAGCTCATCCCCGTACGCCTGCACGAGATCTATCTGGGCCGTTACCTGTTCTTTGGCGGTTTGGCTCTGCTGCAGGCAACGCTCGTGTGCGCGGGCGACATTCTGTTCTTTGGCATTCAGTGCGACAACCCGCTGCAGTTTGTGCTGGCGGGCTGGGTCGCGAGTCTCGTGTTCTCCAATATCGTCTACACGCTTACGGTGTCGTTTGGTGATATCGGCAAGGCGCTCGCGGTCGTGCTGTTGGTCATGCAGGTCGGCGGTTCGGGCGGCACGTTCCCCATCGAGATGACCGGCCCCGTGTTCCAGGCGATTTATCCGTTCCTGCCGTTTACTCACGGCATCAACGCCATGCACGCCGCCATGGCCGGTGCCTACCATATGGAGTACTGGGTCGAGCTGGGCATTCTGGCGAGCTATCTGATTCCGTCGCTGGCCCTGGGCGTCGTCTTCCGCCGCCCAGTCATCAAAGCCAACGACTGGATTATCGAAAAGCTGGAGGCAACTAAGTTGATCTAGTTCAGCCACGTAAACGCCGTCGGAACATCGAGGTCTTCCAACCCGATGCTTTAGCGTAGTGAATTGCGTGGGCTGCTTGGTTGTTGCTACAGTAGCGGGGCGTGCCGGGGGTCCGGTGCGCCCCGTTTTTATTTGACCATGAGGCGGCACGCAGCCATACGCGTGCGGACACCACGCCCAGATTGAGTGTGAGGATGTTCCATGGCCCAAAATTCCGTTGATGAAATCGAGAATATGCCCGATAGCCCTGTAGCCCGTGAGGATTTGGGCGCGGGCGGCACCTTTCGCGGCGCCGGCGCTCGCTCGCCGCTGTTCTGGAAGGTTCTGCTCCTTTCGGTGGCGGTCATCTGGGGCTACTCCTTTACCACTATGAAGGACGCACTCGACACCATTCCGGTGTTCGAGCTGCTCTATATTCGTTTTCTTCCCGCAGCGCTGGTCATGCTTGTTATCTTTCGCAAGCGTATTGCCGCCCACCTTAACGCTCGCAATCTGATTGTTGGTCTGAGCATGGGCGCGCTCATGTGGGCAGCCTATGCCCTGCAGACGGTCGGTCTGGCTCAGACCACGGCGGGTAAGAATGCTTTTTTGACGGGCACGTATTGCATCCTCGTGCCGTTCGCGAGCTATTTTCTGAGCGGCGAAAAACTTACCCGCTATAACCTGGGAGCGGCACTGCTGTGCTTGGCGGGCATTGGCTTGGTGGCGCTCGATAGCGTCGAGTTCAACATCGGTGACGTCATTACGCTGGCAGGCGCGGTCTTCTTCGCCATCCAGATGGCGGTGACCGCCAAGTACGGTCGCAAAATGGACATCAACGTTATCACGTTTTGGATGTTTGTGGGCAACGGCGTGCTGAGCCTGGTCTCGTCGCTGTTATTCGAGACCCAAGCGCCTCTGTCCGTGTGGACGCCGAACTTTATCGGTGTGATGGCGTTTCTCTCGGTGGGCTGCACATGCGTGGCTCTGCTCATCCAAAACGTCGGCCTGGCGCATGTTCCGGCCTCGACGGGCTCGCTGCTCCTTTCGATGGAGTCGCCTTCGGGTGTGCTGTTCTCGGTGCTGCTGATGGGGGAGGCGCTCACCTCGCGCCTGCTTGTCGGCTTCGTGCTTATCTTCCTGTCGATTATCTTGAGCGAGACTCACTTCGATTTTTTGCGCAAAAAGCCGCGCCCGCAATTGTAAACAACTTGTTGCGCCGCCTCCCAGGGCGGCATTTTTTTATGCGCCGCCCTTAAAGTTGTACCTTGCACTTTACGTTATCAAAGTGCTCGCTGCAAAAACGTTACTGGAGGGCATCTATGGCACCAGCACTGTCCGATCTTCAACCGCAATCAGCGCCCAAGGCCACCGCGACGGCGCAGGCCGCTATCGGCAATGGCCTGGTCACAGAAGCTCAGGCGTTTGGCAACGAGCTTGCCGCATGGCGCCATGATCTCCATCAAACGCCTGAGCTCGGTAACAACCTTCCACAGACGTCCGCCTTTATCCAGGCGCGTCTGGACGAGATGGATATTCCCTATGCCGTGCTTGTTGACGGCTCCTGTGTCGTTGGCCTTATCGGTGCCGGCGCGGCAGCTGCTGCTCGGGGTAACGGTACGTGCGCGGACAAGCAGGCCGGTACGGTCATCATGCTCCGCGGCGACATGGATGCCCTGCCCGTTGCCGAGGAATCCGGCGAGCCCTTTGCATCCACCAATGGCTGCATGCATGCTTGCGGTCACGATATGCATGCGACGGCGCTGCTTGGTGCGGCGCGCCTGCTCAAGGCCCGCGAGGCCGAGTTTGTCGACGCCAACGCTACCGTCAAACTGCTGTTCCAGCCGGGCGAGGAGACCTTTGAGGGGGCACGCGCTGCCATCGCCGACGGCTTGCTCGAGAACCCGCGTCCTCAGGCGGCTTTTGCCATGCATGTTAACAGCCAATCGCCGCTCGGCCTGGTGCTCTATGGGAGCCCGGCGCTTTCGGGCGTGTACGGTTTCCGCATCATGCTGCAGGGCAAGGGCGGCCATGGCTCGAGTCCCGAGATCTGCATCGACCCCATCACGGCCGGCGTCCATGTGCACCTGGCGCTTCAGGAGCTTATCGCTCGTGAAGTGCCGGCGGCCAAGGAGGTCGCACTTACCGTTGGCAAGTTCGCCGGTGGTCAGGCCGCAAATGTCATCCCCGACACTTGTGTGCTCGAAGGTACGCTGCGCGGATTCGACATCGAGCTCATGGAGCACCTCAAGACCCGCATCGCGGAGGTCGTCAACGGCGTTGCCACGACCTATCGTACGCCGGCGACTATCGAGACGCTCTCGGATGTTCCGCCGCTGGTACTCGATGACGATATGACCCAGGCTTCGCTTGGCTATGTGGGTGCGACGCTGCCCAAGGCCACCTTCCTGCCGCTGTTCCACGCCATGGCGAGCGAGGACTTTGCGCTTATCTCGAGCGAGATCCCGAGCGCGTACTTTACGATCGGCGCCGCTGTAACCGATACGGACGAGCACTTTGCCCAACACCATCCCAAGGCACGCTTTAGCGATGCCGAGCTGCCGCTCGGCGCCGCGGCTTATGCGGCAGTCGCTTTGGGCTATATCGCCGACCACCGGTAGCACCCAACCTTGCCTTTCAAGCCTGCGGGCATGGCCATAAGGCCTATGCCCTTGTCTTTCAAGGCAATCTTGGGCACTACCGGCGCCCGGCGCAGGCTATTCGTTTGTTTAAAAGGAGCAGTATGTCCCGGCAGCATAAATTCTTCCCCGGTTGGCTCGTCGTGGCCTCCGGCTTTGTCGTCATGGCCACGTGCTACACGATTTTCGTTAACTGCATGAGCCTGTTCCAGCCGCTCATCGTCAGCGACTTGGGCATTTCTCTTGCACAGTACAACATCTCCAACGCCATCTCCACCGTGGTGAGCGTTATCGGCTCACTTGTGATCGGTCATGTGGCCGATAAAGTGAGCGGTCGCGTTTTGGGTTCCCTCACTGTTATCGCCACCTCTGCCGTTCTTGCCGGCATGAGCTTTGTCGGTGAGCTGTGGCAGGTCTACGTGCTCTTTGCCGTCTCGGGCTGCTTTGCCGTCGCCTCGACCCGCCTGCTCATTAGCCTTGTGACCGCCAACTGGTTTACGGCCAAGCGAGGCCTTGCCATCTCCATCGCGCTTTCGGGCTCGGGCTTTGGCGGGGCCATTCTGTCTCCCATCGTGAGCTCGCTCATCGTGAGCGTTGGCTGGCGTTCCGCCTTCCTGGTGCTCGCGGCTATCTGCATGGTGGCGGCGCTGCCCATCACGGCCTATTCCTTCCGCACCAAGCCTTCCGAGATCGGCCTCAAGCCGCTCGGCGAGAACCCGGGCGATCCGTCCGTCTCGACGGCCGGCGACAAGGACGAGCACACGGCGCCCGAGGTTAACGTTGGCTGGTCTCGCATCAAGAAGAGCCCGGCGTTTTGGCTGCTTGTCGTCGCCTTCCTCTTTATGGGCCTCGTTAACGGCGCCATCTTGCCCAACCAGGTCACCAACATGACGAGCGTTACCGTCAACGGCGCCAAGATCGTCACGGGCGGTCACGACCCCATGTGGGCGGGCACTGTGCTTTCGGCCTACATGGTCACTGTCGTTATCGCCAAGATTTCGCTCGGCGCGATCTACGATCGCTTTGGCCTGCGCTTTGGCAACGTGCTGGGATCCGTTGCGTGCATTATCGCTTGCGTTGCCCTGTGCTTTCCCGCGACCGATCTTGGTCCCATCGTGGCTGCCGTGAGCTTTGGTGTCGGAACGTGCATGGGCACCATCACGCCCACTATCGCCGCATCCAAGCAGTTTGGAATGGCCGACCTGGGCAAAGTCACGGGCACCATTACCTCGCTCGAGATGGTCGGCGGCACCGTGGGTGCCATTGTCTCGGGCGTGCTGTTCGATGCCACGGGCTCCTTTGTGAGCACCTGGATTGTGTGCCTGGCGTGCTCTGTGGTCATGCTGGCGTTCTTGCTGGCGTCTGAGCCCATCGCCGCCAAGTTGCGCGCAAGCGTGGCGGGGGAGTAGACGTCCGTCGCTCTTTGCTGTTCGCCCCGCTCTGTCCGTGGCCGCCTAGGAAGCCGAATGGATGCTCGTACCGTCATTCGGTTTCCTAGGCGGCCACGGGCCCACGAAATGATCCGTTTTCCTCCGTCCCCAACGGATCATGTGATTCGAAGGGGACGGAGGAAAGCGAATCAGCTGCCGCGGCGGCGCATCTGGCCGAACGAGCCCCCATACCCTCGTTCGGTCAGATGCGCCGCCGCGGTTTGTGTTTGTGCCGTATAATGACCACTACCTATGACGCGATACAAAAGAAAGGTGTTTGCCCATGCAGGCACAGAAGGCGGAGGGAACCCGCGACCTTATCGGCGCCGAGATGCGCACCTGGCAAAAGATGCAGCAGATCGCTGCCGGCGTATTCGAGCCGTTTGGCTTTAAGCCCATCGAGACGCCCGCGATCGAGCAAGTGGACGTGTTTGTCCACGGTATCGGCCAGTCGACCGACGTCGTTCGCAAGGAGATGTTCCGCGTGTTTAGCGGCGCCAACCTTGAGCGCGTCTTTACCGAGGGTACCGATACCAAGCTCAAGCCCAAGCAGCGCCTGGCGCTTCGCCCCGAGGGCACGGCCGGTGTGGTGCGCGCCGTCGTGGAGAACAACCTGGTGCCTCAGGGCTCCACGCCGTTTAAGGCCTACTATGCCGAGGCCATGTTCCGCGGCGAGCGTCCCCAGAAGGGTCGTCTGCGTCAGTTCCACCAGGTGGGCATCGAGTGGCTCGGTGCTCCCGATCCGGCGGCAGACGCCGAGTGCATCATCATGCTCATGGAGTTCTACAAGCGCCTGGGCTTCGATCTTTCCAAGCTTCATCTGCTCATTAACTCGATGGGCGATGCCCAGTGCCGTCCGGCCTATCGCGAGCAGGTCAAGCAGTTCATTCTCGATCACGCCGACGAGATGTGCGACGAGTGCCGCGAGCGCGCCGAACTTAACCCGCTGCGCGCCTTCGACTGCAAGAACGACCACTGCCGCGAGATCATGGCCGAGGCCCCGCTGATGGGCGATAACCTGTGCGACGAGTGCCGCGAGCACTACGAGCAGGTCAAGCGCTATTTGGATGCCGCCGGCATCGAGTATGTCGAGGATCCCACCCTGGTGCGCGGCCTGGACTACTACACCCGCACCGTTTTTGAGGTCGAGGCCCCCGGCGCCGGTGTCGGCTCCATCGGTGGCGGCGGTCGCTACGACGGCCTGGTCGAGCTCGAAGGCGGCAAGCCTACGGCCGGCGTCGGCTTCGCCGTCGGTTTCGAGCGCGCCCTGCTGGCCCTGCAGGCTTTTGGCAGTGACCTGGGCGCCGATGAGACCCCGTGTGTCTACGTCGCCAACGCCGGCAAGGAGTTGCGCCAGAACGTCTTTGCCATTACGCAGGAGCTTCGCGCTGCAGGTATCGTGACCGAGGCCGACTACCAGGGGCGTTCGCTCAAGGCTCAGTTTAAGCAGGCCGACAAGGTGGGCGCTAAGCTCATCCTAGTCCTGGGCGGCGACGAGCTCGCCGCCGGCAAGGTCAAGGTACGCGACATGCAGAGCCATGACGAGGTCCTCGTCGATCTGGCCAACGTGGTCGAGGCGGTTCGCGAGCGCCTGTAGCGCATGATTTTTGAGCTGTGGACTCACTAAAAAGTTCAGCTCATTGCGGGCGATTGTTACGGGGGTGTTTCGCATTTATGCGGAATGCCCCCGTTTGCATATGCCGCCCACCGAGAAATACGACCATTTGGGGCAAAAAGCCTTGCAATGCAGAAAATACTTTTGTGTGGTAAAGCGCAATCAGCGTCGAAAGTTTTTGGCAAGTGCCTATAATGAATACCGCATGTTACGTGCATAGAAGGAGGAATGGGAGGAAACGTGGCTGAGAACCTAAGCAACCAGTCTGTACCCGAAGCCGCGGCGCGCGTCGCTGCCGTGGTCAACCACCTCGTTAACCGAATCGGCTCGAATGCCGAGTCCAGGGAGCGTCTCGCCGAGATCGAGATCCCCGAGGAGCTGCGCGATGATCTGGCGCTGTTCCTGCGCCTGGAGCGTCGTGTGCTTAGCGAGTATGATCCCGAGATCGCAGGCCTGTTCGACAAGATTCTGTCGGCCGAGATTGTGGCCAATGCCGGTAACCCCGGCAGCCGTGCTGCCGACGAGGCCGTCGACGAGCAGGGCGTGCCTACTGCCGATGAGTCCACCGCCGTGGCATTCCGTGAGGTCGTCGATTTGATCGACAGCCTGCCGCTCGATAAGCAGCAGGTTATCGTCCGCGCCTTTACGAGCTTCTTCCACCTGGCAAACCTGTCGGAGGAGAATTACCGCGTGGCGCAGCTGCGCGAGCGCGAGGCCGGTGCGTCGACCGATACCGAGGTCGATCCCGCCAACGAGCTCACCGTTGCCTATCACCAGCTGGTAGACGAGATGGGTGTCGAGGGTGCTAACGAGCTGCTCGACAAGCTCGAGTTCCACCCTGTCTTTACCGCACATCCCACCGAGGCCCGTCGTAAGGCCGTCGAGGGCAAGATCCGCCGTATCTCCAACCTGCTGGAGGAGCGTCCGCGTCTGGGCGGCTCCGACCTGGTGGAGAACGAGCGCCATATGCTGCAGGAGATCGACGCCCTGGTGCGTACGAGCCCCATCGCGCTCAAGAAGCCCGCGCCGGTCGAGGAAGCCGATACCATCATCGACATCTTCGATAACACGCTGTTCGACGTTATCCCCGTTATCTATCGTCGTTTTGACGATTGGGTGCTGGGCGACAAGGCCGGTACTGTGCCGCCGCTGTGCCCCGCGTTCTTCCATCCCGGCAGCTGGATCGGTTCCGACCGCGACGGTAACCCCAACGTCACCGCCAAGGTGAGCCGTGAGGTCGCCGCCAAGTACTTTACGCACATGGTGCTCAAGCTCGAGGACAAGTGCCGCCGCATCGGCCGCAACCTCACGCTCGAGGCCACCTACAGCAAGCCTTCTGCCGAGCTCATTAACCTGTGGAACCATCAGGTCGAGATGAGCCCTCGGTACACGGCCCGCGCCGAACTGATCTCCGAGCACGAGCCGCATCGCGCCGTCATGCTCGTCATGGCCGACCGCCTGAACGCCACCGTGCGCCGCATCACCGACACCATGTACCACAGCGCCGATGAGTTCCTGGAGGACTTGCGCGTCGTCCAGCGCTCGCTGGCTGCCTGCGGTGCCGTCCGTGCTGCCTACGGCCCGGTCCAGACCATCATCTGGCAGGTTGAGTCCTTCGGCTTCCACATGGTCGAGATGGAGTTCCGTCAGCACTCCGTGGTGCACGCCCGCGCCCTCAAGGATATCCACGAGAACGGTATCCATGGCGATCTGCAGCCCATGACGCGCGAGGTCATCGATACCTTCCGCGCCATCGGTTCCATCCAAAAGCGCTACGGCAAGAAGATGGCGCACCGCTACATCATCTCGTTCACCAAGAGCGCCCAGCATGTGGCCGACGTCTTCGAGCTGGCCCACCTGTCCTTCGCACACGAGGAAGATGTCCCCGAGCTCGACGTGATCCCGCTGTTCGAGCAGCTCGAGGACCTCGAGGGCTGCGTTGACGTGCTCGACCAGATGCTCACGCTGCCCGTGGTGCAAAAGCGCCTTGCCCAGACCAACCGTCGCATGGAGGTCATGCTGGGCTACTCCGACTCCTCCAAGGACGCCGGTCCTACCACGGCCATGCTCGCGCTGCACTCCGCACAGGAGCGCATCGCCAAGTGGGCCGAGAAGAACGATATCGATCTGGTGCTCATGCACGGTCGCGGCGGTGCCGTGGGCCGTGGCGGCGGCCCGGCCAACAAGGCCGTGCTGGCGCAGCCCAAGGGTTCGGTCAACTGCTTCTTTAAGCTCACCGAGCAGGGCGAGGTCATCTTTGCCCGTTACGGCAACCGCACGCTGGCTCAGCGCCATGTTGAGTCCGTTGCCGCCGCAACGCTTTTGCAGTCGGCCCCGAGTGTCGAGAAGACCAACACCGAGACCACGCAGAAGTTCTGGGATATGGCCGAGAAGCTCAACGCCGCAAGCCACGAGCGCTATCTGGACCTGCTGAACACCGAGGACTTTACACCGTGGTTCTCGACCGTGACGCCGCTGACCGAGGTCGGCTTGCTGCCGATCGGCTCGCGTCCCGCCAAGCGCGGCCTGGGCGCCAAGTCGCTCGACGACCTGCGTACCATTCCGTGGATCTTCAGCTGGAGCCAGGCGCGCATCAATCTGGCCGCTTGGTACGGCCTGGGCACCGCCTGCGAGCAGTTGGGCGACCTTGACCAGCTTAAGGCTGCCTACCAGGAGTGGCCGTTCTTCCGCACCTTTATCGACAACATCGAGATGTCGATCGCTAAGACCGATCAGCGCATCGCCAAGATGTATCTGCACCTGGGCGATCGGCAGGATCTGTCCGAGAAGGTCTTCACCGAGATGCAGCTCACGCGTAAGTGGGTCCTTGCTATCGTCGGTGACGAGTGGCCGCTGCAGCGCCGCCGCGTGCTCGGCTGCGCCGTTCGCGTGCGTAACCCCTACGTCGACGCCCTGTCCATCGCCCAGGTCCGCGCCCTTCGCGAGGTGCGTATGAACCAGGACGAGATGGCCGAGGAGAAGAAGGCCGAGTACATGAGCCTGATTCTTTCGACTGTGACCGGTGTCTCGGCAGGACTGCAGAACACGGGGTAATCGATAGCCCTGTAGCTCTCACCGGGACCCGATGGGTTTCCCTCTGAATGCGTCCTCGCACTTGAAGCCCCCTTATCCTACTCCTTCGGAGCTGCGGATAAGGGGGCTTCGTGCTGCGGAATGCATTCAGAGGGAAACCCGTCGGGTCCCTTCGTCCTCGGTCTTCAGGGATTAAAGCTGATGAAAATAAAGTGCGCTTCGCGCCTAATGTGGAGTGCGGCGAGGGCTTCTTGCGTCCTGCGGAGTGTGCCTAAAAGTAAACTAATGGCGGGCCCTGCGATGTCCGGTCTTCGGCGGATTACTGGCTGGGGAAAGATGGCGCGCTTCTCGCCTTACGACTGTTGCGGCCGCGGTCCCGTTTGGGGTCGCGGCCGTTTTGTTGTGGGTCAAATATGAACGTTGTGTTAATGAGTCGGTGGACGGTGGTGTTTTTCGGTGAGCGGCGTATCCTTCCAACGGTTTATCTAGTGTGTCAGTTGAAAGGAAGAGGGCGCTCGTCATTGTTTGAATGTGAACTGCCGTTTGACCACAAGACGTTGCATCTGGAGCTCGAGGATAAGAACTTCGCGGGTGTGATGGAAGGTCATCAAAACGAGTTTAAGACCACAAAATCGCAGGAAGAGCTGGTAGAGGAATCGCTTGCCAACCCTTATGGCTCGCCTTCGCTCGAGGAGCTTTGTGCTGGCAAGAAGGATATTGTCATCATTAGCTCCGACCATACGCGCCCCGTTCCCTCGCGTGTGACGATGCCTATTCTGCTGCATCACATCCATTCCGCTGCGCCCGAGGCTCGCGTGCGTATTTTGGTTGCTACGGGTATGCATCGTCCGTCGACGCACGAGGAGCTCGTCAACAAGTACGGCGAGGAAATTGTTGCCAACGAGGAAATCGTTATGCACGTCGCGACTGACGACAGCATGATGAAAAAGATCGGCACCCTGCCTTCTGGCGGCGAGTGCATCATCAACAAGATTGCCGCCGAATGCGACTTGCTGCTTGCCGAGGGTTTCATTGAGCCGCACTTCTTTGCCGGTTTCTCCGGCAGCCGCAAGTCCGTCCTGCCCGGCATCGCCAGCTACAAGACCATCATGTACAACCACAACGGTCAGTTTGTGAATGATTCCCACTCGCGTGCCGGCAACCTGTGCCACAACCACGTGAGCGAGGACATGTTCGCCGCTGCCGAGATGGCCCACCTCGCCTTTGTGCTTAACGTGGTGCTCAACGGCAAGCACGAGGTCATCGGCTCCTTTGCCGGCGACATCCACAAGGCGCACGAAGCTGGCTGCGAGTTCGTGAAGAGCCTTGCCGGCGTTGAGCCCGTCGAGTGCGAGATTGCCATCACCACCAACGGCGGCTACCCGCTCGACCAGAACATCTACCAGGCTGTAAAGGGCATGTGCTCTGCCGAGGCCACGCTTCCCGAAGGCGGCGTGATTATCGACGTTGCCGGTTGCGCCGACGGTCACGGTGGCGAGGGCTTCTATCACAACATCGCCGACAACGATCCGGCAGAGTTTGAGCGCGCCTGCATCGATCGTCCCAAGGACGAGACCCTGCCCGACCAGTGGACGAGCCAGATTTTCGCCCGCATCCTGGCACATCACCCTGTGATCATGGTCACCGACCTGTGCGATCACCAGATGATCAAGGATATGCACATGACGCCGGTCAACACCCTCGAGGAGGCGCTCAAGCTCGCCTTTGAAATGAAGGGTGCCGATGCCAAGGTTGCCGTCATTCCCGATGGCCTGGGCGTTGTCGTCGCGCAGCACTAGTGCGTGGCCCAAACGAATCGTTTATAACCGACAAGAAAGATAAGGTTTTATGCTTACCAAACTCCTCTGCGAATTCGGCGCAACGGCCCTCATGATCATCTTTGGCGTGGGCGTGCACTGCGATACCGTGCTCAAGGGCACCAAGTATCAGGGCTCCGGCCATATGTTTGCCATCACCACTTGGTCTTTTGGCATCTCGGTCTGCCTGTTTGTCTTTGGCGGTGCCGTGTGCATGAACCCCGCCATGGTGCTTGCCCAGTGCATCGTCGGCCTGGTGCCGTGGAGCAGCTGCATCCCCTTCATGATTGCCGATATGCTCGGCGGCTTTGTGGGTGCCGTAATCGCTTGGCTTATGTATGCCGATGAGTTCAAGGCTTCCGATGGTGTCGTCGATCCCATTGCCCAGCGCAACATCTTCTCGACCAACCCCACCACCGAGGGTACGAACTATGCCCGTAACTTCTTCTGCGAGGCTATCTGCACCTTTGTGTTCATCAGCGCCATCCTTGCTGCTGCTAACCGTGCTGGCGAGAACGTTCTGATGCTCGCTATCTGCGTCGGTCTGATCGTTTGGGCTGTTGGCATGGGCATGGGCGGCATCACCGGCTTCGCCATGAACCAGGCTCGTGACCTTGGTCCTCGCATGGCCTATCAGGTGCTGCCGATCAAGAACAAGGCTGACAATAACTGGAAGTACGGCCTGCTCGTTCCTGGCATCGCTCCGTTTGCCGGTGCCGCTCTGGCCGCGCTGTTTGTGCACGGTTTCTTGGGCATGTTCTAGTCCAAGACAATTGATATAACGCCCGGGTCCGGCATAGGTTAACTTTCCGCCGCGTCCTCGGACATGCAAGAAGCTCCCGCTGCGCACTTCGTGCGGCGGGAGCTTCTTGCGTCCTGCGGAGTGCGGCGGAAAGTTAACCTATGCCGGACCCTGCGGGAATCCAGTTGCGTTCGAACAAGCAACCAACATATATATCTGAATTTGGATGTGGTGGGCACTTTGTTGTTAGGCGCTTTGAGGTGCGAGTGACACTTTGGGATGCGTGGCGCCTTGGGGTGGGGCGGTGCTTTGGGATGAGAGGCTTACTTACTTAGTTGAAGAGGGGTTTTATGGCTGATAGGTAATCTTTTGCCACATCGGCCTTATCTGCTTGGAAGTTGTGCCAGGCCCACCATTGGACGGTGGCTACGAAGCTTGAGGCTATGTGGTGTAGTAGGAAGCTGCGGTCCATGGTGCCGGCGGGGCCTGAGGGGTCGACGGGCACGGTTTCGGCTGCTCGTGACATGATGGTCTTGCGTAGGCAGTCGGCGAAGACGCGTGAGCCGGCGCCGGCTACCAGTGCCCGTACACCCTGCCGACGATTCCAGAGGTTGTTGAGGATATGCTCGACCTGTACGAGTGGGTCATCGAGGGGCGTACCGTCATTGTCGAGGGCATGGGTGCAGATATCGCGCACGAGTTCAGCGAGCAGGTCATCTTTGCTTTTGAAGAGGCCGTAGAACGTGGCCCGACCTACGTGGGCGCGATCGATGATGTCGCCGACGGTGATCTTGCCGTAATCTTCCTCGCACAGGAGCTCGGAGAACGCCGCAACGATGGCGGCACGGCTTTTTGCCTTGCGGGCATCCATGGCTATGCGTCCGCGTGAACGAGCAGGCAGCGGAGCGTGCCGGAGCAACCCTCGTAGGGGCGTTTGCCGGCGCCGTAGCCGACGGCTTCGATGCGGTAGCGTGAGGGCAGTTGATCGGACGTGCGCAGCGCGGTGACGATGGCGGCGCCCGTCGGCGTCACGAGCTCGCCGGCGACCGGTGCGGGTGTGAGGGCGATATTGCCTGCCTGACATAGGTTGACGACAGCGGGGACGGGAATGGGCATGAGGCCGTGGGCACAGCGGATGGTGCCGTGGCCCTCGGAGAGCGACTCGACGACAATATCTTCGATGCCCAGGTCATCGAGGCAGATGGCGACAGAGCAGACGTCGACGATGGAGTCGACGGCGCCCACCTCGTGAAACAGGACGGTGTCGGGCGTTTTGCCGTGAGCCTTGGCCTCGGCATCAGCAAGTACGGAAAAAATGGCGAGGGCACGACGCTTGGCACCATCGCTTAGCTGTGAGCCGTCGATGATGGCGGTGACGTCAGCCAAAGAACGGTGGTGATGGTGGTGGGCGTGATGATGGTCCTCGTGGCCGTGGCCGTGGCCGTGGGCCTCATGGCCATGCTCGTGGCAGTGCTCGTGTTCGTGCTCGCCATGGTCATGATGGTGGTGCTCATGCTCGTGCGTGTGCTCGGTGGTTGCTTCGTTGCCGTAGAGCCAGGCCATATCGTGATCGTGGTTCTCGAGCTCCTCTGCAAGCTGGACGTCAAAGTCGCAGGCGTCGATGCCATGCTTGTTTGCACGCGTGACGGCGATCGTAAAGCCGTCGACCGGCAGCGTGGCGAGCTGTTCGCGCAGGTGTTCCTCGCTGGCGCCCAG
Organism: uncultured Collinsella sp.; assembly: GCA_902478945.1. Classification (GTDB taxonomy): domain Bacteria; phylum Actinomycetota; class Coriobacteriia; order Coriobacteriales; family Coriobacteriaceae; genus Collinsella. Next base: position 29,145 of record CABSMX010000003.1, read on the forward strand.
GTCGAGCAGGGCCGCGACGGTCATATCGCCGCTGATGCCCGAGGTGCCGTCGATGATAAGCGTGTGCTGATGGTTGGACATGGAATGCTCCTTAACGGGCGCGGGATGTGCCGGCGCCCAGATGATTGATAAGACTTGCCTGGTAGGCGGCACCAAAGCCGTTGTCGATATTGACGACCGAAACGCCGCTGGCGCAGGAGTTGAGCATGGCGAGTAGCGCGGCTACGCCACCAAAACTCGCGCCGTATCCCACGCTGGTGGGAACGGCGATGACCGGACAGCTCACCAGGCCGCCGATAACGCTCGCCAGCGCGCCTTCCATGCCGGCAATGGCGATGACCACCTGAGCCTGGGCAAGCTCCTCGGCATGTGCGAGCAGGCGGTGCAGGCCGGCGACACCTACGTCGTAGAGGCGGTCGACCTCGTTGCCGTAGAACTCGGCCGTCAACGCGGCTTCCTCGGCGACGGGCAGGTCGCTCGTGCCGGCGCAGGCGACGACGATGCGTCCGTTGCCGGTAGGGGAGGGCTTGCCGCCCACGAGGGCAAGCTGTGTGTCTGGGACATATCCCAAGTCGATGCAGTTGCCGAGGAGCTCCGAGATGCGGTCTGCTTTTTCGGCGTCCAGGCGCGTGACCAGGATGCGCTCCTGGCCGGCAGCGCGCAGTGCTTCGATAATGGCGGCAATCTGCTCGGCGGTTTTACCGGCACCGTAGACAACCTCGCCGGCTCCCTGGCGAACCCCGCGCGAAAGATCGAGCTGCGCAAAGCCCAAATCGGCGGTTGGAGCCGTCTGCATGCGCGTGAGGGCGACAGCCGGGGTGACTGCTCCGCCGGCAACATCGCTCAACAATTGCTCAAGATCTCGCTTATCCATATATGTTCCCTTCGACGGCGCAAAGTCTAGCACTCAAAGGGTATGTTTCCGAACACTAAGACAAAATTGTTCGGAAACTATAGGACAGACTGATTCAATTGTTAGACGGATCGGCTAGTCACGCAGGATGATGTCCATGGCGAGCATCAGGTTGCGCTCGTCGATGGCAAACGAGGCGGCCTCGCGCGTCTTGGGCTTGGCGCAAAACGCGATGCCCGTGCCCGCGGCCTGAATCATGGGGATGTCGTTGGCGCCGTCGCCGATCGCGACGGTGTGGGCCATGTCGACACCGCACTCAACCGCCCAATCCAGCAGCTGGATGAGCTTGGACTCCTTGGTCACGATGTCTGCCGCCAGCTTACCGGTGAGCTTGCCGTCCACGACCTCCAGGCGGTTAGCGAGGCAAAAGTCGATGCCCGCGGCGGCCACGATCTTGTCGGCGACCTCGTGAAAGCCGCCGCTTACCACGCCGACCTTCCAGCCCTTGCTGTGTGCCGAGCGCACAAGCTCCAGCGCGCCGGGGGTAAACGTCACGCGCTCAAAGGTGCGCTCGAATACGCTCTCATCCAAGCCGGCAAGCAGCCCCACGCGTTCCTCGAGCGCCTGCTTAAAGTCGAGCTCGCCGCGCATGGCGCGCTCGGTGATCTGCGCTACCTGCTCGCCCACGCCGGCCTCCTCGCCCAACAGGTCGATGACCTCCTGGTTGATGAGCGTGGAGTCGATATCCATAACGATGAGGCGTGCAGTCATGGCGGGCCTTTCCGAGTGCAGTTGTATTGGGGCACATTGTCGCACGCCGCGCGCCTGAGCGACGGCCAGGCTGCGTCAAATGTTTCGTCTCCGTCAAGTCTTTGGGCAAGAGCTACTTTTTCGCGGCACATCGACGCGGGTGCGATAAGATAGAACGCCATGCCCGGCTGCGCGGTTTACGCAGGCTGGGCAAATCTGTACGACGCCGCCCGGAACGACACGGGGCGGCACAGATCCATAAAGGAGGATCACTGGTATGAGCCAGACCCGTCCCATCGATGAGCATTCCATGCACACCCGTACCTGCGGCGAGCTTCGCTTCGAGAACGTGGGCGAAGAGGTCACCCTCACCGGTTGGGTGAGCCGTCGCCGCGACCACGGCGGCCTTATCTTCTGTGACCTTCGCGACCGCGAGGGCATCACGCAGCTCACCTTCGACCCCGAGCACTCCGACGGCGATGCCTTTAAGATCGCCGAGACCATGCGTCCCGAGTGGCCCATCAAGATTCACGGCGTCGTGCGCGCCCGTGGCGAGGAGACCACCAACACCAAACTCGCGACCGGCGAAATCGAGGTCCTGACCGACCACGCCGAGGTACTCAATACGTCCGTTACCCCGCCGTTCCAGATCGAGGACGGCATCGAGACCAGTGAGGACACCCGCCTGCGCTATCGCTATCTGGACCTCCGTCGTCCCGAGATGATGGCCAACCTCAAGCTGCGCTCCGACTTCACCTTTGCCATTCGCGAGGCGCTGCACAACCGTGAGTTCATGGAGGTCGAGACGCCCTCCCTGTTCAAGTCCACGCCCGAGGGCGCCCGCGACTTCATCGTCCCCAGCCGCATCCAGCCGGGTAACTTCTACGCCCTGCCGCAGTCCCCGCAGCTCCTGAAGCAGCTGCTCATGGTCGGTGGCGTCGAGCGCTACTACCAGGTTGCCAAGTGCTTCCGCGACGAGGACCTGCGCGCCGACCGTCAGCCCGAGTTCACCCAGGTCGATATCGAGATGTCCTTCGTGGACCAGAACGACGTCATGAGCGCGCTCGAAGAAGTCCTGGCCGATGCCTTCGGCCGCATGGGCGTCGAGATGCCCACGCCGCTGCGTCGCATGAACTACTGGGAGGCCATGGACACCTATGGCTCCGACAAGCCCGATACCCGCTATGGCATGCACCTGGTCGACCTGACCGACATCTTTGCCAACTCCAAGTTCAAGGTCTTTGCGACTGCCGCAAACGAGGAGGGCTCTGTCGTCAAGGCCATCAACGCCAAGGGCGCCGGTGCCTGGGCACGTGCCAAGATCGATAAGCTCGCCGGCGTGGCCTCCACGTTTGGCGCCAAGGGTCTGGCCTGGATCGCCTTCCGCGAGGACGGCTCCATCAACAGCCCCATCGTCAAGTTCTTCTCGGACGAGGAGATGGCGGCTCTGCGCGAGCGCATGGACGTCGAGCCCGGCGACCTCGTGATGTTCGCCGCCGGTCCGCGCCTGCTCTCTGACGAGATCCTGGGCGGCATGCGTTCCCACATGGCCAACGCACTCGAGATCAAGCGCGAGGGCCACGACTTCCTGTGGGTCGTCAACTTCCCGCTGTTCCACTGGGATGAGGACCGCAAGGCTTACGCTGCCGAGCACCAGCCCTTCACCCTGCCGACCGAGACCGACATCGCCAGGATCGAGGCCGACCCGTTGGCAGCCGGTTCCTGCACTTACGACTTTGTCATGGACGGCTTTGAGGCTGGCGGCGGCGGTATGCGTATCCACAACGCCGAGATGCAGATGTCCATGCTCAAGCTCCTGGGCTTTACCGAGGAGCGCGCCGAGTCGCAGTTCGGCTTCCTCATGGAGGCCCTCAAGTTTGGTGCGCCCCCGATGGGCGGTTTCGCTTTGGGCCTGGACCGCGTGTGCATGCTGCTCACCGGCTCCGACTCCATCCGCGACGTCATGGCGTTCCCCAAGACGGCCAGCGGCTCCGACCTCATGTCGGGTGCTCCGAGTGCCGTTTCCGGCGCCCAGCTCAAGGACGTCAGCCTGCGCCTGATGTAGGCGAGCGGCTACCTATTGCTTGCAACGAGGGAAGGACGTGTGCCTTCCCTCGTTTTTTGTGCGCGGGCGTTGCGAGGGCATGGGGTGACCGGACGTGACGGAAACTGTGTCCCATCGTTGACGCTCGAAGTGGGATGCGGTTTCCATCCCGCCCTCAACAAGCATCTAACGGTACAATAACTACCACGTGGCTGGGTTTGCCGGCCGAATGTGCGATGCCGTGGGAGGGGATATGGTCGAGTTTACAAAGACGATTAAAGATCCGTTGGGACTGCATGCCCGCCCGGTTGCGCTGCTCTACGACATCATTGCCAAGCACCGTAGCGACGTGTCGGTCAGCATCGGCGACCGCCATACCGACGGCCGCGATGTGATGGGGCTCATGGCTCTTTACGGCGAGTTCGGCGAGGATATTGTGTTCCGCGTTTCGGGCGTGGATGAGGCCTCGTGCGTCACGTCGATCAGAAACCTCTCGCTCTAAAGCGCAACAATGTGACGAAGGGACAGTCCCTTTTTCATATCTGTTTCGTATGGGAAACTTTTTCGAAAACTGAATAGGGACCCTTTCCAAAAAGTTAACCACGTGCTAGTTTACTGTAGCGAACATAGACGTGGTTAACTTTTGCTGCGTCGATGTTGAGGACGAACTGACGTTAGGAGCACACTCATGTCTTGCGGACCGCAGATGCCGGCCATGCCGCTTTCGATGGTGAAAGCGGGCGAAACCGTGCACGTGTCTCGTGTAAAGGGCAATGAGGACATGAAGCACCACCTCAAGGACCTCGGCTTTGTCGAAGGCAGTGAGGTTCACGTGGTGAGCTCGAGTGGCGCCAATATCATCGTCACCGTGCTCGGCGCGCGCTTTGGCATTGATACCAAGGTCGCCATGCACATCATGACTGTCGGTTAGTTCGCAGCATTCCATAAAAGCTGAAAGGGGGAAAAGAATATGAAGACGTTGGGTGACGTTAAGGTGGGCGAGAGCTCTACCATTGTCAAACTTCACGGCGAGGGCGCACTTCGCCGTCACCTTATGGACCTGGGGCTCATCAAGGGCACTTCGTTCAAGGTCGTAAAGGTTGCACCGCTCGGAGATCCGGTCGAGATCAACGTGCGCGGCTACGAGCTCTCCATCCGCAAGGAGGAGGCTGCCGTCGTCGAGGTCCAGTAAGGGCCGGCGGCACATATTTCTGCAGATAAAGTTAGGTTTTTCTAACTCAATAATGCAGTGTTGAAGCACATTATCCAGCCTGCGCGGAGAAAGCAGCGCAGGCACACAAGGAAGAAGGATTGAATGGCGGATTCTCAGATCCATGTCGCGCTGGCGGGTAACCCCAACTGCGGCAAGACCACGCTTTTCAACCTGATCACCGGCGCCAACGGCTACGTTGGCAACTGGCCCGGCGTCACGGTTGAGAAAAAGGAGGCCAAGCTCCTAAGCGACAAGAACGTTACCATCACGGACCTCCCTGGTATCTACTCGCTTTCCCCCTACAGCCCCGAGGAGCAATGCTCGCGCGACTACCTCATGAGCGGCGAGCCCGATGTGGTCGTCCAGGTTGTCGACGCGACCAACCTTGAGCGCAACCTGTACCTGGCGCTTCAGGTTATCGAGACCGGCCTGCCCGTAGTCGTCGCCCTCAACATGGCCGACCTGGTCGAGAAGAACGGCGATAAGATCGACACGGACAAGCTCTCCAAGAAGCTCGGTTGTCCGGTCATGATGATCTCGGCTCTTAAGAACAAGGGCATCAAGGAGCTCTTCGAGCAGGTTAAGAAGTCCGCTGCTTCCAAGGGGCAGGTGCCGGAGCACAAGTTCGACTCCTCCATCGAGGACGTTCTGACGCACATCGAGAACAACCTTCCGGCGAGCGTTCCCGCTAACAAGCGTCGCTACTACGCGGTCAAACTGTTTGAGCGCGACGCGGACGCCTGCAAGCTCATCAACCTCACCAAGGAGAAGGCCGCTCGCGTGGAGCAGCTGGTCGCCCAGTGCGAGCAGGACTGCGACGACGACGCCGAGTCCATCATCACCGGCGAGCGTTACGGCGTGATTGCCCACATCATTGACGAGTGTCTCACCAAGGCTCCGGCAAAGATGAGCACCTCCGAGAAGATCGACCGCGTGGTTACCAACCGTATCCTGGGCCTGCCGATCTTTGTCGTCATCATGTTCTGCGTGTACTACATCGCCGTTTCCACCTTGGGCGGCACGGTGACCGACTTCACCAACGATCAGCTCTTTGGCACCGACGGTTGGTATGTGCTCGGTCAGGGCCGCGATGCTTACGATGAGGCTGTCGAGGCCGCGGGTGACGACGCCGACTCGGTCGACCCGGCACAGTACGGCCCCTATGTCCCGGGTATCACCACCATGGTGCACGATGCCCTCGTGGCGGGTGGCACCGAGGACGGTGGCCTGGTCGATTCGCTGGTCTGCGACGGTATCGTTGGCGGCCTGGGCGCCATTTTCGGCTTTGTGCCGCAGATGTTCCTGCTGTTCGTGATGCTGTCTTTCCTGGAGGACTGCGGCTACATGGCTCGCGTCGCCTTCATCATGGACCGCGTGTTCCGCCGCTTTGGCCTGTCCGGTAAGTCCTTCATCCCCATGCTCGTGTCCTCGGGCTGCGGCGTCCCCGGCGTCATGGCCACCAAGACCATCGAGAACGAGAAGGACCGTCGCATGACGGTCATGACCACCACGTTCATCCCCTGCGGCGCCAAGCTGCCGATCATCGCCCTGCTCATGGGTTCCATCATCGGCGACTCTTCCACCACCGCCGCGTGGATCAGCCCGCTCTTTTACTTCCTGGGCGTCTTTGCCGTCATCGCTTCGGGCCTCATGCTCAAAAAGACCAAGCTCTTCGCCGGCCGCCCGACGCCGTTCGTTATGGAGCTTCCTGCCTACCACTTCCCGGCGATCCGCTCTTGGGCGCTGCACGTGTGGGAGCGCTGCTGGGCCTTTATCAAGAAGGCCGGCACGGTCATCTTCGCGTCCACTGTCGTGGTTTGGTTCCTGTCCAACTTTGGTAGCTACAACGGTTCCTTTGGCTTCCTGCCTGCGATGGACGGCATCCCCGAGGAGTTCATGGACTACTCCGTGCTTGCCATGCTCGGCAACCTGGTCGCTTGGATCTTCGCCCCGCTCGGCTTTAGCACCTGGCAGGCAACCGCGCTGACCGTCTCTGGCCTTGTCGCTAAGGAGAACGTCGTCGCCACCGCCGGATCGCTGCTGTCCGTCGCCGATGCGGGCGAGACCGACCCGAGCCTGTGGACCGCGTTTGCCGGCATGTTCCCCACCATGGGCGCTTGCGTTGCCTTCGGCGCCTTCAACCTGCTGTGCGCTCCGTGCTTTGCCGCCATTGGCACCATCCGCAACCAGATGGATTCCGGCAAGTGGACTGCGATCGCCATCGGTTACGAGTGCGCCTTCGCTTGGGTGATCGGCCTGTTCATCAACCAGTTCTACAACTTGCTTGTTCTTGGACAGTTTGGTATCTGGACGATTGTGGCCATCGTGCTGCTGGTTGCGATGCTCTTCCAGATCTTCCGTCCCATGCCCAAGCATGCATGGACCGACGAGGACGAGACCAACACTGCTTCCGCCGCAGTTTCCGCTTAAGTCCGAATAAGGATTAACCCCTTTCCATGAGCCCGGGTGTCCCAGCGACACTCGGGCTTTTTGGTAGGAGAAATGTGGCGTTTCCGCAGATAAAACCGACCAAAATAAACCTGTCCCTTTTTGGTAGGTGGAGAATGGGGTAAAGTAAGTGGTGGTTAACTAGAGGAGGCTTGCTATGGCACCTATCGATATTGTTGTACTGGCTGTTATCGGCATTGCGTTTGTCGCCGTGTGCGTGCGCATTTATCGCAAGGGCACCTGCGCCGACTGCGCTCAGGGTGGCGTTTGCACGGGGCATTGCTCCAACAAAAAGACGTGCGCTGCACTTAAGGGCGTAGACAAAATCGCCGAAGACTTGGGCCGCGGTATTCATTAGCCGACCGGCGTTTGGGTATGTTTGACTGCGGATGCGGCAGTTGCTGATACGATAAGTACGTTAGCAACTGCCGCCGAGCGGCTTAAACGAAAGGAAGCCTGTATGGAGTCATCCGCCTACCCGATGCTCTTTAGTCCGATCAAGGTCGGTACGACCGAGGTCAAGAACCGCGTCTTTATGCCGCCGGTGTCCACGAACCTGGCCGATCATGGCTATGTGACCGACGACTTGGTCGATCATTACCGTGCCCGTGCCAAGGGCGGCGTTGGCCTGATCATCACCGAGGTCGTGACGGTCGAGCCCACCTATACCTATCTGCCGGGCGACATGTGCTGCTACGACGACACGTTCATCCCCGGCTGGGAAAAGCTCGCCGCCGCCGTGCATGAGTACGGCTGCAAGATTATGCCGCAGCTCTTCCACCCCGCTTACATGGCCTTCAACATTCCGGGCACGCCGCGCTTGATCGCTCCGTCCTTTGTGGGCCCGTCCTATGCCCGCGAGGCGCCGCGCCCCATCACGGTCGATGAGATTCACGAGCTCACGCATCAGTTTGGCGACGCTGCCGTGCGTATGCAGAAGGCCGGTGTCGATGGCGTCGAGGTTCACGCGGCGCACGCCCACGGCATGCTCGGTGGCTTTTTGACCCCGCTCTACAACAAGCGTACCGATGAGTACGGCGGCTCGCTCGACGCCCGCATGCGCTTCCTGCTCGAGGTCATCGCCGAGATTCGCGAGCGCTGCGGCAAGGACTTTATCATCGACGTCCGTATTTCGGGCGATGAGTACACCGATGGCGGCCTGACCCTCAACGACATGATCTACGTCTCACGTCGCCTGGAGAAGGCCGGCGTCGACATGATTCATGTGTCGGGCGGCACCACCATCAAGCGCGGCTCCGCGATTCCCGCCGCCGGTACCCAGCAGGCGTCGCACGCCGCCTGCTCGCGTGAGATTAAAAAACACGTCAACATTCCCGTCGCCACGGTCGGCCGCATCAACGAGGCCTGGATTGCCGAGGAGCTGATCGAGGACGGCGCTGCCGACATCTGCATGATGGGCCGCGCCAATCTGTGCGATGCCGAGTTCTGCAACAAGGCCGCTGCCGGCAACGCCGACGACATCCGCCCCTGCATCGGCTGCCTGCGCTGCCTGAACGGCATCATGTTCGGCAAGCGCATCTCCTGCACCGTCAACCCGGACGTGGAGCGCGACGAGGCTGGCTACGAGCCTGCCGCCGAGGCTAAGAACGTGCTCGTTGTGGGCGCTGGTCCTGCGGGTATGGAGGCTGCCTACATTGCCGCCAAGCGCGGACACAACGTGGTGCTCGTTGACAAGCAGGATGAGCCGGGTGGCGAGATGCGCATCGCGGCCGTTCCGCCGGCAAAGCAGGAACTCACCCGCGTGATCAAATATCAGTATCGCCGTCTTGCTGAGGCGGGCGTGAAGTGCGTATTTGGCACCGAGCTTACTGCCGAGGACATTCAGCGTGACTACGCGGGCTACGAGGTTGTCCTGGCTTATGGCGCCGAGCCCATCGCTCCGGCCTTCATGCAGGGCTTTAAGCAGGTTATGACGGCCGACGACCTGCTGGGCGGCAAGGCTTTCCCGGGCAAGAAGATCGTCATCGTCGGCGGCGGCACCGTCGGCTGCGAGACGGCCGATTACCTGGCCCCGTTGGTCAATGACCTCTCGCCGGCCAATCGCGATGTCACCGTCATCGAGATGACCAAGACGCTCGCCGCCAACGAGGGCGGCGCCGGTCGCGCGGTGCTTATCACGCGCATGCTCTCCAAGGGCGTCCACGTGCTGACCGAGGCCAAGGTGACCGAGATTACCGAGGACACTATCAGCTACGAAAAGGACGGCGAGGTCCACACCATCACCGGTGCCGACACGCTGGTGCTTGCCATGGGCTATCGTCCCAATACCAAGTTGGCCGACGACCTTGCCGCTGCCGGCGTTACCACCCACGTGCTGGGCGACGCCAACAAGTGCGGCAACATCCGCGATGCCATCGGCGACGGCTACAAGGTTGCCTGCGAGCTCTAGTCAACCCCTTTGCACCAATCGATTGCAAAAAGCGGCGGCTGCCCTGTGTGTTGGGCAGCCGCCGCCTGCGTTTTGCCAAAGAAAGATTATTGTCGGGCCCTAAATGCCTTTTGCTTCTGCTCCCTCCGCAATCATGTTGCGGTTATACACCAGGTGCAGATACATCGCGTCGTGCGCGGCGGTGGGATTGCGCGCGGCGATGGCGTCGGCCACATCGCGGTGCATGCGGATAGTTTCCTCGACGAGCTTTTTGCCGGTCACGTCGATAAAGAGGGGGACGGATGCCTTGAACACGCCCATCAGGCGGGGAACGACGAGGTTTCCGGAGCTCTCGGCAATGGCATTGTGGAACGCGGCGTCGGCGGCGGAGTAATCCTCACCGGCCTCGGCCGGGCGCTCGGATTCGTCGCAGAGCTCTTTGATACAGACGACCTGGTCGTTGGTTGCGTGCTCGGCCGCCATGCGTGCTATCTGCGGCGGTGCCACGGCCCTCTCGCACGTCAACGATGCCGGTTTTTGGATGTGCTCCTCGTTCCTGGAGATTGACGAGAAGACAACCCTCAAGTCCTGGACCATTATGGAGACGCTCATCGGCCTTTCGGGTCTTGCCTGCGCCCTGGTGATTTCGTTCTTCGCCTAGTTCGCGTAGCTAAGCATCTTTCGCCGAGTGCATCGCTCGGTACCCATTTACACCTGATTCATTAACCAACGATTGGTACAACCGTTCAAATCAAAAGAGGAGAGCATCATGGACGAGAAGACCAAGGCACAGATTCAGCAGGAGGCAGCCGACCTGGTTGCCAAGCTGCAGCCGCGTTCCGGCAAGTTCCGCACCATCAGCCCCGAGATGGACCCGCTGCGTCTGGGTTCTGGCTGGACAATCGAGGATCTGGACAAGCCGCAGGTCATTATCGAGTCGACGTTTGGCGACTCGCACCCGGGTTCTGCTGGCCTGTTTGAGCTGGTCGAGGAGGTCCGTGCCGGTGTTGCCGAGGCTGGCGGTCACGGTGCCCGTTACTTCTGCACCGATATCTGCGACGGCGAGGCCCAGGGCCACGACGGCATTAACTATTCGCTGCCCAGCCGCGACATGATCGCCAACATGATCGAGATCCATGCCAAGGCCACTCCGTTCGACGCCGGCGTCTTTGTTGCCAGTTGCGATAAGGGCCTGCCCGCGAACCTCATGGCCATGGGCCGTGTCAACATCCCCTCGATCGTTGTCACCGGCGGCGTCATGGATGCCGGTCCCGACCTGCTGACCCTGGAGCAGCTCGGCGCGATTTCTGCCCGCTACGAGCGCGGCGAGATCTCCCGCGAGGAGCTTGAGTTCGCCAAGCACAACGCATGCCCCAGCTGCGGCGCCTGCTCGTTTATGGGCACCGCGTCGACCATGCAGGTTACCGCCGAGGCCCTGGGCCTTATGCTCCCCGGCACGGCCCTGCTGCCCGCAACCAGCTCCGATCTGCGTGAGTTTGCGCGCGAGGCCGGCCGTCAGTCCGTGTGGCTCTCCGAACACAACCTGTGCCCGCGCGACATCGTGACCAAGGAGTCCTTCGAGAACCTCATCATGGTCCATGGCGCCATTTCGGGCTCCACCAACTCGCTGCTGCATATCCCCGCGATCGCCCGCGAGTTTGGCATCGAGATGTCCGCCGATGACTTCGATCGCCTGCATCGTGGCGCCCACTACCTGCTCAACGTTCGTCCCGCAGGCGAGTGGCCGGCGCAGTTCTTCTACTATGCGGGCGGCGTGCCGCGCATCATGGAGGAGATCAAGTCGATGCTCCACCTCGATGTCATGACCGTCACCGGCAAGACTCTCGGCGAAAACCTCGAGGACCTTAAGAACAACGGCTACTACGAGAAGTGTGGCCGCTACTTGGAGAAGTGGAACCTCAAGCGCGAAGACATCATTCGCCCGTTTGACCAGGCTTTTGGTACCGATGGCTCCATCGCCATCCTCCACGGCAACCTTGCCCCCGAGGGCGCCGTCGTCAAGCACACGGTTGTTCCGCGCGAGATGTTCCAGGCTACGCTTAAGGCTCGCCCGTTCGATTGTGAGGAGGACGCTATCCACGCCGTCCTGACGCACGAGGTCAAGCCCGGTGACGCCGTCATCATTCGCTACGAGGGCCCCAAGGGTTCCGGCATGCCCGAGATGTTCTACACCACCGAGGCTATCGCCAGCGACCCCGAGCTGGGCGCGAGCATTGCCCTGATCACTGACGGCCGCTTCTCCGGCGCCTCCAAGGGCCCGGCTATCGGTCATGTATCGCCCGAGGCTGCCGTGGGCGGTCCGATTGCCTTAATCGAGGAGGGCGACCTTATCCAGATCAACATTCCCGAGCGCTCGCTGTCTATCGTGGGCATCGCCGGCAAGAAGATGGAGCCGGCCGAGGTCGACGCCGTCCTGGCCGAGCGTCGAGCCGCTTGGAAGCCCAAGACTAATCGCTATACCTCCGGCACGCTCAAGTTCTTTACCGAGCATGCGGTTTCCGCCATTCAGGGTGGCTACATGGAGTAGCGCCCATGTGCATCGATTCCCTCTCATAGATGTGCGGCACAAAGAGCCCCGAGTTCAGCCACGTCACCGGGGCGCGTTGTTCAGCGCCGCCGGGGCGCTCCACTCAAACGACAAGAGACGTCTTACGCAAGCGCCCGCGTCCGTGGATAAAACCACGGGCGTGGGCGCTTCACTTTATTCCCAGCCCTTCCACACGCCAGGCTCGTAGCCAACGGTTGCCTGGCGGCCGTTGCGAACGATGGGCTCACGAAGAATCTGCTGGTTATCGAGCACCTTTTCGAACTTCTGGTCGGCAGCAAGATACTGTACGAGCGCAACCGTGTCGGCATCTTTCGCCTTTGGATCGATCACAGCGTCGATCCCGCCGACGGCGCGCGCCACGCTTTCGAGCTCGCCTTTGCTCATCCCCTTTTCCTTCAAGTCGATGAACTGGAACTTCACACGACGTTCCTTGAAATAGCGCTGCGCCTTCTTAGTATCGAAGCTTTTCTTCGTGCCGAATATCTGGATGTTCATACGTAACGCCTTCGCTCAATTCTCGTCCGTCCATGATACGACAAGGGAGTCGAGCAAAAACAGAGCAGGCGGAGATGGAGGAGGACGGCGACCGACCGTCGGCAAGAGTCGGCCGGATCGGACTGGCGCCCAGCGCGCGCCGGCGACACGCTCGCAGCTGCACACATAGCCGATGTACAAGCTCGCCGCGGCGTTCCCTCGCCCCGCGGTGTGGCGATAGAGAAGCACGCCACCCGTCAACGATGGCGCCTCGGTGAAGAAAATCAACGTCTGGGTTACATCCCTTGAAAGGGGCAAAGACGGCTGCTAGAATACCTCCCCGCTATGAAGGATTTGACCAAAGCATACATCGCAATTCGGCGGCCCCTGGTATACGGGGCCTCTCCTGTTGTTCCCCAAGTGCGCTCTGAGCAGCCGCTTTCTTCCTGTCGTATCTGATGCACGCATAGCACGTGCATGTTATTTCGCCCGTGGGCCGGCGCGCCTTCGGCGAAGAATCGAATAGATACGAAGGAAGCTTATGTCTGATAATTGTACGGTCGCGCCCGCCAATGGGCGCATTACCGGTACCCAGATCCGCATCGTCGCGGTCGTCGTCCTGGGTGCCTTCTTGGCGCTACTGAACCAAACGGTGATGTCGCCTGCGCTGCCGGTCATCATGTCCGATTTCGCCATCGATGCCTCGACTGCCCAGTGGATCATGTCCATATACCCGCTGGTGAGCGGCATCATGGTCCCCGTTTCGGCGTTCCTTATCGACAAGTTCAGCACCCGCGCGCTATTCTTCGGGGCGACGCTGGTGTTCGCGCTGGGCACGCTGCTGTGCGCCGCAGCCCCTGATTTCCTGTTCCTCATCATCGGTCGCGTGTTGCAAGCGGCGGGCTCAGGCGTGCTCATGCCGCTTGTCTCGGTGGTTCCCATGCTGGTGTTCCCCGTCGAGAAACGAGGAACGGCTATGGGCATGGCGGGCATCGTCATGTCGGCGGGTCCCGCGGTCGGCCCCGTCGTAGGCGGTGCGGTGATCGACACGTACGGCTGGCGCACCATGATCGGCGCCATCGTCCCCCTCGCAATTCTCGTGCTGGTGCTGGGCGTGTTCATGCTGAAAAACGTGGGCGAGCTGAAGAACCCCAAGCTCGACCTGCCCTCGGTCGTCCTCTCCACCATCGCCTTCGGCGGACTTCTCTACGGGTTCTCGAGCGCCTCGTCGATGGGTTGGGGCAACCCCGTGGTGCTCGGCTCGATCGTCGCGGGTGTCGTGTGCTTGGTGCTGTTCGTCGTACGCCAGGGCAAAATCGAGGACCCGCTGCTTCAACTGGGCACGCTCAAGACGCGCGAGTTCCGCGTGGCCGCCATCATCGTCACGCTCATCAATGCCGCATGCCTGGTCACCAACACGCTGTTGCCGTTGCTGCTGCAAACCTCGCTTGGCGCTTCGGCCTTCGAAACCGGCATGGCCATGCTTCCCGCCGCGGCGGTGGGCATCATCATCAGCCCTATCTCCGGCGTGGTGTTCGACAAGTTCGGTCCGCGTGCCATCTCGATCGTCGGCCTGGCCCTCATGACCGGCGCTCTGTTCCTGCTCTCGCTTTCGACGGTAAACACGCCCATCTTGGTGGTTGCGCTGTTCTGCATGCTGCAGTCCGCCGGCCAGTCGCTCGCGAACATGCCGGTGAACACATGGGGTGTCAATGCCTTGAAAAATGACATGATCGCCCACGGCAACGCCATCGCGAACACCGGCCGCCAGGTCGCCGGCGGTTTGTGCACGGCGCTCATCATCACGGTCATGACAAGCGTCACCGCGTCGGCCGGCGTCGATGCGAGCATCCAAGTAGCCACCGCCGTGGGCGCGGGCGTCGCTTACAAGGTGTGCGCGGCAATCGGCCTCGTTTCCCTTATCTGCGCCATATTCAGCGTGCGCACCAAGAAAACCGCACCGAAAACGAAGGAGGCATAAGCGATGTCCGAGATTCTGTCCGAGCGCATCCCGCTCGAGCTCGAGGGGACGCCCGTTTCGAGCATCATGATTGAAGAGCCGTTCACCTGCACGCAGGATTGCACGATTTCCGACGTGGTGCGCATGCTCGCCGAAAACGAGGTGAGCAGCATGCCCGTAATCGATGAGCGCAACCAGGTGGTCGGGTTCATCTCCGACGGCGATGTCATGGGAGCCATCGCGCAGCATCGCGCTCACACCATCTTCACGGGCGGCGACGCGTCCATGCTGTACTTCGACGATCAGAGCCTTGAGCAGCGCATCGAAGACCTGAAGGATCGCTGCGTCATGGATTTCGCGACGCGCCAGGTAGTGTGTGCCCGTCCCGAGCAGAGCATCGCCCGCGTCGCCGCGCTGCTGGCGAAGAAGGAGTTCAAGAAGCTTCCTGTGGTTGATGACGAGGGCAAACTCGTGGGGGTCATCCGCCGCTCCGCCATCACCAAATACATCTTCGGCATCCTTTTCCAATAGGGGCAGGTCGCACTTGAGGCGAACATCTCGAGGCATCGAGCCAGCAACTGGACCAGACAACCTTGACACGCACGCGCTTTCCCTCGATGCTTCGGTAAGGGGAGCTGCGAAAATCGCAGCACGGGTGATCGGCGCCGCGCCCCCGAAGGCAAAAGCGAACACGGGAGCGATACGATGGGAAAAGTCCTGGACGAAGATTTGGTTTATGAGATTCTCTCCGTCGTGGCAGAGATTCCGGCGGGATGCGTCGCCTCGTACGGTCAGATAGCGCGCCTCATCGGCAGGGAGAAAAACTCTCGCCTGGTCGGAGCGGTGCTGAGCGAGGCGGATCGCTACGGCGATTATCCCTGCCACCGCGTCGTCAACCACGCGGGACGCCTCGCGCCAAACTTCCCCGACCAGCGAGCACTACTGACGGAGGAAGGAGTCGCCTTCCGAGACAACGGCTGCGTCGACATGAAAAAGCACCAGTGGAACGAGTAGCCAGGCAGCGTAGCGTCGAAAGGAGCGACGCCACGGGGAACGACCTGCGCCCCGCCGCCGGACAACCTATGGCAAAGTGACACGCCCCACAAAGAGCGGCGCACCAGTACGAGACACGACCGCGACGTAAAAAGACCCTATGATACTCGTAAGCATCTATCTGATTGCCCGCCTCGAGGTACCCAAAGAACGAGAGATGCCGAAACCCCTAGACAAAGAAAAAGGTCGGGAGCTTTTATGCTTCCGACCTGAAGCTGTCTCTTATACACATCTCCGAGCCCA
>CABSMX010000004.1 GCA_902478945.1 uncultured Collinsella sp.
GCAGCGTCAGATGTGTATAAGAGACAGCCCCCTGACGGCGCCAAGCGGCTTCGGCTCGAAGTGCTCGTCGCGCTCGACGGCGGCGAACCCCATTTGGCGGTTCAGCTCCTCCATCTCCTTGATGCTGAAGTAGCCGAGCTCGTCGTCATAGCCCTCGACGAGGCCGAACACCTCGTCCGTCCCATCGAACTCGAGCAGCCACCAGTCCCATCCGTTCACGCACGAGAAGTAGTGGACGTATACCGTGAGGTCTTCCGCGCCGTCTTGCTCATAGAGCCTCGGCAGCCCCTCCGTAATCTCCCTCGTCATCAGCTCCTGCATGTCTTCCTCCGTTTCCGGGCACGCCGCCCTGAACATCTCGCCCTTGCGGGCAAAGCCGAATGGCGACGCCGCGTGTCGTCGTCGGCTTTACTCCCTGCAAAGCCGCACCGGAGCGAAGACGAGTCAAGGGAGTCCATGACGACCTCCACCAACCGGAGCGAAGCGAAGGTTTGTGCGGGGTCTCATGGGCCCCTTGACGCGGCGTAGCGGAGGTGCCACCCACGTAACGGATACGAGGCCATGACCGGCGAATGTCACCGAAACGCTTGAAATCATTGGTCAAGACTGAAGAGAGGCGGCCGCCCCTAACGGACGGCCGCCTTAGCGAGCCTTACTAATTCGGTTCTGGTATATGATCCGAGACGCCCGCCGGGCAAATCCCGACAATCCTAGTGATAGTCGTTTGCGAAGGAGCCGTAGAAGAGCGCCTTACAGTCGACATCGCTGTAGCCCATCACGGCATCCTGCACATCGGATCGCAAGAGGTTGAGCACCTTGTACACGCCCTCGCCCATATCCCCGACGAAGAGTACCTGCTTGAACACATCGGGATAATCGCGCAGATAGGTCACATAGCCCCTAAGCTTTGCTAGCGTGTCGCCGAGGAACTCGCCATGAGGGTCAACGATGGACGGCCTGATGACGCCCGCTGCATCCTTCACGAAGAAGAGGAAGTCTGGATGCAGGGCCTTGCGTCCCACCGAAGACATGTACGGAATCGAAAACGCCTTGGCAGACATGCTGCCCGACGGATTGCGATAGAAGGCAACCGTGCGATTCTTTGCCAATTCGTTCCTAACGATATAGTCTTCCGCCGGGTTCAGGTCGAGCGGGCAGAGGCCGTCCTCTTTCTGCACGATATGACACGGATACTTAGCGAAGTCATCCGACGTGCTGGCAGACGTGGGCCACTCTATCTTTGTGAGGCGCTTGCCCTCAGTTTCACGGGCCAACTCGTCGTAGCGCCGCTTTGCCGAGTCGTTAAGGTAGTCATAATCGCCAGATCCATCGACCTTATCGAAGTATTCCTTTCGACATTGAGCCGCCCAGCCCTCGAGCGCATCAACGATGGCCTGCGTGCGCACCGCTGCGGCAAGGCGCAAGTCGCACTCGGGGCGCCCAAGCTCCTTGAAGTTGGCGCGACGATACTCATTCGCAAACTCCTTAGTGAAATGCATGTCGGCGTCGCGGGCGGCCTTTCTGAGGCCCTCGGCGTCCGTGCGGGCCTCCTCCTGCTCCTGGTCCTCGGTCTCGTTGAGCTTGTCGAGCGTGATCTTGACGGTCTCGGCAACCTCTACGTCGTGTTTGGCTTCGCGGTACTCGTCCTCGTTAGCAACGATGTATCCCTTGAGCTTCTGGACGAACTGTTTTTTCACGTCGGCCGCGGCATTGACATCGAGGCCAGTCTCGACAAGCAGAGTCGCCGTCTTAACCAGGCTCTGGAATTCGTTCCTGGCCTTCTTCGGAATGCGCTGGACGGGGATGGAATCGAAGGCTGTGCGGATGCCCTGCCACTCCTGATGCGTGAAAGACTGCTCGCGTTTGGTGGGCGGCTTGGGCTTTGCCATGGGCACGGGCTTTACGACCGAGACGGGCTGGGTCGGCTCGGTCTGTGCGGAACTTGGCTCAGGTGTCGCAGGTTGCTGCGGGGCAGACGCTGCAACGTAGTTGCCCGTTGCGGGCTGAGGCGCCAGCCCCGCTTCTGGCGCCGGGACGTCGACGGGCCTGACCGCCGAGGCAAGCGAGGGCTGCGCTCCCTGCATGTCCAACGGCTCCTGAATCGCGATGCCGGCAAGCGGCGCCTGGTAGCCGGGTTGTGCCTGCCGCGCCGCCTCGATGGCCTTCTCGTTCTCCTCGTACGCCTTGAGCTCCTGTTGGTAGTCGGCTTCGGACTTGGGCGCAGCCGCCGTGATAGTCACGGGGTTCAGAACGATGTTCTGCTTGCCGATGGAGCTCTCGCCCATGTCATCCTTGCGGCCCATGAGGTAGTCGACCACGTCCTGAGTGCTCTCGGGATTGAACTGGGGCAGGTAGCAGGCGACGGAGTTCAAAAGATCATCGGATTCGATGCGCCGCGCATGTGGAGTGCGTACCATACGTCCCACGAGCTGTGCGATATAGGTCGAGTCCGAACGCCTGCGCTGAGAGAAGATGACCTCCGCTCGAGGGCAGTCCCATCCGTTGGAGACAGCCTCCTTGGCGAAGAGCACGCGAATGCGCGAGGTGTCCTGAACGAACTCGGGCTCGACATAGGGGATGAGGTATTTTCCCGCCGCGATGTCCTTATGCTCGCCGAAGACGTTGGCGAACGACATTACCTCGGAAAGGCCGGGAACCAGACCCGTGATCTGGTCGCACATCTCAGCCAGGGCCGAGCTGCTCACGTTGTCCGCCGCTTGGATGAGCAGCAGCGGGTTGACGGGACTCTCGCCCTCGCGGGCACAGTACTCGCCCCACTCGCGGCAGGCCAAGGCATAGCGCTCGCACGCCATAGTGAGGTACTGGTGCTCGACTGGGTCGTCCTTCTCTGGCACGCGCAACTCGATGATGTCCTTGAGCAGACCTGACTCCTGGACCTCGCGAGGGGTCACAGCGACCTTCGGCATACGCACGCGATCGGCGCGCTGGTCCATGGCCGCCTCGAACCTCTGCGGTGTGGCGGAAATCCCGACGACGACGGGCATCGCGGCCCGGCCATCAAGCCCATCAATAAGGTTTGCGTAGATAGTCGCCGTGCCGCGCTCGCTCGAGGCATTGGCGCCCAAGCCGCGGTGTGCCTCGTCGATGAACAGGTAGAGGTTGCGCTCGGGGTCCCTGATGGTACGGTCAAGGATGTCCCAGAACACACGCCCGGAATTGGCCTCACCACCTTTGGTGAGCAGGCCATTCTTGCTGAGCAGGTCCTTGCTGAGGAAATAAACGTGACGGGGCTCGAGAATATCGTGCGCGGCTCCGAAGTCGTTGGTAATCGTGACCAGATGGCGTCTATCGAGAACGCTGTCTGCGAGCTTGTCCGACACATTGGAGAAGCGCACGCCCGTCTGCTCGTTCAGACTCGGGGAATCAGAGAGCCAAAGGACCACGGCGTTCTCGTCGGGAACGAGGCCCAGATCGTCGTCTCCGAAGAAGAGCGCTTCGATGGCTGCCGCGCACATGACCGTCTTTCCCGAGCCCGTGGGGGATGCGAGGCATATCGAGGACAGCTCGCCGTCCTGCTCATAGCGTCGACGCATCGACTGCAACTTGTTCACCAGGGTCGCGACGGCCCCGGCTTGAAAATCCTTAAGTTCGACTCTCATGTTTACCTCACCGCATCCTCGGCGGCAATCTTGAACGATTGCAGGTAGTTCTCGTACAGGCGGACGACGTCGAGCCCAGGCAGTTGTGCCTTGACGGAGGCGTATCGAGCCGTGTCGTCCGTGATCACATAGGCGCACCTTATGCTGGCATTCTGCTTGACGGAGTCTATGAAAGCGCCGACCGAAGCAAAGTCGAAGAGAACGGCATAGGCGTCGGCCATGGCAAAGCCCGGCTGCTCGTGCTTGATGATGCTGCCGCGCGAGCCAGCGCGCAGCCAGAGCAGGGGCGCGATCTCCTCGAAGGCCACGCCCAGCTCGACGGCGTCTGGGTCTTCGTAGGTGAGGTCAAAGAAGACGGCGTTCTCCTCGAAGCCGTCGGCCATGGGGAACTCGTCGGTGAACTTGTAGTCACCCTTGATGGGGTCACCCTCGGGCGTCTTGCCCGTGATGGCCGCCGTGACGCGAGGCTTGGTAACGTACTGGCAGATGCCTAGCGCCTCCCATTCGGGGTCGCCTTGGCGAAGACCGCGTTTGGCGAGCTTTTTGGATTCGTCCTCGGAGACCTCGTTATTCGTGACGCTGATGGAGCGTCTGCGCCCGCCGTCCTGATGGTTCAGACGCATGACGGCATGTGCTGTGGTGCCCGACCCTGAGAAGAAGTCGACTACAAGGGCATCGGGCTTGTCGGCGACAACGGAAGCGATTGAGAGCTCGGTCGCATAGAGGGACTTCGGGAAGCTGAAAGATCGATGGCCTAGGAATCGTTTAATGTATCGACTTCCATATTCTCCAGCTGAGAATTGAGCTCCCGACCAAACTGTTGTTGGTATTGCAGTCGCCTCGCCAACCGCCTCGAGAATCGCAGACCCGTCATCGCGCCTGCCTACGATTTTCAACTCGCCTTTTGCAAGCCTGTCTTCTTGAATATTGGCAAGATAAAGGAGCGTGTATCTATCGTTCTTCTCATCATATGTGCTTACTCGGGCAAAACCCTTGTCCAGCTTCTGTTTTAGCGTGGACTGCGACATATGCCACGTGGCTTCACGTCCATCAGGGCGGATGGGCCAAATTGCGCGCAGCCCATCAACGCCTGGCACCGCGTGATAATCCATTTCACGAGGAATGCTATCGCCAATCGCCTCTATGGTTCGGCTTCTCTCGTTGATGTAGATTGGATAAAAGAGGTTAGGCCGATCGCTTCGCGCCGAATTGGAACCGCCTCTCAGCAGCCACTCCCAACGTACTTTACGTTGGGAGCGGCTGCTCGACGCGTCATCAGCCACTTTTCCCTCAAGTTCTCCGAACTCAACGGAATAGAGTCTGCGGTCCACTTGGCACGGCGCGGCGGTGCCAAAAAAGCAAAAGACAGCGTACTCGTCAGCTCTCTTGAACTGGTTGCCACGGGCGACCCCGTTCTTGTTTATGGTGATTGAAACCGTCTGGATACCGGTCGCGTTGGGAAAAACGCTCTCTAAAAGAAGCTCAAGCCTTGCGTACTCCTTCTCATCGATCGTCACGATGAGTACGGAATCGTTGGGGTTGAGCAGCTGCTTGGCGAGCTTGAGGCGGCGCTCCATGAAGGCAAGCCACTTGGAGTGGCGATAGGCGTCGGAGCCGTCGACGTAATCGTTGTTGTATTTCCAGTCGCGGGCGCCAGTGTTATAGGGCGGGTCAATATATATGCAGTCCACTTTGCCTGCATAGGCAAAGGCCAAGGTTTCAAGAGCATGGTAGTTTTCGCCGTTAATGACTACCTGATAGGGCTTATCGCCACCGCGCTCGACACGCCCAGTCTCTCTGAGGCCAGAATAAATCGGCTGGTCATATTCAGCAACAGGCACGACATCGTCGACAGCAACGGAGCGGGGCTCGCATTCGTTTTCGTCATATGAGGGCGATTGATATGGCTTTAGATCAGCAACCCCCCCCCGAACGGTATTTACCAACCATAGCAGTTGGGAGTTAGAGTCCTCTTTTTTACCACGCTCGGGAAGCACCTGTACGACATCGCCCTTCATGATAGGCTTGCCATAAAGGCGAAGTCGCTCCGGGCGGTTGTGTTCAAATACAAGCCCAAACTGGCGCTGCGCCGCAAAGGCGCGGATGTCGGCAGCGAGCTGACGATCGCCCAGCTTGACAGCGCGATCAACAAGGTTCTGAACGACTGCTTGCGTCGTCTGAGACATCACTTCTCCCCCTTACACTTCTCGTCAATCCATTCGCGCAGGACTTTAGCCACCGTCTTATCCTGGCGCGCGGCATAGGACTTAAGAGCCCGCTTATCCTCACGGGTTATCGAGAGCGTGAACTTATCCAGCTCCTTTTCGGCATGAACAGCCTGATCTTCCTCCATGGTCGCCCCTCCGAATTGACCTGTTCTACGTTCCTTAATTGACCGAAATCATTTTACGGCAGAATACGTAATTACGTAATTACGTATGCCAATTTGAGCCATGCATCAATCAATCACTAGTCAGTATTCGTTGACGAATCGTTGGGGATAACGAATATATCGAGGTAGACAGTCGTTTTTACCGTCTGTGAGTACAAGCAAATCGATACTCAAAACGTCGTGAGTACATTTTGAGTACCAGTCCGAGCGGCCTCTTGCGGGCGGACGCAATCTGCCGGTCAGCATTAATTAGAAATAAATTGATGGCGTTGCTTCGGTAATTGAAAACACTTTAAAACATACCAGCAAACAATAATCCCAGCTAAACAGCTTGAGAGATTGCGTGGCTGGTTTGCATGTACCACATACACCACAATGCACAAGCATCCATGGCACGCAAATAAAAAACGAGGGAGGCCGCATCCGACCTCCCTCGCAAAGAGCTATTTACTATTCCCACTCCATAACGAAACGCGGTTCGGTAGCGCCCGACCTGCGATTTTAGGCGCTATCGGAGCCGTTTCCCTCGGGTTCGGGCGGGTCGCTCGGGCTGGAAGGGTTGCCCAGCGGTTGCAAAAGAGAAGCCCCCGACCGTATTCGCAGGGCGGGGGCTAGGGGCTTGCGAGCTACTCGGCAGTGCTGACGGAAAACGTGCCGAACTCGAGCTTGGCGGGGTCGGCACCGCGAGCGAGAGCAGGGATATAGAGCGTGAGCCATGCGGCTCGAACGCCCGAACCGAGCTCGCAGCTGCCGTTGCCAAGAAAGAACATAGGCGAGCCAGCGCGATTCAGAGAGACTGTGTCAACGTCGATACGAGTGAAACCTTGCCCTCGAACGACGGCAGTGACGATTGTGGGAGCGAAAGAATATAGCTCCACTGGAATACCGTCCGAATCCTCCACAGGAATACCGTCCAAAACCGTTTCCCAGGGGACGGAACGAACCGCGGAACAAACCGCGAAAGGCGCGAATTTCTTCCCTAACCTCTTGGTATACGGCATGTAATAAAGCGGAACGGGATAATTCGGAACGGGATAGAGTGACGGTACGGGGGGATAGACTGACTGGTTCATAGTGAGTGCCTTTCTCTAGGTTTATGGCCGAATAGCAATACGCTACTATTCCTTACGTCACTTATATTATTCCACGTCACTCTTATAACGCAAGCATCAATCTAAGAAACTTTTCGGGAGCCGAGAGGAGCCGAGTTGACGGTGAGCGTGGCGGCATCGAGCTAGGAGGACTGCCCCGAGGGTGCCGAGAAAGCGGCATCGAGACGAGCAGCAACACCTTTGCCAGCATCGGCGTATAAATGCCCGTAAACCCCAAGTGTCGTTTGCACGTTTTCATGACCTAAACGGTCGCGGATAGCCAAGGCGTTTACGTTTAAAGAAATCAATAGGGCGGCGTGAGAGTGCCGCAGTGCGTGAGTGCGGATACGGTGAACGCCAGCGGCGCGGGCGTGGCGCTCGATAATATGCCTAACGGTGTGCTTGGTGAGCGGGTCACCGCCCCAAGACAGGACGAAATCGGTAGAGACGTTGCGCCGCTGCACGTCACGCCAGCGTTCGAGATATTCCAGCGTGAGCGAGTCAAGCGCTATAACGCGCTTGCCCGCCTTGGTCTTGGGAGGCGTTATCTTCCAATCGCGGGCGTTGCGGTAGTACATCGAGCAGCCCACCGACAGGGTACCCGCGCCGAAATCGATAGCCGACCAGCGCAGGGCTTGGGCTTCACCCAGCCGAAGCCCCGTCATGTAGAGCAGCCAAAGACACGTGAAGCCGAAAAGACCGTAATAGTCGGACGTGTCGAACGTAGCCGCCACCCGCTCGAACTCGTCGCGCGTCCAGAAATCGACTTCCCTGCGGGCTTTCGAGACGTTGCCGACAGTGCGGGCGGGGTTGCGCTGCAACAGCCCGATTTTAACCGCCATGTCCAGAACCATAGCGAAATACCCGTAGACGAGACGCGCATACGCGGGCGAGTACCCCGAAACAAGCTCATTCTGCCAACGTTTGAGCGCGGGCGCGTCAATGTCGCGCAGCCGACACCGATCCCAACGCGCGAAATGCTTTCGCGCCATCTGGGAACGCTCGGCGAACGTGCTTTCACGGGTTCGAGCCTTGTAGTCTGGAACCCAGTACGTGCGGAAGAACTCGCCGAAACTCATTGTCGAGTTGACCTTTACGGCGGTCTTGGAGAAATCAGCCATATACGCATCGTAGGCGGCTTTCGCGTCCTTCTGGGTCTTGTAGCCGCGCCCCCAGTGGCGTACGCGCTTGCCCTCGGCATCGGTGCCGAGGTTCGCCACGAAATACCACGAGCCGTTGCGCGCATCGCGGTAGACGTTACTGACCTTGGGCATCGTTCGCCCCCACGGGGTCAACGCCGATAATGTCGGCAACAGCGGACGCGGGGACGCGCCCGACCTTGCGGGAGCCGTAGAACCCGAAGCCGCGCGACACCATGAGCCGCTTGGCGGCTCGGATTATGTCGGCAGACTTGGAGGGCGTGAAGCCCAACGCGATTAAATCGGTCTTATCGACCATCGGACAGCCAGTCATAGGCTACCAGTCCTTCCCTATCTTCGTGTACCGTACCTTACGCGGGGCGTATCCCCCGCCCCCACCGTAAAGGTCTGGTATCAATTGGTCGTATTCCTTCGTGAAAGCCACCGTATAGCCCTCGAACGAAAGAGGTTCGAGCGTGGTGAAACGCTCTTCCACAGGCTGAATAAGGTTCTGACTGCGGAAAAACTTCTTCTGCTTGTAGGAACCCTCGTCAACGTCCTTGCTGAAATACTTGGAGATATAGCGCCCAACGTTCATACGCTGGTCAACGTCAACGCGGTTAATCTTGACGAAACCGTGACCCCACACCTCGCGCAGCTCGGACAGCCTGATATACGGCAGACCGAACAGGACAACGTGGTAATGGATAGCCCCGCGTTTCTGGGCTTCCCACACAGCCACATACCTTATTTGCATCTTGTCCGTTCTATAGACGCGGCGGTTCAACCGCCTAACGAACTTGGAAAACTCGCGGTTGCAGTATTTAATGTCTGTTACGTTATCGGCGAACGTGAGCGTTAGAAACTTGGTAGAATCATCGAAATTGCAGTCGATAAGGCGGGCGATTTCCCAACGAACGCCCTTGTAGTGCCTTTGCCGCCGTTTCGCGGCATCGTAGTAAGCGGCTGCATCGCGGTTGCGCTCACGTTCGCTTTCATCTTCTAAATCATCATCGCGGCGGGCTTCTGGGTTCATGCGCCCAGCGGGAGCCGAATACTCCCAAACCTCAATCGTTGTGGGCGTCTCGATGGTCTTGACCCATTCGAGCGCCAACTGGTATATACCACCTTCCGCATATCCGCGAAAAACTGGGGTTCACCAGCGGGAACCGCCCAAAACGGGCGAACTTTCGCGGAAAGATGTTGTCATATATATCAAGTAAAGTAAGCCGCCGTGCGCCCGCTCGGGGCGGGGGGTCGCTCCGCTCGGCTGGGCGCTCCGCGCCCGCCGCCCCCTTTTCCGCCCCGAGCGTTCGCCCAGCGGCAGGGGCTTTACTTCCTAATCCGTCACACTTTCGGCGCTTTCTTCCTTCTCGGCGTTGTCCGCAGATACCCCGTTACGGCGCTGAGCGGCGATATAAAGCCGTTTAAGCTCTTTAGGGTAGTCGACCTTCGAGTAGTCCGCGAACGGGGCTTTAAAGGGTCTTGGAGCGTCCCAGCCGTCAAGCATGATATAGCCCGTGCCGCGTTCCTCGATGGGCAGGAAGTCGAAAGAGCCGCCGAAGGTCATACGATAGCCCTCGTCCGAGAGCGAACCCAGGGACACGCGAGCACCCAAGTTGTCGCGTATGTCGGTCGATATGGTATCGGCGCGGGGCTGCTGCACGGCGAGGATAACGAACACGTTGGCGGCGCGGGCTTTCAGCACCAGTTGGGTCAGGTTGTCCCAGACCTCAGTAAAGGTCTTTTTGTCAGCCGCAGCCTTGAACGCCGCCACCTCGTCAAATATCAGGAACACGGGGTTAAGCCCGTAGGTAAAGGCGTTGGCACCGAAACGGAAACGCTCGGGGTCCTGCATATACTCGTAGCGCCTATCCATTTCCTCACGGCACAGGCGCACCACCTTGGCAATCTGGGCGGGAGAAACGCCAACGCGGTCGGAGCCTATGACATGCGAGAGCGAAGCCAGCTCGGCGTTCTTGGGGTCGCAGATATAGACCTCACCCGCGAAACCGTTGGGGTTGCCCAGCCGCATGAACTCGGCTATGAGGTAGTAGAGGAAGGTAGACTTACCGCCGCCAGTACCGCCAGCTATGAGCATATGTGGCAGGTGGGCGAAGTTCCACGACAGCTCACCAGTGAGCGGGATGGAATCGAGCGCCCCGGTAGGCTCGGCGGCGAGCAGGCGGGGAACAGCCTGCAAGCGCACATCATCGCGCAGACGGAAAACGTAATCGGTAGCGCCAACGCCAGCCGACTTGGAATCGAGCGGACGACCTATCACGGAGCAAAGCCCCATGTCCTCAAGTTTGGAGAGCTTGGAGGTATAGCCGTTGCCGTCATCAAACGCGCGCACTGTCAGCATATTGCCGCTCACGAGGACGCGGAGACGGAGCGAGGAATCTATACGCTCGCGTTTGGTGCCATTCGAGAGCGTGTCCTCATGCGAGACGTAGAGCTTGTTCGCATAGAGGAACCGCTCCAAGTTACGCACAGTCGAGCCGCACGGCACGAAGCGGGAGCCGAACAGCGCGACATACAGGACGAGCCAGAGCGAGAGCGCCAGCAGCGCCACGGCGGGGAGCAGCAGCGGCAGGGAGAAAAGCGAGCGCTCGCAGAGCATGAGCAGGTTGAAGCCGAACACGAAGGACAGCCCAGCCGAGAATAGGACGAAAACAGCCTTGAACGAACCCGAGGGCGCGGGCGAGGTCAGGGACACGTCAACGCCCTTACGCAACAGCTCGGTATCGCGGGCATCGAGACGCTTTCGGAAATGATCGAAAGCGGGCAGGGAACGCAGGGAATCAGAGAGCATGGGAGGGAACCCCCTTACGAGAGAAAACGGAACGGGAGCCGTCAGAGTTCACGGCGGTCACGGAGACGGAGAGCGGCGAGCCGTCATGCAGGGGCGGCAC
Source organism: uncultured Collinsella sp. (assembly GCA_902478945.1). Lineage (GTDB taxonomy): Bacteria > Actinomycetota > Coriobacteriia > Coriobacteriales > Coriobacteriaceae > Collinsella. The sequence goes on from CABSMX010000004.1 coordinate 11,158, forward strand.
CACCTCGAAGCAAGTCCAGAGGGCGGCGGTAGAGCCGTCATAGCCGACCTCGGCACCGTGACCCGCAAACGACCCCAGAACGGAACGGGAGCCGAGCGAAGCCGAGTTGACGGTGAGCGTGGCGGCATCGGGCGAGGTCAGGACGGCAAAGAGCAGGGCGGGGGCGGCACCATCGGACGGCACCAGACGCAGGGAGAGCGCCGAGCCGTCTGGGAGGTCGAACCTATCGAACTCCTTGGCGTTGAGCGGGACGGCGGCGCTACCCCGAAGGTACGGGGTGCAGCACTCGAAAGGCGGCAGGGCTGGGGGGACGGCGGCGGCGATACGGGCAGTCTCGAAAACGAGCCAGCCTAGGACAAGGGCGTACAGCACCGCCACCGAGACGAAGAACACGCGGAGGGGTCTGGGCATGGCGCACCCCCTAGTATCCGAACGGGCTGGGGTTGCCCGAAGCAGCCGAGAGCGCCCAAATGACAGCGGCGAGCAGGAGAACGAGGACGAAAGCGCCGAGGTCGCGGGCTATGGCGGGGTGGCGGGAGCGGAAGTCCTGCCACGAATCAGCGCTAAAACGGGCTTTGGCGATTATTCCTTTAACGAGTTCGATAAAATAAGCCATAGTAACGGCTCCTTAATCGTAAACGGTTCGGTTGTCAGAAAAAGAGCCGCCCCGCGTCTCGGGATTGGCGTTTTGGGACGCAGGGCGTTAGCTGGAATCGGCAGCGGTCAGGGGGTCGTTACTCCTTGCCGCGCGGCTGGTTCGCCAGTCGGCAGGCATCAGCGGACGCGGTGACGGCGATACGACCGTTACGACCGACATAGGGGCGGGCGTTGAGGTTGGTAAAGACTACCTCGGTACCCGTGGGAATCTCGTCCTCGGGGTCGAACAGCAGGGCGGGAGCGCCCTCGACCAGCACGTTTAAATGCTCATAGCCGTTGGCGAGGTCAACCACATCGAAGCGGGTACCGCTGATGGTATCGGTGCGCTGATTAGTGGCGCGGTCGTACTCGTAGGCAATCGAGTTGCCAGCGAGGAAAAAGCGGTGTCCGTTCAAATCGAGCTTGTAAGCCATGATGGATAGTCCTTTCTAGTGATTCTGGTTGGGCTTGGAGGTCGTGAAGCTGTAGGCAATCTCGCCGCTGAAGGAATTCGAGTTGCGCACATCGCCCTTAATGCGGTACGCGTCCTTGGCGGTCGTTCCGACAACACGGGCGCTGCCGTCCTCGGCATCCTGCATAGTCGAAACCTCGTCAGCAGTCCAGACACTCTTGGACTGTGTGACGGTGGCGGTCAGGTTGCCGGGGTTGCGGGATACATCACCAACGGGCTTGCTCGAAAGGTCGGTGTCGGTATTGTCGTTAATGGCGTTGACAAAGCCCGCGTGAGTGGCGGTGGCGGTCACGGTATCGCCCGTGCGGATAACGCCAGCCACGTTAACGTCATACTCGCCCGACTGGTCGAAATGCCCCGCGTCAACGTTCGAATACTCGATTCCCGTAGGGATGGTGACCGTAAACTTACCGTTGTCGTGTTTACCGCCTTGCCTATCGGTCCAACTGCCGCCGTGGGCATCAACCGTGGTCACAACGGACGCATCAACCTTTTCTAGGAAGTCAGTATCGTCGCTATGCGATTCCAGAGTTTTGACGGCATCGAGCACGCCGCCAGTCGTTGCGGCGAACGCTGCAACGGGGGCGATGGAGCTGCACCCGATAGCGACAGCCATAGCAGCGGCGGGCAAGACCTTACCCAGCTTGTTCTTATACATAATTCTTCTCCTTTCGGGAGGGGTTACGGTCGCACACCTCGCGCGACCCTTAGATATGGCACGTCTCGGGCATTGATAATGATCGAGACGTTGTCACCTACTCGACCGTGAGCCGCCAAGTAAAAGCGGACTGCCCAGCGGGCTTTGAATGGTCGGAAGAAAGGACGGAGCGCCAGACGGTCATAGCCAAGTACCGACCAGCGGGAACTTTCTGGCTCAACTCAATGGTATCGACCTCGGAGCCAGCCGAGAGCAGCTTGCCGTAACCCGTGGAATCGGGCGCGTTCCACACGCACTCGGAATCGTCGAAGGTACCTGAACCATCGAGGTCGACATACACCGAGGGGGATGAGTCTACGGGATTGCGCCCGGTCGCGCCGCCGTGGGTGCAGGTCGCAGGCAACGAAAGCTCTAATGGCTGCTTGAGGGCTTGGGAATTCCAAGTCACCTCATCATCACCCGAGTCATAGCTCGCATAGCGTATTGAGACTACAGGGGCGGCAGAGCCGCCCGAGGACTTGGCACCATCGAGGAAACCGAGAGAGCCAGAGCTAGAGCTAGAGCCAGAACCGCAGAACGTGAGCGTGAGCGCGAGGAACAGCGCGGCAAGGAGCAAGGGCAGCAGGAGCAGCCAGCGGCGAATATGCAGCACTCGCACTGGTGAGCCAAGCAGTTCTCCCGGTACATCTACAAAGGCAAGCCTAACGCACCCGCCCTCACGAACGAACACTCCCCTACGGCTCTTAGGCTTATGAAGGAAATGAACGGTGCGCCCGACCAAGACAGGCGGTAAACCGCGGAACGTTCTTTCTGAACGGCGAAAAGAGAGGGCGAACATCTCCCAACCGGGTTCTATATCTTCATCAAAGTCGGCGGGGAACGGTTCACGTTCACCCGACAAACGCTCTGTCTCCGCGTCAGCGAAACCCCATTGGCGTGCAACCGTTATGTCTACATCGGCGGTACGCATCAGAACATCTCGCTATCGTTATAGCCCTCAGCATCTACCGCGCCATTAGGAAACAGGTCGGAACCGATACCCGCGTAATTGAGGGCATGGCGATTGGCGATACGCTCGGACTCGGACGCAACCATACAAGCTGAAGTATCAGTAAATATGGAAGGGTCAAAAGCTGCGGGTGCATCCTCGGGCAGTTCGTCCCCACCAGCAATCTTATAAGGCAGCTTACCAAGCTCGTCAGCAATAACCGCTCGAAAAAGAACGGCAATAGCGAAATTGGAATAGACCCCGCGAGCTTGAAGTTGGACGAACTCGGTAGCAATCGCGGAGCGGAAAGATTCAAGAGCGTCCGCAGTCGTAAGGTCAAGAGAGACATTAGTTGCGTATCGAGAACCGCAAGGGAGCCAGTCGGGAATATCAAGCTCGTGAGGTTGCATAGCCGCAAGCGCGACCCAATCAATAACCTTGACACGATTCGCCACGGCACCGAGCGCATATTTAATAGCGGGACACATCGTAGGGGCGGCGGTGCTATTGTCCCCCACGGTAAGCTGAAACACCCTAAGGAGAGTAAAAGATACCTCTCTACGCAAGCGCATTGTCTTGTTGACGCGGGTAATTTTAATGGTGTTGCTCATATTAAACCTCCTAGATACCAAGCAGAAATACGGCTGCTATTCCTTACGTCACTTATCATACTCCACGTCACTCTTATAACGCAAGCATCAATCTAAGAAACTCTTCGGGGACCATCCATGCCAGAGCCGCGTTTACAACACCGCCCCGTCTTTCCAACACCTTCCGTTGTTCTGGTGGACTACAGGCATTGAAAAGGCGGGGCGGCATTGAAAACGCTGGATTATCCGAACGATAGCGGCAGATAGGTTGCCCAGAGGTTGCCCATAAAAAAAGCCCCCGACCGTTCCAGCAGGTCAGGGGCTTGAAATCACTTGATATGTTCTATTCCCACTCGATCGTCGCGGGCGGCTTGGACGTAATGTCGTAGCACACGCGGTTGGCGCCGGGGACCTCGGCAACGATGCGGCCGGAGATGCGGGCCAACACGTCGTAGGGCAGCTTGGCCCAGTCGGCGGTCATGGCATCGCTGGACTCGACGGCACGCAGGAAGATCGGGCGCTGATAAGTGCGCTCGTCGCCCATAACGCCCACGGACTTAATGTCGGGCAGAACCGCAAAGTACTGCCAGCAGCTGTGCTCGGAGTTGCGCTCGCCGGTCTGCTCAAACAGACGCTGGTTGTAGGCGTCGAGCTCCTCGCGCACGATGGCGTCGGCGTTCTTGAGGATCTCGAGCTTCTCCTTGTCGACCGCGCCGATGATGCGGATGGCCAGACCCGGGCCCGGGAAAGGCTGACGGAACACGATGTGACCCGGCAGGCCAAGCGCCAGACCAAGTGCACGGACCTCGTCCTTAAAGAAGTGGTCGAGCGGCTCAATGAGGTCGAAGTGCACGCCCTCGGGGAACGGGATCAGGTTGTGATGGCTCTTGATGGTGGCCGTCTTGCCGCCCGTCTTGCGAGCGCCGGACTCGATGATGTCGGGGTAGATGGTGCCCTGAGCCAGGTACTTGACCGGCTTGCCATCGGTCTCGAGCTGCTGCGCCACGGCGAAGAACTCTTTCCAGAACTGCGTACCGATGATGCGGCGCTTCTCCTCGGGCTCGGTCACACCAGCCAGAAGCTCGGCATAGCGGTCCTCGGCGTGAACGTGGATAAAGTCGACGTCAAACTGCTTGGTGAAGACCTCCTCCACCTGCTCGGGCTCGCCCTTGCGCAGCAGGCCGTGGTTGATGAACACGCAGGTCATCTGCTTGCCTACGGCGCGGGCGCCCAGCGCAGCCACGACGGAGGAGTCGACGCCGCCGGACAGGGCTAGAATCACACGGTCGTTGCCGACCTTCCCGCGGAACTCGGCCGTCATGGTCTCGACCAGGTTGTCCATGCTCCAGTTGGGCTCCAGGCCGCAGATCTCAAACAGGAAGTTGCTCAGCAGCTGCTGACCGTACTCGGAGTGCTTGACCTCGGGATGGAACTGCGTGGTGTAGATCTTGCGCTCAACGCACTCCATGGCGGCAACCGGGCACACGTCGGTGCTGGCGGTAACGGTAAAGCCCTCGGGCACCTCGGACACGGCGTCGCGGTGGCTCATCCACACGGTCTGCTCCATGGGCGTGGAGTTAAAGAGCTTTGCGCCAGCCGTGCGCGTGATGGTGGCGCGGCCGTACTCGCCCACCTCGGAGTGGCCGACCTTGCCGCCGAGCGTCACGGCCGTGATCTGGTGGCCGTAGCAAAAGCCCAGGACGGGAAGGCCCAGGTCAAAGATGGCGGGGTCGATGGACGGAGCGTCCTCGGCATACACGGAAGCCGGGCCGCCGGAAAGGATGAGCGCAGAGGCGTTCATCTCGCGAATCTCGTCGGCCGAGATGTCGCAGGGCACAATCTCGGAATACACGTTGAGGTCGCGGACACGACGGGCAATGAGCTGACCGTACTGCGCACCAAAGTCGAGTACGAGGACCTTTGCGGAAGCCTTTTGATCCATGGTTTCCCCCTCTTGTTGGCGGGGAGCCGGTGCCCACCCGCGTGAATGAACAAAAATAACTTTCATAGTGTACACGTTATATGGGGTTTCTCGTCCCTCACAGCCATCAGCGCACGGCAAACGCACGACCTGGGCCCCTATTTGACGGCAATTGAAGTGTTACCAGACGTTGCAGATGATGTAATACGTTTGAACATTGAACACCCTGTGCCACAATACTGCCGAACGACTCCGCCTCTGCGGCGGCAAATACGATAGGAATACCAGCATGAAGCGCATCCTTCTCATCGCCACGGGCGGCACCATCGCATCGACCGAGGACGGCAACGGCCTCTCCCCCGCCCTGACCGGTGAGGAACTCGCCCAGAGCGTCCCCGAGATCTCGGGTCTCTGCGAGCTCGACGTCGTGCAGCCCATGAACATCGACAGCACCAATATGCGCCCGAGCGACTGGATGCGCATCCGCGATGTCATCGTCGAAGGCTATGCCGACCACGACGGCTTCGTAGTCCTGCACGGCACCGACACCATGAGCTACACCGCGGCAGCACTTTCGTATCTGATCCAGGACAGCCCCAAGCCCATCGTGCTCACCGGCTCGCAAAAGCCCATGGGCAATCCCTTTACCGACGCCAAGCTCAATCTGTACCAGAGCCTGCTCTATGCGCTCAACGAGCACTCGCACGACGTGTCGATCGTGTTTGGCGGCGTTGCCATTGCCGGCACGCGCGCCCGCAAGCAGCGCACCATGAGCTTTAACGCGTTCATTAGCGTCAACTATCCGCCCATTGCCTACATCCGCAATGACCGCATCGTGCGCAATGGGCTTCACGGCACGCATCAGGGCGAAAACCCGGTGCGTTTCTACGACAGCATCGACCCACGCGTATTTGCACTCAAGCTTACGCCCGGCGTAAACCCGGGCATCCTCGACGCCCTTGCCGATAGCTACGATGCTGTAATCCTTGAGACCTTTGGCATTGGCGGTATCCCCGAGTTTGGTGAGTCGGGCGAGTCGTTCCAGGAGGCGATCTTCCGCTGGGTCGATTCGGGTCGCACCGTCGTTATGACCACACAGGTCCCCGAGGAGGGCCTTGACCTGGGTGTTTATGAGGTCGGCCGTGCCTATGCCGATCATCGGGGTATTTTGCGCGGCGACGACATGACCACCGAGACGCTCGTGGCCAAAACCATGTGGGCACTCGGCCAGTCACGTGATGCGGCCGAGATTCAGCGCCTGTTCTACAGCCAAGTCAACCACGACCGCATCCCGATGGCGTAATTCAGTTGTCGACGGGTATCCCCTATTCGATACCCTCGAGAAGTTCTGACACCGTCATGCCGAGTGCGGGTGCGATCTTAAATAGAACCTTGAGCGTGAAATTTGCCGTCCCATCTTCGATTCGGTCGAGGTAGGGTCGGCTGATTCCTGTCGCCACACAAAAATCAACCTTGGAGATACCAAGGGCCTTGCGCGTCCGCTCAACTCGCTCGCCAAGAATCTGTTTCGCATGCTCATTCATGCAGACGAGTTTGAAATGGGGCAAAACAAAAACGTAAACTATAGTTTACGTTTTGCCGAATATACAGGAGTTTTCTATGTCGGCTTGCTCGATTTGCATGCGTCAGAAATCACGTTGCGCAGACGGCGCGCAACCCAAGCTTGTCGTCGTTGAGGCCGAATGCCTTTCCCCGGACGAACGCACAGCCTTTACGCTGCTATCGAGCCGTGTTGCAACCGCACTGCTCCCCGACCCGGCGAGAGGCGAGCTCGCCGCTCAATGTCAGGCGTATGGCTGCGCCCTTGACCAGGCCGTAGTAATAGCAACCAGCCAGCGTGGCCTGCCCCTTCTCTTGGAAGCCGGTATCGCGCTCTGCCTCCGTGGCGCCGGATACGAAAACGAGGCCGCCGCCGATGTGGTCTTCCAACCACGATCGGGCGGCGGCCTCGCAGCAGCCATCGAATATGCTTGCAGGCTCGTTGCCTAAAGGCGCAAACTAAAAGCCCAGGCCAAAGCCCGTTCCGGTAATCGCCGAGTACATAAAGTAAACGTTGACCACGTTGAGGAACACACCCGTGATGCAACCGTTGCGCAGGTAGCGCTCGCACACGATGCGCGCCATGGCGGCGGAGTCGTCATTGTTTTTAGCCTGGCGTCCTGCCGTAAAGTACGTCGCCACGCTCAGCAGCAGGTTGAGCACCGGCAGTGCCAGCAACTCATAGCTCTTGCCCCAGCGCGTCGCCTCGCCGGCGGCATTAAACTTCGTTGCCACCTCGGGACCAATGTTGGGGATAACACACGCTGCGACCACCAGCGGAAGCACTGCAAGCACCAGCAGCGCGATGCCCATGTAGCCGGCTTTTTTGCCATATTTAAACATGCGTGTCGTCCTTACACGTTAAAGCGGAAGTGCACGACGTCGCCATCGGCCATGACATAGTCCTTGCCCTCAATACGCAGCTTGCCGGCGGCCTTGGCGCCCTGCTCGCCGCCGAGCTCGATGTAGTCGTCATAGCCAATGACCTCGGCCTTAATAAAGCCGCGTTCAAAATCGGTGTGGATGACGCCGGCGGCCTGCGGGGCGGTCGCGCCCTGACGAACCGTCCAGGCCTTGACCTCCATCTCGCCAGCCGTAAAGAACGACTGCAGGCCGAGCAGCTTGTAGGCTGCCTGCGCGAGCACGTCCAGACCGGGCTGCTCCAGGCCCAGGCTCTCCAGATAGTCGGCGGCATCCTCGGGATCGAGCTCGGAGAGCTCGGCCTCAATCTTGGCGCAGATCGGCAGCGGCTTGACGCCATCGATGGGCGCCAGGTCCTCGTTGAGCATATCCTCGTCCACGTTGGCCACATACAGGATGGGCTTCATAGTGAGCAGGAACAGGCCCTTGGCGGCGGCACGCTCCTCGTCGGTCATCTCCATGGATGCGGCGCGCTTGCCCTCGTTGAGCCAGGCAAGCAGGCGCTTGGCAACCTCGAACTTGGGCATGAGCTCCTTGTCGCGCTTGGCCTCCTTCTCGAGTTTGGGCAGCTGCTTCTCGAGCGTGCCCATATCGGCCAGGATGAGCTCGGTCATGATGGTGTCGGCATCGCCGGCGGGGTCGACGAACTCGCCCGTGCGGCCCACCTCACGCATGACGTTGGGGTCCTTAAAGTAGCGCACGACCTCGCAGATGGCATCGGTCTCGCGGATGTTTGCCAAGAACTGGTTGCCCAGGCCCTCGCCCTCGTTAGCGCCCTTCACCAGACCTGCGATGTCGACAAACTCGACCGTCGCCGGCACAATGCGGCCGGGGTTGACGATGTCGGCGAGCTTTTGCAGGCGGCTATCGGGCACATCGACGATGCCCACGTTGGGGTCGATCGTGGCAAACGGGTAGTTAGCGGCAAGGCCGGTCTTTTTGGTAAGCGCGGTGAACAGCGTCGACTTGCCCACATTGGGCAGGCCCACGATACCGATGGAAAGGGACACGACAGCTCCTTTTGGTACAGGTACTTCAAACTGCATAAGTATAGCGCCGCCGCAGCATCCGGGCGAATCCGGACACCACGACGGCGCAAATGAAGCAGAGATGCGTGAGGGTTCGAGACAGTAGTCCTTACTTAAGCTCGGGCCAGAAATCCTTGTTGGCCTCGATGAGCTCGTCCAGGATCTGCTTAGCAACGCTCGCCGAAGGAATGGTCTTGGAGAGCGTGAGTGCCTGCCAGAGCTTCTGGTAGCTGCCCTCGACCCAAGCCTGGACAACGAGCTTCTCGACGGAAACCTGCTGCTCCATCAGGCCCTTCTGGAACTGCGGGATCGGGCCCTGGCAGATCTTCTCAAAGCCGTTGGAACCGACGATGCAAGGCACCTCGACCATGGCCGTCGGGTCGAAGTTGGGCACAGCGCCATCGTTGGGGACGATCAGCAGGAAGCGCTCGAGCGTATTCTCGGCCAGTGCGCAGGCAAGGTCGACGATGTAGTTGGCATGTACATCTGGCTCAAAGCCGCCGTCTTTGGCCGTACCCTTGGCGATGATGTCGCGGCAAGCGCCAAAGACCTTCTTCTCGCGGCCGTCCATCACCTCATTGGCGCGAGTGTAGTTGGGGTCGGACGTCTCGACGACATAGTCCGGGTACAGGTAATACTTGAGGTAAGTATTGGGAATCGTCTCGGGATCGACAGCATAGACATCCTTGGCCTTGCCGAAGGTGTGAATCCAGCTCTCCTCGACATGCTGCTCCTTACCGGCCTCGTGCTCGATGCCGTCCAGGTAGCCGTTCTTAGCCATGTGCTCCTTAATCTGCGGCATAAGGTCGTTGCCGTCCTTGTCGTAGATTTTGCTCCACCAACCAAAGTGGTTGAGGCCGTAGTAGCTATACTGCAGCTCGCGACGATCCTTGATGCCGCACATACGGCTCATCTTATCCATAAGGTCGATCGGCATGTCGCAGATGTTGATGATGCGGCTGTTGGGGCGCAGCACGCGGCAGGCCTCGGCGACGATGGCCGCGGGGTTGGAGTAGTTGAGCATCCAGGCGTTGGGGCTGTACTTCTCCATGTAGTCGAGGATCTCGATGACGCCACCGATGGAGCGCATGCCGTAGGCGATACCGCCGGCACCGCAGGTCTCTTGGCCAACGCAGCCGTACTTGAGAGGAATCTTCTCGTCGAGCTCACGCATGGCGTACAGGCCGACGCGGATGTGAGCAAGGACGAAGTCGGTCCCGGTGAATGCGGTCTCGGGGTCGGTGGTGTAGTTGAACTCAACCTCGGGGGCGTTCTCGTGGAAGTAGATCTCGCAGGCCTTGGCCACGGTCTCCTGGCGCTCGGCGTTGTTGTCGTAGAAGGTCACCTTGTTGACCGGGAAGCGGTCGCGCTCCTCAAGCAGCATCAGGGCAATGCCCGGAGTGAAGGTAGAGCCACCGCCGGCAATGGTCACGGCATAGTTTTTCTTGGACATGATGTCCTCCTCATTCTGGCCGCTTGCTCAATCCATCCCCGCACGCGGCCTGTACGGTTTGGAATTGTTACCTAGAAGTGGAGTTTTTTATCTCTAGAATCGGCCTTGCGGTGCATACCGGCTCTGCAAGGCCGATTGTTTCGATGGACGATGGTTTACAGAAGACTCTCGAACTTCAGAAGACTCTCGAACTTCTCGCGAACCTGCGGGACGGTAAGGCCGATGATGACCTGGATTGACTGACCTTGGACCACCAAGCCATGCGTACCGATCGCCCTGAAGGAAGCCTCGGGTGCAACGACGCTCTTGTCCTTGACGTTAACGCGCAGACGGGTAGCGCAGTTAGTTACATCGATGATGTTATCCGTGCCACCGAGCAGATCGAGGATGTTCTCGGCAAGCACCAAGCGCTCATCATCTTTACTCTGGACGACCGATTTGCCAGCAGCATCACCGCCCTGCTTTTGCTTGTAGTCGGCCTTGGACTTGAGCTCGACCTCAACATCGTCATCCTCGCGACCGGGGGTCTTAAAGTCGAACTTGACGATCAGGAAACGGAAGACCACGACCCAAAGGGCGGTAAAGCACAGACCAACAAGGATGGAGATGGCGTACTGCAGACCGTGTGCGGCCCAAAGGGGCAGCCAGTCCCACGAGAGCATCGAGATGATGCCGCCGTCGAAGATACCCACGACGCCAAGGAGGTTTTGAGCCATGCAGCCAAGCGCTCCGAGCACGCAGTGGACGACGAACAGGCCGGGCGCGATGAACAGGAAGGTGAAGTCAAGCGGCTCGGTAATACCGCAAAGCATAGCGGTAAGGGTGACGGGAATGAGCAGAGCCTTGACGCGCTGCTTGCGCTCGGGTTTGGCGGTCATATAAAACGCAATGGCGACGCCAAGCGAGCCGAAGACTTTAGTCCATCCAGGGCAGGTATAGGCAGCCCAGGGTGCGGCATCCTTAAGAGCAATGCTCGGATCGGCAGCCAGTTGGGGCAGGATGTTAGCCCAAGCGGCAAAGATGCCGCCATTGACCGCCGCGTTGTCGTAATAGAACGGCGTATAGATAAAGTGGTGAAGGCCTGTAGGGATCAGCACGCGCTCGAAGAAAGCAAAGACGCCCACGCCGAACGTACCGGCGGAAAGGATGAATCCCTGGAAGGCGGCGATAGCAGCCTGAACATGCGGCCACACCAGGCAGGCGATAAGAGCGACCGGAACCATAACGAAGAAACCGATCATATAGATGAACACGGAGCCCGAGAACACGCCCAGCCACTCAGGAAGTTCGGTGTCGAAGAACTTGTTATGCAGCATCGTGGCGATACCAGAGATAATGAGCGCACCCATGATGCCCATGTCAAGCGTTTTGATGCTTGCGATAGTGGCAAGACCAGTACCGCTGCCCGCCTCGACAGAATAGTCGACACCAAAGACAGGGCCCCACTGCCCCAAGATTGTGCTTACAAAGTAGTTGAAGGTAAGGTAGATGGCCAAAGCCTCCATGCAGCAGCGAGCGTTCTGCTTGTTCGCGAGCGAGATTGGCAACGCTACGCAAAACAGCAACGGCATCTGGTTAAAGAGCGTCCAACCACCCTGGAGCAGCACATTCCAGCAATCAAACCAAAGATGGCCCGCAGTGGCCATCTCGCCAAAGATCGCCTCGGTGGTAAACAACGTACCCAGGCCGACGACGATTCCGGAAAATGCGAAAAGAATTGCAGGCGTGTACATTGCACCGCCGAAACGTTGTATCTTTTGCATCATGACGGGGAATCCCCCTCTCTTCATTCGGAGCGCTGCGGTTTTGGCTTCACTCGAGACCGCAGACGCGCCGTTTGCGTGTACCTCGTGCAATAGGACGGGTGGGCCCGCTTCCCTGACTTCTTGCACTTACGTTTTATCACATCACTCATCTATACAAGTTAGTATAAATACTACAGTCGGTCAACGGTTGATTATTGGCCGTAAACGGAATATGTCCAGTATTTCCCCTGCTAAATCTGACATAGCTGATGGCTGAAATTTATATTTCTTTTCAACTTGTATAGATGTGCTTGTCTATATCTATAGACATGCCTATACTTCATTACAACATTCACCACCACGTTAAGGAGTCACCATGAAAAGCGCGGTCTTCTATGGAAAGCACGACCTCAGAGTCGAGGAATCGGCAAAGCCGGCCGTGGGCAAGCGCGACGTTCTGATCAACGTCAAGGCTTGCGGCGTCTGCGGTACCGACGTTCATATCTATGAAGGCGACAAGGGTGCAGCCGACGTTACCCCGCCCACGATCCTTGGTCATGAGTTTGCGGGCGTTGTCGAGGCCGTGGGCAGCGACGTCGCTGGCTTTAAACCGGGCGATCGCGTGTGCATCGACCCAAACCATCCCTGCGGCTGCTGCGAACCCTGCCGCGACGGAATCAACCACTACTGCGAGCATATGACCGGTTACGGCACCACCGTTAACGGCGGCTTTGCCGAGTACTGCTCCGTCGATATGCAGCAAGTCTACAAGTTGGGCGATCACACCAGCTTTGAGCAGGGTGCTATGACCGAGCCCGTCGCCTGCTGCCTGCACGGCATCGATATGTGCAACATCAAGCCCGGCAGCACAGTTGTCGTTATCGGCGGTGGCATGATCGGTCTGCTCATGATGCAGCTTGCCAAAAACGCCGGCGCCACCAAGGTCGTCTTGCTCGAGCCCGTCGAGGGCAAGCGCGAGGTTGCGCTCAAACTCGGCGCTGATCTGGCAATTGATTCCATCCACGAGGACGTCCCGGCCCGCCTGAGGCAGGAGGGCGTCGGCAACGTCGATGTCGTTATCGAGTGTGTTGGCAAGCCCGTCACCATCGAGCAGGCCATCCAGATCGCCGGCCACAAGGCTACGGTCATGATGTTCGGCCTCACCAAGCCCGATGAGACAATCACCGTCAAGCCCTTCGAGGTCTTCCAGAAGGAGCTTGTGCTTACCTCGTCCTACATCAACCCTTATACGCAGCGTCGCGCGCTCGAGCTCATCGACTCTGGCAGGCTCGACGTATCCTCGATGGTCGCCAAGGTGGCTTCCCTCGACGAACTCGGCGCCATCCTGTCAGACCCAGCTCTGCGTGCCATGGGTAAATATATAATCGACCCCAGCAAGTAAATCGATCGACACCTGCGCGAGCGGTCCTCATCCACCGCTCGCACACTCAGCTCTAGGAGACCGTCATGGCGCGAGCCATCTTCCAAACTATTTATGACAACGTGAAGCAGTCGATTGACGACGGCACATACGCCTATCAGAGTTATCTGCCTTCGGAGACCGAGCTCACGCAGCTGTTTGACTGTTCGCGCATGACGGTCCGTCGCGCCATCTCGATGCTTGCGGCAGATGGTTACGTGCTCCCCCAGCAAGGTAAAGGCATGCGCGTCATTCGCAACATCAGTGACGAGAAGAGTCGTGGTGGCGGCGGACTCGAGACCTTTAAGGAAATCGCGGTCAACCGAGGCTTTGAGCTCAAAACGGTCACCACCGTCTTTGAGCTCCTCATCTGCAGCAAGGCGCTCTCTAAGATTACCGGGTTTCCCGAAGGCTGTGAGCTCACACGCGCCAAACGCATCCGTTATGCAGACGGACAAGCCGTGTGCTCCGACGACTCCTATTACCTAAGCTCACAAGTACCGGGGTTGACACCCGAGATTGTCAACGACTCGATTTATCGTTACCTCGAAGAAGATCTTGGCATTAAAATTGCCACGGGCAAACGCGATGTAACGATCGAGCATCCCACGCCCGAGGATACGCGCGTGCTCGATCTCGACGACTTTAACGCACTCGCCGTTATACGCGGGCAGACCTACAACGCCGACGGCATCCTTATGGAATACACCGAGACCAAACAGGTCCCCGGGTTCTTTTTGCTCCATGAAACCGTGACGCGCAACGGTACCGGTCGAACCGGCCACCAAAGCAGCATGAACTAACCATTTATTAGTTGCGGTGGAATAGTTCCTAGAATGGCCAGCTTAAGGGCAAAACGGGAACTATTCCACCGCAACTTTTTTGGCCGGCGGGGCAGCATCTGTCCCACCGGCCATCATTTACGCTCTTTTAGCTAGTCCGCGAGCTTTTCCACCTGGTCGAGCATCTTGTCCAGCTTGGCCTTTGCCTCGGCCTTGACCTTCTCGGCTTCTTCGTGAGCCTTCGCCTTCTGGGCAGCCTTTTCCTCGGCTTCGGGGTCGACGACAACCAAGTTGGATGCATCGTGCTCAACAAGCCTGAGCGCATGTTCGGGACAAACCTTGACACAGGCGCCGCAGCCCAAGCAATACGTGGACTCCAACGCAAAGCGGCCGCTTCCCACCAGGTCACAGGCAGATGTGGGGCACGCGTTGACGCACTCGCCGCACGACGTACACTTGTCAAAATCGCACTCCGGCGTGTTCACCTGCATGTTCTGGGCAAGCTCGGGGTGGTTTTGCAACGTTGAGAGCACCAGTTGGCGCCCGTGCGTGAGCGAACGGCGACGCTTAGTCGTCGTGGTGCCGCACATGGTGTTGAGCGTGCGCTCCAGCTGGGTAATCTGATGGCGATGGGCCTTGAGCTTTTGCGTCACCGAGGCCAGCGCCGCCGTCGCCGGATTGAGCTTGGTCACCGTCAGGCCCGTGGTGCGGGCAATTTTTTCCATGTACTCCTTGCGTTCGTACTCGCGAAGCTTATGGCACTTGAGGCTCTTGGGGTCGACCTCCAAGCCCATACCCGTGCCAGACCACTCCTCGGCCTTCGCAATCGCCTCGCCCAGAATGTCCTCACCGCCGATGTTGCGGCATTTATCGCACACGCCCAACGGCAGGTACACGCTCACGTTGGGATAGTCCGCCAGTACCGAGAACCAGGTCTCGGCCGTAATATCGCCCACGCAGGCAACGACGACCTCGTTTTCGCGCGGCATGCGTTTGAGGGCACGCGTGCAGGTGACGTAGGCGGTCTCGTGGCTCGTAGCAGCAGAGACGATATCGTCATACAGGTTTTTAGGCGCCAGGCGCGGCGAGATGATCGCCTCGGTCGGACAGGCAGCGGCGCACAGGCCGCACTTGCGACAGGAGTCGAGGATCTCGATGGAGTCTTCCTCGACCTCGATAGCGTTGACCGGGCACACGTCCATGCACGCGGTGCAGCCGCTCTTTTCGTTTTTGCAGGTCAGGCACGGAATGGTATTGCCGCGCGGGCGCTCCTTGTAGTCGGCAGGATTCCACTGCGGTGCCGACGGATCGAGTGCATCGGTCACACCGCCAAGCGGGTTTTTAAGAAAGTCGAAACCCTTGCTGATCTCGATAATGTCATCAAACAGATCGTGTTCCTGCGCCATGCGCGGCCCCTCCCTGAGCAGTGCAAACAAGCAAGAGATAATGATACGCTATCGGCCCACGCCTCGGGCAAATTACACGCGGAGCACCTTTGAGGCAAATAGTCTATGGCCTATCGCCACCTCGATCGCACAAGGCCGATCAAGCGCCAAACTATGCCTCGCACATGAGCTGCACGAGCTTTTGTTTGGTCACCTTTGCCTGCTCGTTGGCCATATTACGCTCATTTCTAAAGACCGCATTTGCAACACCTTGCAGGTCGACATCGGAAATCTCGCCAAGACCCAGCTCCACGAGCGTCGTCGGCAGACCAACGCGCTGGCAAAACTCGAGCACCTGATCAAGCTCGGGCGCACGCTCTAGGCGCAGCTGGACCACCAGGCCAAATGCCACGGCCTCACCGTGCATAGCCCTGCACTCGGGCAGAATCGTCAACCCGTTGGCGATGGCATGCGCCAACGCCAAGCCACCGCCCTCAAAGCCGACGCCCGAGAGCAGAATATTGCACTCGATCAGGCGCTCAACTGCCGGCGATGTACGGCCCTTTTTGAGATCGCGCTTGGCAGCGACACCGCACTCCATGAGCGTGTCGTAGCAGGCGCGAGCCGCGACCAGAGCCAAGTGCCCCGGCGCGCCACCGTGTTCGTTGGTGCCGTGCGCCGCGGCGCACGAACGCGCCTCGAAGTACGTTGCCAGTGCGTCGCCCATGCCAGCGACCGTCATACGCAGCGGGGCCGCCGCGACCACGTTGGTATCGACCACGACCAGATCTGGATTCTTCTCGAGCATCAGGTAGTGGTCGAACGACCCATCCTCGTGATACAGCACCGAAATCGCGCTGCACGGACCGTCCATCGATGCCGCCGTGGGGCATACGCACAACGGCAACTCGGCATAAAACGCAACGGCCTTGGCGATATCGAGCATCTTGCCGCCGCCAATACCCACTACCATGTCGCAATACTCGGCCTGGGCTTCCTTAGCCATTTCGACAACGGCCTCTTCCGTACACGGACCGTCATAAATCTTAAAGAACGGCTCGCTTAGATCTTCGTCCAGAAATCCATCGACGATCTGCTTGCACAGCCGATCCTCGGTGCCCTGGTCAAACAAGACATAGGCAGCGCAGCCCAACCATGACAAATACTTGCCTTGACGCGACAGTTCGCCCGGCCCCTGAACATACCGGCCGGGACCGCCATAAACCATGGGAAGCGCCATACGAGAATCCGCCCTTCATCAAACAACGATTGGTGCAAAGTAACCTTGCCCCTTTGCACCATAGCAAAAAGGGGCAAAGCCATCTGCTGGCTTTGCCCCTTCCTTAGCTTGATTTACTCATCCATGAGATAGTAGTGGCCCAGTGCGTCTGCACCCAGAATGGCGTTTGCGACCATCTCGGGCGTCACCTCAAACGGCATGTTGCACATGGTGTCCTCGGGCGCGCACGCGGCCTCGGCAACAATCATGGCCTTCTCGCGCGTAAGCTCGGCAACGCCAAGTTCCTTCATCGTGACCGGCAGACCCAGCTCAATGCAGAAGCCCAAGACTTCCTCGAGCTTCTCGGTCGGGGCATCCTCGAGTACCAGCTGGACGATGGTGCCAAAGGCGACCTTCTCGCCGTGATACATGCTGTGGCACTCGGGCAGCATCGTCAAGCCGTTATGGATGGCATGGGCCGCAGCGAGACCCGAGCTCTCAAAGCCAATGCCCGAAAGCAGCGTATTGGCCTCGATGATATGCTCGACGGCAGGCGTGAGCGCACCCTTCTCCAGCGCAACCTTGGCCTTGACGCCATCGGCCATAAGCGTCTCGTAGCAGAGCTTGGCGAGCGCCAGGCCGGCCATGCCGCCCTTGCCGCCAGCGCAGGTGCCGCCGTCGGCATCGTGCGTCGCTTGGGCCTCGAAATAGGTTGCGAGCGCATCGCCCATACCGGAAACCGTCAGGCGCACCGGGCTCGCCGCGATAACCGTCGTATCCATCAGGACAATGTTGGGGTTTGCCTTAAGGAAGAGGTACTTGTCGAACTGGCCGTCATCGGTATAGAGCACCGAAAGTGCCGAGCACGGGGCATCGGTCGAAGCAATGGTGGGGCAAATGATAACCGGGGACTCCAGGTAATAGGCGACGGCCTTCGCGGTGTCGAGGATCTTGCCGCCACCGACGCCGACGATGATGTCGCAACCGTTGTCGCGAGCGAGCGCAACCAGGCGATCGACCTCACCCTTGGAGCACTCGCCGTTAAAGTCCTCAAACAGCAGCTCGGCCTTAGCCTCGGCAAAGCCGCCCTCGATCTTGGCACCGACGCGCTTCTTGCCCGAAGGCGTCACGATGACGAGGGCCTTAGCGCCAAGCGGCTCGACATAGGAGCCGAGCTTGGCCAGCTCGTCCGGGCCCTGGATGTACTTGCTGGGGCTATTGAAAATTACAGCCATAACTATCCCATTCTCTAAAAAAGAAAGGGGCTCCGTACGGATACGTGCGGAGCCCCTCGTTACGATAACAAGAGTCGATTAGAAATCGATGTCGGTGTCGTAGTAGCAGGCCTTGAGGATCTTCTCGAAGTCGGCAGCCTTGGTCTCACGCGGGTTCTCGGGCGTGCAGGCGTCCTGCTCGGCGTTCGCGGCGATCTCGGGCAGCTTGGCGAGGAACTCCTCCTCGGAAACCATCTGCGGGTTCTCGGCGTCGACCTTCACGCCGCCATTCGCGTAATCCTTGATGGACTGCGGAATGTTGAGCTGGTCGTTGAGGTCGCGAATCTTCTGGACGAGCGCAGCGATGAGCTCCTCGTTGGTCTCGCCGGGAAGGTGCAGGATCTCCTTGGCCACGTAAGCGTAACGCTCGGCAGCACGGGGATCCTTGGAGTTCCACTGGATGACCTTGCCCAGGTACATGGCGTTAGCGGCACCGTGGATGATGTGGCCGTTCTCGAAGGCAGCACCAGTCTTGTGAGCCATGGAGTGAACGATGCCGAGCAGGCCCGAGGAGAAGGCGATACCGGCGATGCACTGAGCCTCGTGCATATGCTGACGGGCCTCATGGTCGCCAGCATAGGACTTGGGCAGCCACTCGACGATCTCGCGGATGCCGTGCAGAGCGTTGGCGTCGGTGAACATAGAGGCGCAGGTGGAAACGTAGGCCTCCATGCAGTGGGTCAGAGCATCCATGCCGGTGTGAGCGCACAGCTTGGCGGGCATGGTGTAGGTGAGCTCGGGGTCGACGATGGCGACATCAGGGGTGATGTTGAAGTCGGCCAGCGGGTACTTGATGCCCTTGGCGTAGTCGGTAATGACGGAGAACGCGGTGACCTCGGTAGCGGTGCCGGAGGTAGAGGAGATGGCGCAGAAATGAGCCTTCTGACGCAGCTCAGGGAAGCTGAACGGCTGGATGATGTTATCGAAGGACTCCTCGGGATACTCGTAGAAGACCCACATGGCCTTAGCGGCATCGATAGGCGAGCCGCCACCGATGGCGATAATCCAGTCGGGCTCGAACTCGCGCATGGCCTCGGCGCCCTTCATGACCGTCTCGATGGACGGGTCGGACTCGACGCCCTCGAACAGCTTGACCTCGAAACCGCCTTCCTTAAGGTCGTTCTCGACGTCCTGCAGGAACCCGCCGCGGCGCATAGAGCTGCCGCCAGAAACGATGATGGCCTTCTTGCCCTTGAGGTTCTTCACCTCGTGGCGAGCGCCCTCACCAAAGTACAGATCGCGAGGATTGGTAAAACGTCCCATACTGTGCCTCCTAAACAAGCCCCTCTTAGACTTGCGTATATAACGGAGCACCCAATTGGCTCCGTTAGGACCGGTTTGCGCGTTGCCGGCGATGACAATGCGCGATGTCTAAACGTCTCAACGCTCAGACAAACACTATTTTACCGTTCTGGTTGGTCAGTTATTCACCTAAAGCCGCCAATGATGAAACGTTTTTTCTATCCCTGAAGACCCTTGTGCGGCATCCATACTCCCAAGCTGGGCAAACGTTTTATCAAGGTTGACTACATATCCCGGGCAGGACTGTGCCCCTCCAAAATATGCACCGTTCGCCGCCAAAAATCGACCGTTTGCGGCACCGTGATACCACTCGGTCGTCCAAGGTGCCGACATTTGTGCGACATCCGTCTTCGTGGTGCAAAGGTGCAAGTCCAAGTGCGGCACCCCTGGTGTGCCACATGCGGGTAAACTAGAACCTTATATAGAAACATTTGAACCCTAACCGCAGCAAAGGAGGCCCCATGGCATTCGATCCCATTCAAGAGGATTGCCATCGCCTCGTTCTTGAGGCCTTGCGCCGCGACAATATCCCGCTCACCGACGGTGCCGCCGTAGAGCGTCTGATGGAACAATTCACCCGCAACCCCGCACCGCTCATCGTGCACGACCGCGACCGCGCCGGACATCTGATTGCCAAGGTGGTCGAGGCCGTCGACTACCGCATTCCCTTTATCCCTGACGATGCCCAGGCAGAGCAGGAAGAGGCAGCTGCCGAGAACATGCTCCGCGAGGCGGCCGCGCTCGATCCGGCCAACTGGGACGCTCAGCGCATGCTGACGGCACTCACCGCCGAATCCAACGAGGAATACGTACAGTACCTGGTGTCCAAGTGCGATGAGGTCGAGCACGACCTAGCGCTCAAAATCGCCTCGGCCCAGGACTCCTACGAGCGCGAGGCCGCTGGCGACCTTATGCGCCGCCCCTACCTGCGCTGGCTTGCCGCCTTGGCATCGCGCGCCCTCATTAGCGGCCGCTATCGCATGTCGCTCGAAGCCGCAAACCGCAGCCTCGACTTTGTCCCCAACGACCCCGCTGGTGTCCGCCACACCGCGATGCTCGCCATGGCAAAGCTCGAATACCCCGCCGAGGAGCTCAAGCGCTTTCGCTCCGCTCACTCCGTGCCGTACCTCGCGAATACCCCGCTGCGCCGCCGCCCCAAGGACGCGGAGCGTGACTTGGACCCGTGGACGCTCATCGCGCTGATGAGCGCTGCCTGGCGCGAGCTGGACTACGAGGGCGCCGAACACTATTTGCGCATCCTCGCACGCTCGTGCCCGCACGCGGCCGAGGCGCTCTACTTCCAAACCGAGTTTCCCGATGGCGTCTATGCCCGCGTCAACGTGGGTGTGGGCTCCACCGACGAGCTTGTCCTTGCGCTGTCCGAGGCGACGCCGGTACTGCAGGAGGGCCTGGGCGCCCCCGACAACGCCAGCTTTGCCGCCTGGGTCGCCACCAACGACATCGTGCGTTCCCAAATCGATGAGCGCATCCTGCGGGCGGCCGAGCAGGGTTTGCCGTTTAAGGGAGGAGACCTCTAATGGATCCGAGCGTCTACATCCCCGCCTACCTGGAGCGCACCTATCTGGCGTCGCACCCCGAGCTCACCGATGCAGCACGCGAGCTTGTCCATAACGACGTGAACGTCAACCCTCATAAGTATGCGCAGTCCGAGCATGCCCAGGCGCTGCTGTCCTACGCCGGTGTTCATCGCCACCTGCTCGACGAGCTCCATCGCATCGAGGACATGGGCAGCGACGAGGAGTTCGAGCAGACGCGCAATCGCCTGTTCGACGACATGCGCGATGAGCTGCTCAAGATCGTCCGCGTCGATGCGCTAGCCGTCGACGCACAGCTGCTCGCCATCATCCTGGCCGACACGCCCGTTGACGCCTGCCTGGGTGACCTGATGAAGCTCGAGGCGACCACGGCCGATTACCTGCAGCAAAGTGTGCCCGGGTTCGATATGGAGGCCCCGCACTACTGGGCCAACAAAGTTTTGACGGACGGCGTGACGACGGCAGAGCTCACCGTGAGCGAGCCGGCTCTTATCGGGTGGCTCCACACGCTCGAGGCCATCTCGCAGCTGTGCATGGCGAGCGCCCGCTACCGTGCTGCCGCCAACTACGCCCGCCGCGTCCTTAAGGCGGAAGGCTACCCCACCCGAGCCGCAGGCACCGTGTTGCTCGCCCTCGCTCGTCTGGAAGACCAGGACGGCTTTTTTGCCCTGGCCCACCAGCTCGAGGAAGAGATCGGGGCTGACGCGCTCGAGAACTCTCCTTGGTATCTACTCGCCCGCACGATTCTGCTGTTCAAAACAAACAAGATGCGCCCGGCGACACGCGCGCTGCGTGAGTTTGCCAACCGTTGCGAGGGCGGTGCATTCTTCTTACTGAACCCCATGTACCAGACACCGTACCTTCCCTGCCGGCCCGAGCCACGCGATCCCTGGGACCTTTCGCACCAAGCCGTTTGGGAAGCGGACGGTATTATCTCGGACACCCCCGACTTTGCCCCCTGGGCCAACGCCTGCGAAGATGTATCGCAGCTTGCCCAGGAATTTGCGCGCCGCTACGGATTTTAACGGCGCAAACGCCACGACCATGTCATCTATGTTAGGAACGGCTTCATGAACCTCCGCTCATCTCTCGCCTGCACCTCGAGCGATATCGCCCGCTGGGGGCTGCGCTCCGTCCTTAAACGCCAGGGCGGCGTACTCCCCGGCCGCATCGCCATGAAGATCGACCCCGAGTTGTTGAGCGACCTCGCTGGCCTTGTCGACCGCAGCGTGGTGATTACGGGTACTAATGGCAAGACCACCACTTCCAACCTCATCGCCGACGCCGTTGCTGCCAGCGGTGCTGCCGTGGTGTGCAACCGTGCCGGCAACAATATGGAGCCTGGTGTGGTGGGTGCTCTGCTCGAGGCCCGCGGCGGCCTTAAACACACCAGCAGCGGCAAGCGCGTGGGCGTTTTTGAGTGCGACGAGCTCTACACCGTACGCGTTCTGCCCAAGCTCAAGCCGACGTACTTCGTGCTGCTCAACCTGTTCCGCGACCAGCTTGATCGCTATGGCGAGATCGATCACACCCAGGAGGTCATCGCCCACGCGTTGGAGCTTTCGCCGGCAACGACGCTCATCTACAACGCCGACGACCCGCTGTGCGCCTCGATTGCCGCGCGCGTTCCCAATGCGAGTATTGCCTTTGGCATCGACGGCGCCACCGACACCGAGTCCGATCGCATTAGCGACTCGCGTTTTTGCTCGCAGTGCAACGCGCCGCTGGAGTACGACTATGTGCAGTACGGCCAGCTCGGCGCCTACCATTGCCCCTCGTGCGGCTGGGCCCGCCCTGCGCTTGTCCGTCGCGTGACGGGCGTGGAGCTCGGCTGCGACGGCTACGGCTTTGACCTGGTCTTTGGATCTGCGCCCGACGCGGCTGCCGTACACATCGCCACACGCTACAACGGCCTGTACATGGTCTACAACGTTGCCGCTGCATTCTTTGCCGCACATGAGTTAGGCGTGGATACGGCGCACCTGCAGCCCACGCTCGATGCCTATGTGCCCGCCGGTGGTCGTATGGGGCGCTGGGATATCGCCGGCCGCACTGTCGAGGCCAACCTGGCTAAGAATCCCGTGGGCTTCGATCGACAAATCCAGTCCATCAAGACGGCAGGCGGCAGACTCTGCGCTTTCTTCCTCAACGACAACGATGCCGACGGCCACGATGTATCGTGGATCTACGACGTCGACTTCGAGCGCATCGCCGACACGCCGGGTCTTGTCGCCTTTGCCGGAGGCACGCGCGCGCACGACATGCAGGTGCGCCTCAAGTACGCCGACATCGATGCCGCGATTATCTCGGACGTCGCGCAGGCAATTGGCGCCGTTGCGGATGAAGCTGCCGGCGACGCTTTCTATGCCGTCGCCAACTACACGGCCTTCCCGCCGCTGGTCAAAGAACTCGACGGACTGAAGGGCACCACCGCCGACGCTGTTGCCGGGCGCGCCGTAGCCCGTGCCGACGGTGGCGCTCTTCCCGTCGGCATCGCGCCAGTCGAGCTTTCGCGCCCGCTGCGCATCGTCTACCTGTATCCCGATGCCCTTAACCTCTACGGCGACGGCGGCAATGTTATCGCGCTCGAGCGCCGCTGCGCCTGGCGTGGCATTCCCGTGCGTGTGGACGAGGTCCGTATGGGCGAAACGCTTGATTTGACCGATGCCGATATCGTCATGATGGGCGGTGGCTCCGACCGCGACCAGCTGGCGGTCGCACATGAACTGCTCGCCCAAAAAGACAAGGTCGCATCCTATGTTGAGGATGGCGGCTCGCTGCTCGCCATCTGTGGCAGCTATCAGCTGCTCGGCCGTTCGTACTATATGGGCGAGGATCGCATTGAGGGTCTGGGGGTCATTGCCGCCGAAACCGTACGCGGCTCCGACCGCCTGATCGGCAACGTAGCCGTCAAAACCGATCTGGCACCCGAGCCCTTTGTGGGATTTGAGAACCATGGCGGCCGCACGCTTTTGGACGCCGATGCCACGCCGCTCGGAACGTCCGTCGTCACGGGCACCGGCAACAACGGCGATGATGGTCTTGAGGGCCTCATCTACAAGGGCGTCATCGGCACGTACCTGCACGGACCGGCACTGCCCAAGAACCCCGAACTCGCCGACTGGCTCATTACCCACGCCCTCGAGCGCCGTGGCGACGCGCAGGCCACAGCCCTGCTGCCGCTCAAGCCCCTCGACGACACCTACGAGCGCGCCGCCCACGACGCAGCCATGAAGCTCCTCCCCTAGCACCCCACCACCACAAAGGGGACAGGCACCTTTGTGGTGGTTTTCCAGTTTGCCAACGATATACGCGCCGACAAAAAAGTCTGCTATACTCTTTCCCGCTGTCCCCATCGTCTAGCGGCCAAGGACGCCACCCTTTCAAGGTGGATATCGCGGGTTCGAATCCCGCTGGGGGCACCATTTGCATTTTGTACGAACCCGTTGGACGTCAAGTCTGGCGGGTTCGTTGCTTTCCACATCGTAGTTCAGTGTCACTATGCACTCTTCGTCGCTCACGCTCACCTGGTAGACGAACGCCTTCAGCAGCGTCGCGTCGTCCAAGGCCGAGCCACATTGCAGGAAGTCGGCCAGCCGCTCGGGGTCTATCTGATCGTCCCTGATCGCCTCTAGGTCGAGCTTGGCGCGGTCGCGCTGGTGCTCAAGCTCCGCTATGCGTTCCTTCGCGCCCGGAGCGATTATGCCCTGCTCGATGGCGTTGAGGATGTTCTTAAGGCCGCGCTCGGCTGCTGAGAGCGATTGGGCGGCCTGCTTGCGCCTCGCCGCCACCTCCGCGCCGTCCGAGCTTTCCGCAACCATGCGGGCTATCCGCAAGGCCTCATCGCGGTCTTGCAGGAGCGCCCGCAGCGCCTTGACGATCTCGCCCTCAAGCTCCTCGCGCCTGACGGGCTTAACGCATCCGTCGTGGCAGCGGTAGTACTCGTACTTGCGGTTGCCGCGCCCGCGCCCGCTTACGCCTTGCAGGTTGCGCCCGCAGCCCGCGCAGATCGCCTTGCCGGAAAGGGCGAAGTCGCCCCAGCTCTCCGCGCTGCGCTCCTTGGCCGCGCGTATGCCCTGTGCCTCCATGAACGTCACCTCGTCGATGATCGCGGGCATGCCGCCCTCTTTGACAACGCCGCCCCACTCGTAGCGCCCCGTGTACTTCCGGTTCTTCACCATCCGCTCGACCATCGAGTAGCCGCACGGGTTTCCCTGCGAGGTCTTGACCCCGCGTGCCGCGAAGTCGCGTGCTATCGAGTTGGTGGTCTCCTTTGCTATGCGCCGCTTGAACGCCTCGCGCACGAAAGCTGCCTCGTCCTCATTGATCACGTACTCGTCGGCCTCGTTGCTGGCGTAGCCGAACACGCGCACGCCGTTGGTCTTGCACTTGAGCGCGTTGCCCTCCATGCCGCGCCTCGTGCGGATCGCGGTCTTCTTCGACTCGCACGCGGCGAGGCCTTCGAGCAGCTTCTCGTAGATGATGCCTTCCGGGCTGTCCGGTATCTGCTCAAGCGCCGAGACGAGCTTCACGCCGTGCTGGGCAAGCTCGCGCTTGTATATGGGCGCGTCATACTCCCCTCGGCTGAAGCGATCCATCATGTACACAAGCACTATGTCGCTCTCGCCAGCGTTCGCGACCATGCGCTGGAACTCTGGGCGGTCGTCGGTGCGCCCGCTTATGGCGTAGTCGCAGTATTCCGCCACGATGGCGTAGCCCTCGCGTTTGCACCAGTCGCGGCACACGCGCAGCTGGTCGTCTATCGAGGCCTCGCGCTGCTTGTTGCACGAAAAGCGGGCGTATATCACCGCAGTTTTTGGCATAATTGGAAACGGCCTCCTTTCAGAGGTTCTTTGGAAAAGCCCCGCGGGCAGCGTTGCAGCGCTATGACCCCGTGGGGCTTCTTCTTTTCTATGCGTTGATGCGGCGCACGTTCTCGTATGCGAGCTCCGAGAGCAGCGAGTAGAGACCCTGGACGTCGAAGCCCTTCGGGAACTCAAGCGTCTTGGTCTCCGTCTGCACGCCTTGGACCTTGTAGTACGGGCTTGTGATGTACGCGAACGACAGCTCGGCGTGGTCGAAGCCCATACCGGCCGTCTCAAGGCGCACCCCGACGATGCTTTGGAGGTCGATGGACACGGCCGCTGCCTTGGCGCCAGTCATGCCCTGGTGGTCGATGAAGACGATTCTGCGGTCCGTGAACAGCATCTTGTCACGCACGAGCGCAAAGCAGCGCGTGAACGACTCTCCACGCATGAGATACATGCCATATTGCTGCTGAGCGGATTCGGCCGAAAGCTCAGAGTAGTGCCCCATCACACCCTGCACAACGCCACTAGTGCCTTGACCATTTATGGTTTGCTGGTCACGGTCGATTGCATCTTGTACAGCGCTCTGCGCCTGCGACACAGCTGCATTTGCCATGTCCTTCATCATATCTTTCAATGCCACGGCTACTCCTTCCTTGTCGCCGGGAAAGCCTCGGCGATTCCGTTTGCTGCCGCAAGTAATGCCTTGCGGCCCTCTTTATTCATGGCGTTAAAGAGCGTTAGTAATTCGCGCTCGGCGCTTCCCATCTGTTCGCCATCGCCCTCTTCGAGATCGAACAGTTCACCAATTGTGCATTTGAAATACCGGGCGAACTCTGCCGCAGTATCCATATCAGGACTTGTATTTCCAAGCTCGTAGTTTTGGTACGTGCGGTATTTAAGGCCGAACACGCTAGCAGCTTCTTTCTGGGTCAGCCCTGAACGCTGCCGTAGGTCTTTAAGGCTCATATCTCACCCCTAACTTAGGATAGTTGAAGCATACAAGAAACTTGTACGAATAGCAAACTTTTAGGGTTTACAGATACAAGAATCTTGTATATAGTGCCATTCAGGCACAAGAAACTAGTGCAAAGGAGGAAACAATGCTCAACAATCTTGTGTCCGAGCGTAAGCGGGCAGGCCTGACCAGAGAAGAAGTCGGTGAAAAGATCCACCGCTCCGAATACGTTATCGGCAAGTGGGAGCGTGGCGAGAGTTCACCGCTACTGGTTCCAGACGCAATCAACTTGGCAAAGCTCTACGGATGCTCTGTTGACTACCTCGCCGGGTTAGTCGAGGAGCGCACATCAAAAGGCGTAGCGGTCTAAATGTCAGCCGAAGAGGCCAAACAGAAGGAAGAGAAGCCCAAGACCGCCCGCGAAGTTGCCTTTGACGGCATGTGCTCGACGATCCGTCAGGCATACCGCGAGTGGGAACGCCAGCAGAAGGGAGAAGCGAAGGCGTGAAGCAGTGGTCTACACGTGAACTCAGATACCTCGAAGAGCACGCTGGAGACGGCGCCAAGCAGGTAGCCAAGGACCTCGGGCGCTCCATCGACTCAGTGAAGCATATGGCGCGGAAGTGCGGACTCTCACTCCGCAAGCGCAGGCAGTGCCCCCGCTGCGGCCAATGGACGTTCCGACCGCTCAACAGGGTCAACGGCTGGTGCATCGAGTGCACGAAGGAGCTTCACATGGCAGACCTCGCCGAACAGGCCAACGCAATGAAGGAGGAGGCGATCAGGGAGAAGAGGAATGACAGGCAGCGCCAGCGCTACTACAGCCAGAAGAGCAGGGCGAAAAAGGCGACAAAAAAGAGGCCCTAAAAAGCGCCCTAGCAATGACCTGCGAAAACACCAAAAGGAGAACGGAAATGCAGACAAAAAAGAAAGCGAGCGCCCCCCGCTACCACACTTCGGGCACCCGCTACGTAGCCGCCTCGAAAGAGGCTGCGTCCATCATACCATTCGAGGGCAAGCGCCCGACGGCACAGGAGCAGCTTGAGCGCTCCCGGTTCAAGGCGGGCGTCATGGTCGGCTTCCTCGCGGCCCTCATGATCTTCCTCGCCGTGCTCTGGCTCTGGGTCATCCCCACGATGGACCAGGCTGTTGCCGACGCCCAGCGAGCCGTGGGCAGCATGGCGGTGCTCAATGCGTAACGACGAGAGATACCGCCCCAAACCCCAGAGTAACCAGCTTGAGATCTTCGGCCTGGGCATGGCTGGCGAGCAGGACGTTGCCGAGGCCAAGAAGTGGATCGAGGCCAACCCCGAGGCGTGGCGGTTCATGCTCTCCAACGCCCGCCGCCTCAAGGAGAAGGGCTACGTGTCGATCAACTACCTGGTGAACATGGTGCGCAACGAGCTGCACGTGGGCTGCAAGAACGGCATAGCCCCCGCCCTTGCCCGAATCATGGAGGCGCGATACCCGGAGCTGCGCGGAGCCTTCAACAAGCACCGCAGCCAGAGCGATGGGTTCAGCGAATGAGCTGGCGGCGAACCCTTGCTGCCACGGCGCACATCACCATGCACCCCGCCCAGCTTGTCGGAAAGCAGCGCCCCATGACCGACTACCGCAACCACCGCACCTACACGCCGACCAAGACGCTCAAGGCCGAGAAGGCCATCAAGGACGCGTTCCGCGCGGCATACGGCGAGACCTTCGCCAACCACGACGGCCCGGTCGTGATGCGGATCTCGACCACCAGGCCGCTCGCGAAGAGCAACCCGAAGTACTGGGAGGGCCGCGCCGACCTCGGCAAGCCCGACTGGGACAACCTCGGCAAGCTCGCCTGCGACGCGCTCAACGGGATCGCCTTCAAGGACGATTCGCAGGTCGACATGGGAGCCGTCACCAAGCGCCCGAGGTCGCCATACGGCACCAAACCACGCATAGACATCTACATCGAGTACTTCGTCGAGGAGTACGTGAAGGAGAAGAAATGAACGCCAAATACTTCGAAGAGAACGGCTTTGAGGACTTCCACGGGACCAAGTTCCACAAAGCAGTGCTCGACCACGCCGCCTGCATCGCGAACAACCTCATGTTCGACGCCACGCATCCTGACAACAACGACGGCGAGACGGCGGCAAACGCCTACCACGTGATGATCGCGCTTTGCGAGGCCGGGCTTTCCAGGATCGACGAGAAGTGCGTCGCCAAGAGCCGCGAGTTCATCGCCGACAAGATCAAGCCCGTCAGCGAGGAAGAGCGCGAGTTCGGTCGCGCGTTCCTTGCCGCCGTTCTCGGCATCAAATAGGAGGTAACGACATGATCAACGAAGCCACCATCCAGGCGCAGTTCAAGCAGGCCACCGTGAAGGGCAGCGTTGCGACCCTGCAATTCGAGATCCTGACCGACAACGCCGACGCCTTCCGCATCATCAAGCAGAGCGGCAAGACGGTTTTGCTCACCGTGGCTGAGCAGCAGCAGGCCATGGACTTCGACGACGAGACGGGCGAGATCCATGGCTAAGGAAACCGAACCGCAGCAGGTCGAGGCAGAGGTCATCGAGGCCGAGGCCACCACGCTTGAGGTCACCTACACCGAGGCCACTATCGCTTCGAACATGGACGCGTTGGAGGCCCACGTGAAGAAGGTCGTGGCCGACTACGAGGGCGCCACCTACGACCTCGCGAGCGCCCAGGCCATCAAGGAGGCCAAGCACGACCGCAGCTACCTCAACGGCATCAAGAAGGAGATCGACGAACGCCGCAAGGCCGTGAAGCGCGAGTACAACAAGCCGCTCGACGCATTCGAGAGGCGCTGCAAGCAGATCACGGCCATCATCGACGAGTCAACCGACGCCATCAAGGCGCAGCTCGACGAGGCCGAGCAGACGCGCAAGGACGCGCTCTACTCACGCCTACAGCAGCACTACGAGGAGTTCGCGGGGCTGCTCGCGCCGGTCGTCCCCTACGAGCGCCTGCATGAGCCGCAGTGGCTCAACAAGACCTTCGGCGAGATCAAGGCGCAGCAGGCGCTTGAGGCAAAGGCGTCCGACGTGGCCCGAGACTGGGAAACGCTCAAGGCCCAGCAGGAGGCGATGCCGCACTACGCCGACGCGGAGCGCGAATTCTTCCGCACGCTCGACCTCGGAGCCGCCTTGAACGCAGCGCGTTTGGCCGACGAGGAAGACCAGCGCATCGCCGAGTTGAAGGCGGCCATGGCGCCAGAACCCGAACCGGAACCGATGCCGGAACCAGAGCCTGAGCCGGTCGAGATCCCCGAGCCTGAGCCGATGCCCGCGCCAGCGCCAATGCCCGCCCCCATGCCGGCACCCATGCCAGCACCAGTCGCGGAGCCTTTGGAGGCGTGGACGGTCGAGGTGCCGAGCGCCACGCGATCGCAGATGCAGGCGCTCGCATCCGTACTCAAGGCGCAGGGAATCACCGGAAGCATCCGCCGGGGCACGCCAGCCCAGGTGGCAGCGAGGATGGAGTAGACGATGGCAGAAGACAAGCACATGACGCTGGCCGAGGCCGTGGCCCAG
Source organism: uncultured Collinsella sp. (assembly GCA_902478945.1). GTDB lineage: Bacteria > Actinomycetota > Coriobacteriia > Coriobacteriales > Coriobacteriaceae > Collinsella. The sequence continues at coordinate 41,366 of CABSMX010000004.1, forward strand.
GTGCAGCGATCCGTGGTGGTGCCCAAGGCACGCTACAACGCCCACGGCAACTTCTACTACCGCTCGATGGAGGACATCGTGGCGGCGCTCAAGGAGCCGTGCAAGGAGGCGGGCATAGCCTTCACGCTCAACGACAGCATCGAGCAGATCGGCGAGCGCTACTACGTCAAGGCCACGTGCCGCCTGTTCTTCGAGGACGGCCACGGCGATCCCATGGACGTGACGGCCTACGCCCGCGAGCCTTTGAGCCAGAAGGGAATGAACGAGGCGCAGGTCACTGGCAGCGCATCCAGCTATGCCAGAAAGTACGCGCTCTGCGGAGCGTTCGACATCGACGGCACCTCAGACCCAGACACGCTCATGGGAACCGAGAAGCACGCCGAGAAGGAGCCGCCAGAGTTCGGCCAGTTCATCGCCAAGTGCAAGAGCTGCGGCACCTCCTACGTCTTCGAGAGCCGTCAGCAGTACGAGCAGTTCAAGGCCAACCCAGGGTGCTGCCCGTCCCCCGCGTGGCAGGTCGTGTAGGCCATGCAAGACCTCTACGCCGAGCGCATGCAGCTCTTCGACAGGCTCATGGACGAGCTTCAGGCGCTGCGCAACAGCGGAAGCCAGTACGCCGAGAACGAGGCCGAGTACCGCAAGGCGCTGCGCGTCGCGATCCTTGAGGAGCGATCCAAGGGCTGTCTCTTATACACATCTCCGAGCCCACGAGACTACGCTGCA
>CABSMX010000005.1 GCA_902478945.1 uncultured Collinsella sp.
ACTATCAAAAGCTCGATGGGCGTCGCAGCCAGTGGGACACTAAGTTCTCGGGTGTGCGCAATATCCTGTACGAGCGCTACAACGAGACGACGAACGAGAACACCAGGGCTCGCTTGGAGAAATACATTCGCGAAGAGCCATGCTCGAGCTGTCACGGTGCTCGCCTGCGTCCCGAGATGCTTGCCGTCACCGTGGGTGGCAAGTCCATTTACGATGTCTGCTGCCTGTCCTGTCGCGAGTCGCTCGAGTTTTTTGAGGGCCTGGAGCTTACCGAGCGTCAGCAGTTTATCGGCGGGCGCATCGTCAAGGAAATCCTGGAGCGCCTGCGTTTTCTGGTCGATGTCGGACTCGACTATCTGACGCTCGATCGCGCCTCGGCGACGCTTTCCGGCGGTGAGGCCCAACGCATTCGCCTGGCAACGCAGATCGGCGCCGGCCTCATGGGCGTTCTGTACATTCTGGACGAGCCGTCGATCGGCCTTCACCAACGCGATAACGAACGCCTGATCAAGTCGCTCGAGCGCTTGCGCGATATCGGTAATACCGTTATCGTCGTCGAGCACGACGAAGATACAATTCGCGCTGCAGACTACGTGATCGATATGGGTCCCGGTGCGGGCGTTAACGGCGGACACGTGGTCGCCGCGGGAACGCCTGCCGATATCATGGCATGCCCCGATTCCATGACGGGTGCTTATTTGACCGGCAAGCGGATGATCCGCGTGCCCGATGAGCGCCGCAAGCCCGGCCGCGGCTGTCTTAAGATCACGGGCGCCCGCGCTAATAACCTCAAAAACGTTACCGCCAAGATTGAGTTCGGTACGCTCACAGTCGTTACCGGTGTCTCGGGATCGGGCAAGAGCTCCCTGGTCACCGATACGATTGCGCCCGCGCTTACGAATGCCATCCATCGTTCGACGCGTCCTGTGGGGCCGTACAAGAAGATTGAGGGCATTGAGTGCATCGATAAGGTAATCGATATCGACCAGTCACCGATCGGTCGCACGCCGCGTTCGAACCCTGCGACCTATATTGGCCTTTGGGATGATCTGCGTGCGCTATTTGCAAGCACGCCGGAGTCGAAGGCGCGCGGCTACTCGCCGGGACGTTTCTCCTTTAACGTAAGCGGAGGTCGCTGCGAGGCGTGCAAGGGCGATGGCCAGATTAAGATCGAGATGCACTTCCTTCCCGATATCTATGTCCCCTGTGAGGTATGTGGCGGCAAGCGTTATAACCGCGAGACACTCGAGGTTACCTACCGCGGCAAGACAATCTCGGACGTGCTCGACATGAGTGTCACCGAAGCACTGGCTTTCTTTGGGAATATCCCGCAGATTAAGCGCAAACTGCAGACCCTATATGACGTGGGTCTGGGCTACGTGAGTTTGGGCCAGCCCGCTACGACGCTTTCGGGCGGCGAGGCGCAACGCGTGAAGCTCGCCAAGGAGCTTCATCGTCGCCAGACAGGCAAGACGTTCTACATTTTGGACGAGCCCACAACCGGCCTCCATTTTGAGGATGTTCGTCAGCTGCTCGACGTGTTGCAACGCCTGGTCGATGCGGGCAACACGGTTCTGGTGATCGAGCACAACCTTGATGTCATCAAGGTTGCCGACCGCCTGATCGATATGGGCCCCGAGGGCGGCAATGGCGGCGGAACCGTCGTGGTCTCAGGCACGCCGGAGCAAGTCGCGGCATGTTCGCAGAGCTACACGGGCAAGTTCTTGGCGCCGTTGCTCAAGCGTGACCGTGAGCGTCAGGCGCAGCTCGACGCACAGTAAAGAGACGTTGTAGTACCGACGCGCCACCGATTCCTTCTGATTCGGTGGCGCTTCTGTGTGTCGAGATGGCATATGCGGCGGAATTGGCCCTATACTTAATCCTTACGTCGCTCTGCGAGGGAAAGGATGTGCCATGGCAAAGGCTGTTAAGACGTCAAAAACCAATGCGATGCGCGAGCTGGAAAGCGCCGGCATCTCCTATGTTCTCCATACGTACGAAGACGATGGCGACGAATCGTCGGGGCTGGGCGTCGCGATTTCCGAGCAGCTTGGCGAGGAGCCCGGTCAGGGATTTAAGACCCTGGTCTGCACGACGCCGTCCAACGACCATGTCGTGTGCTGCATTCCCGTTGCCGACGAGCTCGACCTCAAGGCCGCCGCGCGCGCCGCAGGCGAAAAGTCGCTGACCATGATGCATGTCAAAGATTTGCTTGCCGCGACGGGGTATGTCCGCGGCGGTTGCAGTCCGGTCGGTATGAAAAAACGCTTCCGGACTCTGATCGATGAGACATGCGTCCTTTGGGATACCATTTTTATCTCGGGTGGCAAGCGCGGCTATCAGCTTGAGCTTGCTCCCGATGACTTAGTTGCATTTTGCGGGGCGACGGTTGCCCCGATCACGAGAGAGGACTGAGCGATGCCGCAGGAAGAATCAAAGCGCGGAGCTCACTTTGCAAAAGGGTCGGCTCCTCAGACGCCCGCGCCCGAGGCCGCTTCGTTCGATAACGAGATTCGAAACGCCTGGTCCGCTGCCGCTGACCCGGGCGAGACGGCCGTGTACTTGCGTGCCGCCGGTGCCGGCACGGCACTTCCCCGTACGGTTCTTTCTTCGGCTCGTCCCGATGAGACGGCTGTCTTTTTGGCCGCCGCTCAATCGAGCGCCAGTGTGATGCCGATCGCCTCCGAGGCTCCTCGTGCGCCGCGTCCCGATGAGACGGCGGTGTTTTTGATGGCAGCCCAGGGAAAGAGCACACCGCAGAGCGCTCCTGCCGCTCGTTCCGCCAAGCCCACGGCTCATGATGATGGCGAACCGCTTCTTTCGGATGACGAATGGTCGCCGCTTGGTTCGACCGATCCCGTCGAGGGCGTGGCCATCGACGGTGATGACGACTGGGACCCTCTGTCGTTTTCTGCCCGAACCGTCGCCGCCAATGAAGTTGACACGGTGTTTGGCGACCATGCCATATTCGATGGTGATGCCGTATCCGGTAACAACATGCCGAACAGCGATGACGCCGCACCTGCTGATGACGCCGTTTTGGTTGACGATCCCTTTGCGATGACCGGCTCCTTTGCCGTCGTGGACGATTTGCCGCCACAAGATGAGGTTTATGAGGACTCTCAGGACGACGTAGACGATATGGGTTCGTCGGACTACTCCACGGTTGGTCGTTCTGCTGGCCTTATGACCGTGCTGACCATCGTGTCGCGTGTCACCGGGTTTATCCGCACGTGGGCCATGGCGGCCGCCATCGGTATGTCGCTGCTCTCGTCCTCCTATCAGGTTGCCAACAACCTGCCCAACATGCTCTACGAGCTCGTGATGGGCGGCATGCTCGTTACGGCGTTTTTGCCGGTGTATATGGGTGTGAGGCGCGAGCAGGGCCGCGAGGCATCGAACGAGTATGTCGGCAACCTGCTTGGTATTCTGCTTCTGCTGCTGGGCGGTATCTCGCTGCTGGGTACCGTGTTTGCTCCCGGCTTTATTTGGACGCAGTCGTTCCTTTCGGGCGATGGCGGCAGCATGGATACCGCTGCGTTCATGTTCCGCTTCTTTGCTATTCAAATTCTGTTTTATGGCTTGGGCTCGGTGTTCTCGGGCGTTCTCAACGCACACCGCGACTATTTCTGGTCGACGTTTGCCCCGGTTCTCAACAATGTCATCGTCATCGCCAGCTTTATGGGCTTTGCTCCCGTGTCTGCACAATTTGGCGAGCAGGCCGGTATTATCTTGATCGCAGTTGGTACGACCCTCGGCGTCTTTGTCCAGATGGCCTGCCAGATTCCCGCGCTTGGCAAGCATGGCGTGCATCCTCATATCCATATCGACTTTAAGGATCCCGCGCTGCGACAGACGATCGCGCTTGGTATCCCGACGCTGCTCGCCACGGTGTGCATGTTTGTCTCGACCTCCATTACCAATGCCGCCGCGCTGGTGGTGCAGCCCGAGACCGGCCCTTCCGTCATCGCATATGCGCGCCTGTGGTACACATTGCCCTATGCGCTGATCGCCGCCTCGCTTTCGACGGCACTCTATACCGAACTCTCTCACGATGCGCAGGAGAAGGATTACGACAGCGTCCGCACGGGCATTTCGCGCGGTGTCGCCCAGATGCTCTTCTTCCTGATTCCGTTTGCGATGTATCTGATCGTCTTCGCCCGTCCGCTCAACATGATCTACTGCGCCGGCAAGTTCGATGAATCCGGTGTGGCGCTGGTGTCGGAGTTCCTTATCTATCTGGCACTTTCCCTGCCGCTCTACGGCGTGGTCGTGCTGATGCAGAAGAGCTTCTCGGCCCTGCTCGATATGAAACCTTATAGCCGCTATTGCCTGTACTCCGCTATCGGCCAGGCCGGTTCGGTGCTGCTGTTTGGCGTGGTGCTGGGCTACGGTATGCCGGCAATTGCGCTTTCGTACGTCGTTGACTACGTGGTCTTGGTCGGATGCTCACTGTGGTGGCTGCGCCGTCGTCTGCATGGCCTTCAGGTCAAGTCTATCCTGCATGGCGGTTTCTTCGGCCTACTGTTCGGTGGCTTGGGCGCTGCCGCGGGCGCCGGCGTCATGTGGGCACTTGAGCACTTTGTCGGAGCGCTTGGCAGCTCGATCCTCATTACCCTGGGCTACGTTTGTGTTGCAGGTGTCGTCTCGCTCGCTGTAACTTTTGGTCTTGCCTTCGTCTTTAAGATGCCCGAGGTCTCGGCGCTGCTTCGTCGCAAGTAGGTGCGCGTGGCAGGTCACGACAACATTCCAACACTTGCCGAGCAGGTTTCGCGCGTTCCCACGCAACCCGGCTGCTACCTTTGGAAAGATGCCAAGGGTGATGTCATCTATGTGGGCAAGGCAAAAAACCTGCGTGCCCGTATGCGTCAATACGTGACGCTGCAGGACGAGCGTCAAAAGATCCCGCTCATGATGCAGCTGGTGGCGAGCTTCGACTATATCGTGGTGGAGACCGAGCACGAGGCATTGGTGCTCGAGCGCAATCTGATTGGCCAGTACCATCCGTACTTTAACGTCGATCTCAAAGACGATAAAAGCTATCCCTTTATCGCCATTACCAAGAGCGACTTGTTTCCGGCTATTAAATACACGCGAGAGCGTCATAAACCGGGAACGCGCTATTTTGGCCCCTATACCGATAGCCGTGCGGCGCGTGAGACCATCGATACGCTACGCAAGGTTATTCCTATTTGCTCGGCATCCTGTGCGGAATGGCGCCGCTGCCGCCGCATCGTCGAATCTCATAAGGGCGAAGAAGACATCGTCAATATGATTTGCGCGCAAAACGGGCGTCCCTGCTTTGACTACCATGTCGGGCGCGGGCCGGGCGCATGCATCGGCGCGATTTCCCCTGCCGACTATGCCAAGAACGTCAAACGTGTCGAACGTTTCTTGTCGGGCCATCGCAAGGATGTCGTTGACGAGCTTACGTCCGAGATGACGGAGGCAGCCGAGACGCTCGATTTTGAGCGTGCGGCGCGCGTCAAGCGTCGCCTGGAAGTCATTAGGGGCCTGGACGATCGCCAACAGGTCGTTTTTCCATCGAGCGTCGATATCGACGTCATCGGCTTCTATCGCGAAGAGACTATCTCTGCCGCCTGTGTCTTTGTCGTTCGCGAGGGCCGAACGGTTCGAACTTGTGAGTTCATCCTCGATAAAGGCCTGGATGTCGACGAGGAAGAGCTTCAATCGGGCTTTCTTAAGCGCTATTACGACGAGACGGCTGATATTCCAGCCGAGATCAATCTCTCTGTCGAGCTTGAGGACGCCGAAGCGTTGGGGGAGTGGCTTGCGGGCAAGCGCGAACGCTCTTGCCATCTCCATAGGCCGCAGCGCGGCGAAAAGCACCGCCTGCTCGATATGGCTTCCAAAAATGCGCGCCATGCCCTCATGCGCTACATGATGCGCACGGGGTATGCTGACGATCGCACTAATCAGGCGCTCCTGGAGCTCGAAAGCGCGCTGGCGCTGCCTGCGCCGCCGTTGCGCATCGAGTGCTTCGATATCTCGACGTTGCACGGCACCTTTACCGTCGCTTCGATGGTGGTATTTACCAACGGCCGTGCCGACAAGGGCCAGTATCGTCGCTTTAAAATTCAGGCCGAATTGGACGAGGCGAACGACTTCGTATCGATGTCAGAGGTTCTGGGGCGTCGCTATGCTCCCGAGCGCATGGCGGACGAGCGCTTTGGCTCGCGCCCCGATTTGCTCGTTGTCGATGGCGGCAAGCCGCAATTGACCGCTGCAATTAAGCAACTTGAGGCGCTTGGCCTCGATATACCAGTTTGTGGCTTGGCAAAGGCCGATGAGGAAGTTTTCGTGCCGTGGGACGAGACCCCCGTCGTGCTGCCGACCGGCTCCGCTTCGCTTTATCTGATCAAGCAGGTTCGCGATGAATCCCACCGATTTGCGATTACGTTCCATCGCGAGTTGCGCGATAAGGCTATGACGGTTTCGGTGCTTGACGACGTTCCGGGCGTGGGACCCACCAGAAAACGTGCCATTATGCGCCATTTTGGCTCGATGAAGCGTTTGCGCGCGGCAAGCGAGCAGAAGATTGCGGAAGTTCGAGGCGTTCCGGCCGATGTCGCCAAAGCGGTCCACGAGGCACTTGTTGCATGGAATGCCGAGCGCGCCCAGGCATCGGCCAGCCGTTCCGAAAACTAAACGCGCTTCTAAACAACTGATATACATGATTGGCTGATTTTCAATCATTTATTTCGCGGCGATTACCTGCTGATTTCGGGTTTTATTAACGCTAAAACGTTTGACTAGCCATGGTGAATAACCCTGCTATCCTGCGGGTTGACGAAGACTGATATCTCACCTCGCCGATACATACTGTCTGTCGAATCGTTTGTCAATGAATTCGGTGAACGGTAGTAAATACCGTTCAAGCGTATGTATGTATCGGTCGCCGAGCGCGGCACCCAAGTTGGGTTTGTCGGTAGGTAAGGTATATATCGTCCGCAAGTTGCGCGGGGGCAAGTCTAGGTGCTCCCGGGTAAGATTCTCTATTGATAGGAGAAGACATGGCCATCATCAACAAGGGTATGTCCAGGCGTTCGTTCCTCGGCCTCACCGGCAGCGTCGCTGCTGTCGCAGGGCTTGGTCTCACCGGCTGCGGTGGCAGCTCTAGCGACGAGGGTTCCGCTTCCGGTTCCACCGATTCCGCCAACCGTGGCGGCGGCGTGATCACCGCTGGTTCCGCTTACGCTCCGTCCAGCTTCGACCCCGCCAGCACCGGCTCCGCTGTGGGCCTGGGTGCTAACTGGCACGTCGTCGAGGGCCTCTACGGCATCGATTACCACGACTACAGCACCTTCAACGAGCTCGCCACCGACGACCCCAAGTCTGTGGACGACACCACTTTCGAGGTTACCATCCGCAAGGGCGCCAAGTTCTCCGATGGCACCGAGGTCACCGCTGACGATGTCGTTGCCTCCTACACCGCTTGCGCCGCTTCCGCTACCTATGCTCCGTTCTTCCAGCCCTTCGAGTCCATCGAGGCTAAGGACGCCAGCACCGTGACGGTCAAGACCAAGGTCCCCAACTTCTCTCTGCTCAAGGATCGTCTTGCCATCATCCGCGTTACCCCGGCCACCCAGACCGAGGAGGATCGCGCCAAGCAGCCGATCGGCTCCGGCCCCTGGATGTACGACTCTATCTCCGATACCGAGATCACCCTGGTTCCCAACCCCGAGTACAACGGTGAGTATGCTGCCGAGGATAAGAAGATCCAGTACAGCATCCTGACCGACCCCACCGCTCGCGTTACCGCTCAGCAGGAGGGCTCCACGCTCGTTATGGAGCTCGTTACCGCTGACGCCGTCGACCAGCTCGAGAGCGCCGGCTGCAAGATCGATAACGTTCAGGGTTTCGGCACCCGCTTCATCATGTTCAACGTCGCCAAGGAGCCTTGGAACAACGTCAAGGTCCGTCAGGCTGTCATGTATGCGCTCGACACCGAGAAGATGGTCAGCAACACCTTCGCCGGCCTTGCCACCGCTGCCAGCTGCTACCTGCCCAAGAGCTTCACCAATTATCATGAGGCTTCCACGGTGTACAAGACCGACGCCAAGAAGGCTAAGAAGCTCATCGAGGAGTCCGGCATCACCCCGGGTGCCATCACCCTGCGCACCACCGACAACGAGCAGATCAAGGGCATGGCCGCCCAGGTCAAGAACGACCTCGACGCTCTCGGCTTTGAGGTGACCATCCAGACCGATACCTCGCCGGCCACCTACGCTGCCATCGACGGCGGCGAGGCCTACGATATCCTCCTTGCCCCTGGCGATCCTTCCTGCTTCGGCGCTGACCCCGACCTGCTGCTCAACTGGTGGTATGGCGACAACGTCTGGATGCAGACCCGTTGCCCGTGGAAGGAGTCCGCTGAGTGGCAGAAGCTTCACGGTCTCATGGACGAGGCTCTTGCCGCCGAGGGCGACGAGCAGCAGAAGAAGTGGAACGAGTGCTTCGACATCATCGCCGACAACGCCGTTCTGTACCCCGTTGTCCACGTCAAGACCGTCTCCGCTTCCTGGGACGATCCGTCCACCGCGCCCAACGGCGAGGCTCTCGACGGCTTCAAGGGCATCGGCACGACGAGCATGTCCTTCAGGGGCGTTGCGACCGTCAAGGCGTAAGACTCGCTTGAGTCTGTATGCAGGATGTCGGCCGTTGGGACCGTATCCTCATAGTTGAAACAAAGACCCGGGCGGCAACGATGTCGCTCGGGTCTTGTAATGAGTATCCGTACTCATATACCAGTTGGTCCTACCGACAAAAGAAAGGGGAGAGAACGTGAACAACTTGCTACGTTTGATTGGAAGGCGTCTTGTGGCGCTGCCGATCATGGCATTGGGCGTCACCGTCCTGGTGTTCTTCCTTATGTCGTTCTCCAAGACCGACCCCGCCTACACGGCGTTGGGTGACGGTGCCTCGCCCGAGGCGGTTGCCGAGTACCATGAGAAGTATGGTCTGGACGACCCCTGGCCTGTGCGCTACGTGCGCTATATGGGCGATTTGATTCATGGCGACATGGGTACCTACGGCGCTGCCCGCAACTCCGTTGCCAAGCGCATCTCCACGGCCCTGCCCGTCACGATGCAGCTGACCTTCATCGGTCTTGCCATCGGTGCGGTCGTTTCGTTTTTGCTCGGCGTCATCGCGGCACTGTATCGCGACAAATGGCCGGACCAAGTGATCCGCGTCTTTTCCATCGCCGGCTTGGCAACCCCGTCGTTCTGGCTTGCCGTTCTGTTGATCCTGCTGTTCTCTTCCTACCTTAAGGTGCTCCCGGCATCGGGTGCTCTGCCTCACTTCACCACGAATCCGGTTGGCTATCTGGGACGTATGATCATGCCCGCTATCGCCTTGGCATTTCCGCTGACGGGCCAGATGACTCGTATCGTGCGTACCGCCATGGTCGAGGAGCTCGACAAGGACTATGTCCGTATGGCTCGTGGCGCCGGCGTTCCCGAGAAGGTCGTCGTCGGCATCAACGTTCTTCGCAATGCGCTGATCACCCCGGTCACCACCCTCGGTCTTAAGATCGGCTACCTCATGGGCGGCGCCGTCGTCATCGAGGTTATCTTCAACCTCCCCGGCATGGGCACTGCGATTCTGCAGGGCGTTCAGGGCAACGAGGCGAACCTGGTTCAGGGCGTCGTTATCGTCGTTGCTCTTGCCTTCATCATCATCAACATCGTGGTTGACATGCTCTACCTGCTCATCAACCCGCGCATCAGGACGGTGTAGATTATGGTAAAGATTCGAGAGAAGCAAACCGAGCAGCTCGAGAAGGCTGCCTCCAAGGGGCTCAAGCTCGGTGGCTGGAAGAAGATGACGCTGTCTTCTAAGATTGCCGCCGTCGTGCTGGTGCTGGTCGCCCTGACTGCGATTTTGGCGCCCCTTCTTGCCCCCTATAGCCCGGTCGAGATCTTTACGGCTCGCCAGGCTCCCGGCAACGGATTTATCTTCGGTACCGACGATAAGGGCCGCGACATTCTGTCGCGTATGCTCTACGGTGGTCGTTACTCGCTGATTATCGGCTTTGGCGCCACTGCCATGGCTCTGGTCTGCGGCTCGGTCGTGGGCGCCCTTGCAGCGGTTTCGCGCAAGTCTATCTCTGAGGCGATCATGCGTATCCTGGACATCATCATGTCCATCCCGGGTATCGCCCTCGCAGCCGTTTTCGTCTCCATCCTGGGCAATTCCGTGCCGTCGATCATTTTCGCCATCGGCTTTATGTACACTCCGCAGATCGCCCGTATCGTGCGCGCCAACATCGTGTCCGAGTACGGTGAGGACTATGTCCGCGCGGTCATCGTGTCCGGCGCCAAGGCTCCGTGGATTCTGATCAAGCATGTTCTGCGCAACTGCATCGCTCCGATCATGGTCTTCACCGTTACCCTGGTCGCAGACGCCATCATCTTCGAGGCCTCGCTGACCTTCATCGGCGCCGGCATCCAGGAGCCCACCGCTACCTGGGGCAACATCCTCGCCGACGCCCGCGGCGGCGTGCTCGCTGGCCGTTGGTGGCAGGCACTGTTCCCGGGCCTGGCCATTATGATCACCTGCCTGGCGCTCAACATCCTCTCCGAGGGTATTACCGACGCCATGGCCGCTGCTCCCTCCGCCGCCCTGGATCCGACCGATTCCTCCAAGCGTCGCGAGGCCGATCTGCTGGTCTCCGACCCCGTTCGTGCCTACAAGGAGCAGGCTCAGTCCCTCTCCGCTCGCCTTGGCGCCCTGCGCGATGTCGAGCTCAAGCGTAACGACCGCCATGTGCCCGACGAGTCTGTCGAGCCGATTCTCTCGGTCCGTGACTTCTGCATTCAGTTTGAGCACCACGGTGACATCAACGTCGTCGACCACGTCAACTTTGACGTCCGTCCCGGCCAGACCATGGGCCTGGTAGGCGAGTCCGGCTGCGGTAAGTCCATCACCACGCTGGCCATCATGGGCCTGACCGACGATGACGAGCACCTTTCTGGTGAGGTTCTCTGGGAGGGCCGCGATCTGCTCAAGATGAGCAAGAAGGAGTGGTTCGGCCTGCGCGGTACCGATATCGCCATGGTCTATCAGGACGCCCTGTCCTCGCTCAACCCCTCCATGCTCATTTCCGCCCAGATGAAGCAGCTCACCAAGCGCGGCGGCACCCGTAGCGCCGAGGAGCTCCTGGAGCTCGTGGGCCTCGACCCCAAGCGTACGCTCGAGAGCTATCCGCATGAGCTTTCCGGTGGTCAGCGTCAGCGCGTTCTGATCGCTATGGCCCTTACCCGCGACCCCAAGCTGGTCATCTGCGACGAGCCCACGACCGCTCTGGACGTTACCGTCCAGAAGCAGGTCATCAAGCTGCTTAACGACCTTCAGGCCAAGCTCGGCTTTGCCATGATCTTCGTTTCGCACGACCTGGCACTGGTCGCCGAGGTCGCCCATAACATCACGGTTATGTACGCCGGCCAGGTTATCGAGCAGGCGCCCACCAAGGAGCTGCTCACCAACCCGATCCACGAGTACACTCGCGGTCTTCTGGGTTCCGTCCTGTCCATCGAGAGCGGTTCGGGCCGCCTGCACCAGGTGCCCGGCGCCGTTCCGAGCCCGCGCGATTTCCCCAAGGGCGATCGCTTCGCACCCCGCTCGAGTCATCCGCGCATTGGCCTGGACACCCGTCCGGTCTTCAAGCGCGTGCCCGGCACCGAGCACTTCTATTCCGAGCTCCCCGACGAGGTGCTCAAGGCAAATGGTTTGACCCCTCACGCGGAGGTGATGTAGATGAGCGAGACCGCAGTCAACGGCGTCGAGCCGATCATCTTCCTTGATGACGTCCACGTCACCTTTAGGACCCGTACCGGCTCGATTCTGCACCCCAACCTGGTTCACGCCGTCCAGGGTGTAACGATTAAGCTCATGCCCGGACAGACCATCGGCATCGTCGGCGAGTCTGGTTGCGGAAAGTCCACCACGGCTAACGTCATGTGCGGCCTGCAGGCCCCCACGAGCGGCAAGGTCTACTTTAAGGGCAAGGACGTTACCAAACGTACCGCCGAGGACCGTCGCCACATGGGTCGCGTCATCTCGGTCGTGTTCCAGAACCCGGCCACGGCGCTCAATCCCCGCATGGTCGTTCGCGAGCAACTGCTCGACCCCATGCGCGTCCACAACCTGGGTACCGAGGCCGAGCAGGAGAAGCGCGTCAAGGAGCTCTTGGAGCTCACCGGCCTGCCCAGCTCCGCCGCCGAGGTTCTTCCCGGCCAGCTTTCGGGCGGCCAGCGCCAGCGCGTGGCAATTGCCCGTGCCCTGTCGCTGAACCCCGATGCCATCATCGCCGACGAGCCCACCTCGGCTCTGGACGTTTCGGTCCGCGCGCAGATTCTGAACCTGCTGACCGACCTTAAGAAGGAGCTCGGCCTGGCCATGGTGTTCATTAGCCATGACATCCAGACGGTCCGCTATATCTCTGACGACATCATCGTTATGAATGGCGGCAAGATCGTCGAGCAGGGCGAGGCCAAGCAGGTCTTCCAGCACCCTCAGGACCCCTACACCAAGATGCTGCTCGGCGCTGCGCCGTCGCTGCTGCATCCCAAGCTCGGCGAGTAGCCTCGCTTTCCCTCCCGTGCGCCCGGTTCCCTTGCCGGGCGCACCTCCGTTGCGATTTCGAAAGGTTGGGTTCACGAGCCATGCCAAGTGCTCAGGAGCTACAACAGCAATTTGGTGAATATCGAGGCGCCATGCCCCGTCCATCAGATTTCGATCTCTTTTGGAAGGATCGCATGGCCGAGGCTGACGCCGTCGGGCTTGACTATGCGATCGAGGCGGCATCGGTCACCGATGCCGTGACCTGCCAGCTTTTCGATCTCTGGTATACCGGCATGTGTGGCGCTCGCCTGCACGCCAAGTACCTTAAACCTGTCTCGGACGAGCCCATGCCATTGGTACTTCAGTTCCATGGATATCCAGGTGCGAGTCGCAGCTGGTTTGAGCAGGCATCGTTTGCGGGCATGGGCATGGCGCTCATTGCTCTCGATTGTCCTGGTCAAGGAGGTCCGTCCGAGGACATTGGCGGATTTGAGGGCACAACGGTCGCGGGCCATATCGTCGCCGGTATCGACGGTGACCCGGCCAACCTCTACTATGTCCGCTTGCACCAAGATATTCGCATTCTGTGCCGTATTGTTCGCGAGCTCGAGGGCATCGATCTTGCCCGTGTGTTTGTGAACGGCGCGTCGCAGGGCGGCGGTTTGGGTATAGCGACCTGTGCGCTTAACAGCGAGCTTATCAATCGCGCCGCCATCCTCTATCCCTTCCTGTCGGATTTCCGCCTGGTCTGGGATTTGGATGCCGACGACATCGCCTACGAGGGCCTGCGCTATTGGTCTCGCTGGTTTGACGAGGACTCGACTCGTATCGACGAAGCCTATGCCAAGCTGGCGTACTTCGATTCCAAGAACTTTGCCCCCATGGTCAAATGCCCCGTGCTGTTTGGCACGGGCACAGCCGATATCGTCTGCCCTCCGGCGACGCAGTTTGCAGTCTACAACAACCTGACCTGCGAAAAGCGTCATGAGTTCTTTGAAGGCTTCGGTCACGAGGAGATTCAGGATTTTGACGATCTGATCATTCCGTTTTTCTGCAAGGGAGGGGAGGCTCATGTCTAAGTGCGAGAGCAATATCGATGAGCTGATTGTCCCCGAGCTTGCGGGAATTGCTGGGACGGTTTCGTCAAGGCTCTCTGATTTCCGGGATTGGCGCGGCGATGCTTCTGCGGATGTTTCCGAGTTGGAGACAGCCGCTTCGGACCTTGAGGTTTGCGGGCTGACCGTTACGGCGATTGATTTCGCAAATCCGTGCGCGCGCTACTCCGAGGTTTCCTTTGAGCTCGGCGGGTATGTCGTGCACGGCCGTTTGATTGAGCCTGTTGGTCGTGACCGGGCATCCGAGCTTGTGCCACTATGCCTGATGTTTCACGACATCGACCGACCCGTGCGCGGCTGGCATCACATGACGAGATTTGTCGCCATGGGGTATGCCGTCCTCGCGCTGGACGATGAGACTATTGGATCCAATGATCTGCAGCAGGGGATTACCTCGCCTGCTTTTGTCGAGCGTGTCCGTTGGGGCTGCGCGTTGGCGAAGGTTGCGCGCAACCTTGATGGCATGGATCCCGACCGCATCTTTGCATGGGGCGAGGGCCTTGGCGGCGGTGTCGCGCTGGCGGTTTCTGCTCTGGACGAGCGGGGCCTTGCCTGCACGGCGCTTGCCAATCCGCTTCCCAGCGGTCTCGAGACGCTGTCGCCTCGGGTTCGTGGCTCGGTGCTCATGGGCACATCGCTCATGGATACCGTGAGTGATCCCAAGGGTCAGTTTGCCGTATTCAACGGTCTTGAGTGTGACCGGAGGCATATCATCTATGCCAAATACGCTCACGAGCGCATCAATGCGTTCGAAAACGAAGTCGTCGACTTCTTTAACCAAACGTTCTATTCGTGTTCTTTGGCCTAGACGGCCTGGACACCGCCAACAAGAGTGGGCGGCATAGGGCTGCCCGCCAGACAACTAAGGAGATTCTTGTGGCAACTCAGAAATTCACCGGCGTTATCCCTCCCGTCGTTGTTCCCGATACCGAAGACCACCAGCTCGACGTTGCCTCCTTTGAGCGCAGCATCAACCGCATGATCGATGCCGGCGTCGATGGCCTGTTCTTCCTGGGCTCCTCGGGCGAGGTCGTCTTCTCCACCGACGAGCGCCGTCGCCAGATTGTCGCAGAGGCCGTCCGTATCGTCGACCACCGCGTTCCCGTTCTGGTCGGCATCATCGACACCGAGACCGAGCGCATGATCGAGCACGGCAAGGTCGCTCAGGAGCTGGGCGCCGATGCGCTCGTCGCCACCTGCCCGTTCTATGCCCTGCAGGGCATGACCGAGGTCGAGGAGCACTTCCGCATCCTTCACGAGGAACTCGACCTGCCCATCTTCGCCTACGACATCCCCGTGTGCGTCCACACCAAGCTCCCCTGGAAGCTCCTTGCTAAGCTCGGCGCCGAGGGCGTCCTGGCTGGCGTCAAGGATTCCTCGGGCGATGACATCTCGTTCCGCTACCTCATTCAGGAGAACGAGAAGAACGGCCATCCGATGAGCATCCTTACCGGCCATGAGGTCGTCGTCGACGGTGCCTATCTCGGTGGCGCCGACGGTTCCGTTCCGGGCCTCGCCAACGTTGAGCCCGAGGGCTACGTTCGTCAGTGGAAGGCCGCTCAGGCTGGTGACTGGGCTACCGTCAAGGCCGAGCAGGATCGCCTCAATGAGATTTCGCACATCTGGGATGTCACCTCGGGCGTCCAGGGCTATGCCGGTGGCGTCGGCGCCTTCAAGACCGCTATGAACCTCATGGGCATCTTCGACAGCCCGACCATGCCGCGCCCGGTGAAGGCCATGACCGGTGAGAACGTCGAGGCGATTCGCAAGGTCCTCCAGGACAACGGTCTCCTTTAAAGCTTTCCCAGGCACCCGACCTCGCCGTTCAACCGTGCGGCCATGACCCATTAGGCCAATGGCCGCACGGTTTCTCGGCGATCTCGGGCACCTGGAAAACCTTTACCGCGCTGTGACGACTAGCCTGACGGCGCATTTCCTGTAGTTGTTTTGTCTCCGAAGGAGAACGACATGGAGAACAAGTACGTCTGCTCTGTCGATATCGGCGGAACTAAGATCGCGACTGCCATCATGGAGTACCCGGCTGACGGCGGTGTGCCCCATCCCGTTTTTGAGGCTGAGGTTCCCACCGAGGCCCAGGAGGGTGGCGAAGCGGTCTTCCAGCGCATCGAGGCGTCTATCAAGGCAGCTCTTGAGGCAAATCCCGATGTCGAGGTCCTCGGAGTTGGCATCGGCGCTGCCGGTGTCGTCGACCCCAAGACGGGCGCCATCGCGTATGCCAATGAGATTATGCCCGGCTGGTCCGGCGTTCAGTTGGGGCCGCGTCTGCGCGAGGACCTCGGCCTTCCCGTTGCCGTTGTAGGCGACGTGCAGGCTCATGCTCTGGGCGAGGCCCACTGGGGCGTCGGCAAGGGCAAGTTCTCCGTCTTGTGTTTGGGCATCGGTACGGGCATCGGCGGCGCATATGTCGAGAACGGCCGCGTGATGCAGGGCTTCCATGGTGCTGCCGGCCATATGGGCCACATCGAGTGCTCGGCTGCCGCCGGCATTCCCTGCGCCTGCGGGCGTTCCGGCCATCTGGAGTCGGTTGCTTCCGGAACATCAATCGGGCGCATGTACGATGAGCGTTTTGGCCGCGTCGACCCCAGCCGTCCTTCGGTCGGCCGTGACGTGAACGACCTGTGCCGCGCAGGCGACGCAAAGGCGACCGAGGTCATTCATGACGCCGGCTTTGCGCTGGGCGCCAGCCTGGGCTCGCTCGCTAACATCCTGGACCCTGAGGTCATCGTGCTTTCGGGCGGCGTGATTCACCAAGGTCCCGATTGGCGTTCACAGACGTGGAAGGACTCGGTGCACGAGGGCTATGCCAGCCAGGCGCTCGACCCGCTTCAGGACACGCCGATTCTCATCGGCTCTCTGGAGGGCGACGCGCCGCTCATCGGTGCCGCCGAACACCTTCTTGCATCGTTGAAGTAAACATAACTACCAAGTGCGCCTTCTGAGGTGCCGCAGATTGACGTGAAAGAGGAGCGAAGCGTACTTCGGTACGCGAGCGACGGTTTGAACGTCAAGGTGCGGTGTCTCAGAAGGCTGTTTTGAGAAAGGTTGAGTCGAACATGACCGTTGATCCTTTGATCCAGTCCCTGAAGGGCAAGCTCGTCGTGAGCGTTCAGGCGTATATGGGCGAGCCGCTTCGTACGCCCGAGACCATGGCTCAAATGTCTCGCGCTTGCGAGCTTGGCGGCGCCGCCGCCATTCGCTGCCAGGGCCTTGCCGACATTGCCGCCATTAAGGGTCGCTGTGAGGTTCCCGTCATCGGTCTGTGGAAGGACGGGCACGAGGGCGTTTACATCACGCCGACGCTGCGTCACGCTCGTGCCTGCGTTGCTGCGGGTGCCGATATCGTGGCGATCGACGCCACCGATCGTCCGCGTCCCGATGGCAAGTCGGTCGAGGATACCTTCCGCCCGCTGCACGAGGAGGGTGTGCTCCTGATGGCGGATTGTGCCACCATCGAGGACATTCGCCGTGCGGTTGATATGGGCTTCGACCTGGTATCCACCACACTCTCTCACGGTGTCGCCGCCATCGACTGCACCATGGCCGATGGCCCCGACCTGCCGCTCCTGCGTCAGGCGACCGAGGAATTTCCCGGCCTTCCCATCATTTGCGAGGGTCGCGTGCATACGCCCGAGGAGGCTCGCGCTGCAATCGACGCCGGCGCGTGGGCCGTTGTCGTCGGCACCGCTATCACGCACCCCACGAGTATTACAAGTTGGTTCAAGGCTGCGCTTGAGGCGTAAGACGGGCCTTGTATCCGCTTGGGGCGGTATACTCAATAAAGGCAATTGATCGCGCGGGATCCGCTGGCCGGGTCCCGCGCTTATTTTAGGAGGCACACATGCAAAAGGGAGATGCCATGGATGCGGCGGAGCGCTCGGAGCGTATCCCCGATATCGTTATCATCACCGGAATGTCCGGCTCGGGCCGAACGCAAGCCATGCATGTGTTTGAGGACATGGGCTATTTTTGTATCGACAACCTGCCCCCACGCCTGATTGCCCAGCTTGCTGAGCTCGTTGGCATCAATACGGGCGTGGGCAGGCACCTTGCCGTTACCTGCGACCTGCGTAGCCAGGGCTTGTTCGATGAACTGCTCGATGCTGTTGCCGCACTGGAAGAGCGCGAGATGAGCTGCGACATTGTGTTTCTCGAGGCGTCTGACGAGGTGCTGATTCGCCGGTATAGCGAAAACCGTCGTCGCCATCCCATTGCAAAGCCGGGGGAGACCACGGCCGACGCTATTCAGCGTGAACGTCTGCAGCTGCAGGGCGTTCGCGATCGAGCCGATATGATTATCGACACGAGCCGCTTGCGCACTTCTGCCTTGCGCAACAAGCTGCGCATGGCTTTTTCCGAGCTGTCCGACCAGCAGCTTATGGACGTCCACGTGTTCTCGTTTGGCTTTAAGCATGGCATGCCCGTCGAGGCGGATATCATGATCGATGTGCGCTTCTTGCCCAATCCTTTCTACGATCCCGAGATGCGTACCATGACCGGTCTCGATAAGAAGGTCTCCGATTTTGTCTTGGACCACCCTAAGACCCAGGAGTTTTGGAAGGCCTGGACACAGTTGCTCGATACGGTCATGCCGGGTTATATCGCAGAGGGCAAGCCGCAGCTTTCCATTGCCATCGGCTGCACGGGCGGACAGCACCGTAGCGTCGCCATTGCCGAGGCCACGGCCCGCTACCTGGAGGGTGCTCAGTATCATGTGAGCATCTCCCATCGTGACCTGTCGCGTGCCAACACGAAGGCATAGGTTTACATGTCGTTTACCGCTGAGGTGCGTGACGAGCTTGCGCGCTGCGAACCAGAATGCGAATACTGCGATTTGTCGACGCTTGCTGCGCTCACGCGTGTGAGCGGCACGCTTTCGTTGGCGGGCTCGGGACGGTACCGCTTGACGGTCGCGACCGAGACGGGTGCTGTGGCGCGCACGATGATTGCGCTGACGCATCGCATTCTTAAGCTCAAGACCGAATTCACGGTTCGTAAGTCGGTCCTGCACAAGGTGCGAAACTACCTCATCACCTTGCCCGATCAGCCCGATTTGGATAAGGCTCTGGTGCTGCTGGGCATTCTCGACCGTAGGGGAGGGCTCGTCGCGGGTGTGCCGCGCCACATCGTTGCCCGTCCTTGCTGCAGGCTCGCCTATATTCGCGGTGCGCTGATTGCCGGAGGCTTTGTTGCCGACCCGCGTGGCGATTTTCATTTGGAGATCGCGGTTCAGGGCGAGGAGTATGCAAAGGGACTTTGCGATCTTCTGGAGCAGATTGGAGTTCACGCCCGCGTCAATGCGCGTCGCGGCTCGTATGCCGTGTACATCAAGAGTGCCGAGGAGATTAAACGTCTGTTACAGCTGATTGGCGCCAAGCGCAGCGTTGCCGAGATTGAAGAGGCCCGCGCAGTCAAGCTGGTGAAGAACGACGTGAATCGTCGCGTGAACGCAGAGCTTGCCAACCAGACCAGAAGTGCCGGTGCCGCTCAACATCAGCTTGCGCTCATCGACGAGCTTGATCGGCGCGGTTTGCGTGAAACGCTGCCGGACGCTCTGGCAGTCTTTTGTGACTTACGCGAGCGTTACCCCGATCTCTCGCTGCGAGATTTGGGGGAAATGGCCGACCCTCCTTTGTCGAAGTCGGCCTTGTATCACCGCGTTTTGCGCCTTGAAAAGCTCATTGAAGCAAGCAGGTAGTTTAACGCAATAGCTTTTATGGTGGTTGAACTGCTGTTTTATACGTTAAAGCGTTTTAACGCAAATTTGATTTTCAATTTCGAGCATTCTCGTGAAATTCAAGTCAAAAAAAAGGTATATTAGGCGAGTGGTTAGTTTGTGGGCCTCAACGGCGGGCGCTGTAGCTTGCGGGGGCCTTACGAAAGGAGACACAATGGCAGTAAAGGTTGCTATTAACGGCTTCGGTCGCATCGGTCGTCTGGCCTTCCGTCAGATGTTCGGTCATGAGGGCTCCGAGATCGTCGCTATCAACGACCTCACCTCTCCCGATATGCTCGCTTACCTGCTGAAGTACGACTCCACGCAGGGCAACTATGCTCGCGATCACGAGGTCGTCGCTGGTGAGGATTCCATCACCGTTGACGGCAAGGAGATCAAGATCTACAAGGAGGCCGACGCCAACAACCTGCCTTGGGGCGACCTCGACGTCGACGTCGTTCTCGAGTGCACCGGCTTCTACACCAGCAAGGCTAAGGCTCAGGCCCACATCAACGCTGGCGCCAAGAAGGTCGTCATCTCCGCTCCGGCCGGCAGCGATCTGCCCACCATCGTGTACAACGTCAACCATGAGACGCTGACCGCTGAGGACAACATCATCTCCGCTGCTTCCTGCACCACCAACTGCCTCGCCCCGATGGCCAAGGGTCTGAACGACTTCGCTCCCATCGTGTCCGGCATCATGACCACCATTCACGCCTGGACTGGCGACCAGATGCCGCTCGACGGCCCGCAGCGCAAGGGCAACAAGCGTCGTAGCCGCGCCTGCGCCGTTAACATCGTCCCCAACACCACCGGTGCTGCCAAGGCTATCGGCCTGGTTCTCCCCGAGCTCAACGGTAAGCTCATCGGTGCCGCCCAGCGCGTCCCGACGCCGACCGGCTCCATCACCAACCTCTACGCTGTCGTTGACAAGAAGGTCACCGTCGACGAGGTCAACGCCGCTATGAAGGCCTACGCTGCCACCATCTCCGAGACCTTCGGTTACAACGAGGACGACATCGTCTCCACCGATATCATCGGCGAGACCCACGGCTCCATCTTCGACGCCACTCAGACCATGTGCTCTGACCTCGGCAACGGCCAGACCCTCGTTCAGGTCACCTCTTGGTACGACAACGAGAACTCCTACACCTCTCAGATGGTCCGCACCATCAAGTACTTCGAGAAGTTCGTTGCTTAATTTAGCTTTTAGCGAATAGCTCGTTGAGCGTCTAAAGAAGGGCGCGGCCTCATAGGGCTTACACCCTAGGGTCGCGCCCTTTTTATAGGAAATCGTCTGCCGTAATGGGAGGCAGACACGTACGAAAGGTAGAAGCAAACATGGCCTTTACCAAGAAGACCGTCCGCGACATCGATGTCGACGGCAAGCGCGTTCTCGTCCGCGTTGACTTCAACGTGCCTATCAAGGATGGCGTCGTTGGCGACACCACCCGCATCAAGGCAGCCCTGCCCACTATCAACTACCTCGTTGAGCACAACGCTCGCGTCATCCTCATGAGCCACCTCGGCCGTCCCGAGGGTACTGGCTTCCAGCCCGAGCTCTCCCTCGAGCCTGTCGCCAAGAAGCTCGCCGAGCTCTCTGGCCTTGACGTTGCTTTTGTTGCTGACACGTATGGTGAGAAGGCCGCCGAGGCCGTTGCCGCCGTCGAGCCGGGCAAGGTCCTCGTTCTCGAGAACGTCCGTTTCGACAAGCGTGAGAAGAAGAACGATCCCGAGATCGCCAAGAAGCTCGCTTCCTATGGTGACGTCTTCGTTCTCGATGCCTTCGGCACCGCCCACCGCGCCCAGGGTTCCGTCGTGGGCCCCGCCGCTTACCTGCCTGCCGTCGCTGGCTTCCTGCTCGAGAAGGAGGTCGACACGCTGACCGGCATCTTCGCCGAGCCCGAGCGCCCCTTCGTCGCTATCGTCGGCGGTTCCAAGGTTTCCTCCAAGATCGGCGTTCTCGATCACCTCATCGACTCTGCTGACACCCTGATCATCGGTGGCGGCATGGCCTACACCTTCTTCCTGGCTCAGGGCCTGTCCGTCGGTCAGTCCCTCAAGGAAGAGGACTGGGTCGAGCGCGCCGGCGAGATGCTCAAGAAGGCCGAGGAGAAGGGCGTCAAGATCCTGCTCCCCATCGACAACCGCGTTGCTGATCACTTTGGCGAGGACGCTGTCCCCGAGGTTGTCGCTTCCGACGCTATCCCCGACGACCGTGAGGGTATGGACATCGGCCCCAAGACCGAGGAGCTCTACGCCGAGGCTGTCAAGGGTGCCAAGACCGTGTTCTGGAATGGCCCCATGGGCGTCTTCGAGTTCGATAACTTCGCTCACGGCACCCAGGCTATCGCCGAGGCTGTCGCCGAGGCTGATTGCACCTCGATCATCGGTGGTGGCGACTCTGTCGCAGCCGTCAACAAGTTCAACCTGGCCGACAAGATGAGCTGGATCTCTACCGGTGGTGGCGCTTCCATGGAGCTCGTCGAGGGTAAGGCCCTGCCCGGAGTGGAGGCGCTTCTCGATGCCTAATCGCACCCTTCTTATTGCTGGTAACTGGAAGATGAACAACGACGTCGCCGAGGCCGCCAAGCTCGCCGACGAGCTGGCTCAGGCTCTGCCCGAGGTTCCGGCTGGCGTCGAGGTGCTCGTCTGCCCTCCGACCATCGACATCACCACGGTTCATGACCGTATTCAGGCTGCCCCCATCGCCCTCGGTGCACAGAACGTGTACTGGGAGGCCAAGGGTGCCTTCACCGGTGAGTCTTCTTGCGACATGCTCAAGTCCGCTGGCTGCACCTACTGCATCATCGGTCACTCCGAGCGTCGTGATTACTTCCACGAGACCGACGAGGATCAGAACAAGAAGGCCAAGGCCCTCGTTGCCGCCGGACTTGTTCCCGTCTTCTGCTGCGGTGAGTCCCTTGAGGTCCGCGAGGCCGGCACCTATGTCGAGCACGTCGTGAACCAGGTCAAGGCTGGTCTTGCTGGTCTTGAGATCACCTGCCCCAAGCAGGTCGTCGTCGCCTACGAGCCCATTTGGGCCATCGGCACCGGCAAGACCGCTACCGCCGAGGACGCTCAGGAGGTCTGCGGCGCTATCCGTGAGACCCTCAAGGAGATGTTCGGCGAGGAGCTCGCCAACGGCATCCGCGTTCTCTACGGCGGTTCCGCTAAGCCCGGCAACATTGCTGAGCTCGTCGCCAAGCCCGACGTTGACGGCGCCCTCGTGGGCGGCGCTTCGCTCAAGGCTGCCGACTTTGCCTCTATGGTCGTCAAGGCAGGCGAGTAGGACATATGGCACAGCGTCATCTTCCTGCACTCCTGATCATCATGGATGGTTGCGGCCTTGCTCCGGCCGATGGCGAGAACGCCGTCGCCGCTGCCAAGACGCCCTTCCTTGATAGCCTGTACGAGAAGTACCCCCACACCACGCTCGGTGCTTCGGGCGAGGACGTGGGCCTTCCCGATGGCCAGATGGGCAACTCCGAGGTGGGTCACCTCAACATCGGTGCCGGCCGCATCGTGTTCCAGGAGCTTTCGCGCATCAACAATGCCATCAAGGACGGCTCCATCGCCAAGAACGAGGTTTTCGTTAAGGCTATGGACGATGTCAAGGCTGACGGCAAGACCCTTCATCTCATGGGCCTTATGAGCCCTGGCGGTGTTCATTCTCATATGAGCCACGTCGAGGCTCTGGTCAAGATGGCTGCCGAGCACGGTGTCAAGACCGTTCGCGTCCACGCCTTCATGGATGGTCGCGACGTTGACCCGCAGTCCGGTGCCGGTTACATGAGTGAGTTCTGCGCCTTCCTGGCTAAGATCTCCGAGGAGACCGGTTGCGACGCTCGCGTTGCCACCGTCTCGGGCCGTTATTGGGCCATGGACCGCGACAACCGTTGGGAGCGCATCCAGCGCGCCTACGACGTCATGGTCAACGCATCCGATGCCGATACCGACCCTGTTGCCGGTATCAAGGCCTACTACGAGAAGGATCCGCGCGGCGACGAGTTCGTCGAGCCCTTCGCTGCCCACAATGAGGGCATCCACGAGGGCGACGCGGCCATCTTCTTCAACTTCCGTCCCGACCGCGCTCGTCAGATGACTCGCGTGTTCACGGACAAGGAGTTCGACGGCTTTGAGCGCGAGCAGATCAAGCTTTCGCACTTTGTGACGATGACCGAGTACGACCCGACGTTTGACGTCGAGGTCGCCTTCCCCAAGACGTTCCCCGAGAACGTCCTGGCCGACGTTATCGCCGCCAATGGCCTGAAGCAGCTGCACACCGCCGAGACCGAGAAGTACGCCCACGTGACGTTCTTCCTCAACGGCGGCATCGAGGAGCCCAAGGAGGGCGAGGAGCGCGTGCTCGTCGCTTCTCCCAAGGTCGCTACCTACGACCTGCAACCTGAGATGAGCGCTCCCGAGGTTACCGAGAAGCTTGTCGCTGCCATCAACGAGGATCGCGCTGATTTCTACATCGTGAACTTCGCAAACTGCGACATGGTTGGTCACACCGGTGTCTTCGACGCTGCCGTTAAGGCCGTCGAGGCTGTTGACGATGCCCTGTCCAAGGTTGTCCCGGCGATTCTCGCTAAGGGCGGCTTTGCGCTGATTACCGCCGATCACGGCAACGCCGATCACATGTTTGACGTTGCTTCCGACGGTTCCAAGCATCCGTTCACGGCTCACACCACCAACCGCGTGCCGTTCATCATCGTTGATGAGAAGGCACAGCTCACCGGTATCGAGGACGGCCGTCTTTCCGATATCGCTCCGACCATGCTCACCATGGCTGGTATTGAGCCTTCCGCCGAGATGACGGGTCGCGTACTCGCCACCGAGGCCTAATAGAAAACAAATACCGTTTTCTAGTAAGGGGGTTGTCCACAACCGGACAACCCTCTTTTTTGCGCTATTTCTACCTCGTCACCAAATGGCTGATGGGGGAGTGCTGGGGGTTGTGGTACAGTACTGGAGTTTGAATTGTTCTATTAAGGAGCTTATCTATGGGTCCGTTCCAGATTCTTCTGTTTGTCGTTTGGGCTGTCTCTGCCGTGGCGCTGACGATTCTCGTCCTGATGCATTCCGGTAAGGGCACCGGCGTTTCGGATATGATCGCTAGCTCGCTGTATAACTCCAGCTCTGCCACGGGCGTCATGGAGCAGAACCTCGATCGCCTGACGGTAATTATGGCCGTCGTTTTTGCCGTGTGTGTCGTCCTGTGCATGTTCTTCTTCCCGCAGGGTATCGTCGGCTACTAAGCACGAGCCACATAAATACTTGAAAAGGGTTCTGCAAGTGCGGGACCCTTTTTGTTTACATATTTGTAACAGAGCCAAAATATCCCCACATACTTCGCCCAACTAAAGAAATTCTCGACCGTTGACGGGAATTAGCCCCAAATCGTGTATAAAATGCGCTAATATATTGCGAAACGTTGGTTCGTTGTGCATATCCAGCCATAGCAACGGGCGGCGTTTTGATGGTTCGGATCGGATTGTCTCGACATGTGTCCGACTGAACATTTCTTTGTCCTATCTCATAAGGAGGATGGCATGGCTGATTCTATGTTCCACCAGCCCGTTATGGGTCGTCGCGCCTTTGTCGGCGGTACCCTTGCTGCGAGCTCCATGGCTTTTCTTGCCGCATGCGGCAAGAAGGGCGGCGACGCTTCCGGTTCTGAGTCCGGTTCGAAGCTGAACTTCTACATCAACAACCCGGTCTGCATCGACCCCTACAATGTCCAGGAGGACCAGGGCACTCAGGTCGAGTACCAGCTCTTTGATGCTCTGACCTCTTATGACGCCGAGAAGGGCGAGATCGTTCCGCTGGCTTGCGAGTCCTTCGAGGCCAACGACGACGCCACCGAGTTCACCTTCAAGATCAAGAAGGCCAAGTTCCACAACGGTGACGACGTTACCTCCAAGTCCTTCAAGCTCGGTTGGGAGCGTCTGGTCAACACCAAGTCGGCTGTCGCTACCGAGTACGGCCCTTCCGAGGTCTCCTATCACCTCTCCATGGTCGAGGGCTATGACGATCTGCTTGCCGGTAACGCTACCGAGCTCAGCGGTGTTACCTGCCCCGACGATGAGACCCTCGTCGTCAAGCTGGCTTCCGCTTACGCCGACTTCCCCTTCGTCGCCTCTCACCCGGCTCTGGCCCCGGTTCCCGAGTGCGCCGAGTCCGATGTCAAGAGCTTCTACCTCGCCCCGGTCGGTAACGGCCCGTTCATGATGGACGGCAAGTGGGAGGATGGCCAGGAGATCAACGTCAAGAAGTTCGACGATTACTATGGCGACAAGGCCAAGATCGATGGCATCCACTTCCAGGTCATCAAGGACATGGAGACCGCCTACAAGGAGTTCCAGGCCGGTAACCTCGATGTCTGCGACGTTCCCGTCGCTCAGATCGACGCCGCCAAGAAGGATCGCGGCGTGTCCAAGGACGGCTACACCATGGGTGACGGCGAGCGCATGCTGCTCGGCGCCGAGCCTTCCACGTACTATCTGACCTGCAACACCACGGCCGAGCCGTTCAGCAACGCCGACCTGCGCAGGGGTATCTCCCTGGCCATCAACCGTGAGGCCATCTGCAAGACCATCTTCAAGGGTACCCGTACTCCTGCCGACGGCATTGTTCCTCCGGGCATCGATGGCTACAAGGAGGGCGCATGGGAGTTCTGCGCCTACGATGTCGACAAGGCTAACGAGTACCTCGACAAGGTTGCTCCCGCTGGCGCTAACGGGGATCGTGGCATTAGCGTGACCCTGTCCTACAACCAGGACGGCGGTCACAAGGAGATCATGGAGTCCATCATCGGTGACCTCGCCAAGGTTGGCGTTACCGCTGTCTCCGATACCCCTGAGTGGTCTGCCCTGCTCGAGCAGTATCAGAACTTTAACTATCAGTTCGGTCGTCTGGGTTGGATTGCCGACTACCCGATCATGGACAACTTCCTGTATCCGCTGTTCCACTCCGACTCCCTCGGTGGCGACAACCGCTCTGGTTATAACAACCCCGAGTTCGACGCCAAGGTCGACGAGGCTCGTACTATTGTTGACGACAAGGAGCGCGTCGCCAAGATGCAGGAGGCCGACGCAATGGTCGCTGCCGACTGCCCGGTCATCCCGGTGATGTTCTACACGCACACCATCGCCGGCTCCGATCGCATCAAGCACCTCTATGTCGATCCGCAGAAGCACGCCGATCTGGGTACCGCTGAGCTCGCCTAAGAGTTTGCAGCTTCCGTGAGGGTCAAGTATTTACGTAGACCTCATGGGAAACATACAGTTCTCCCTAACCTGGGGTAAACTGGCTGATGGTAATTTTGGGATGCCGGTCTGGCGATCGGCATCCCATTTAGGTTAATCCCTAGATAGGGGAGTGGTATGGGTAAGTACATCGTTAAACGTGTGCTTCAGTTCATCCCGGTGTTTTTGGGCGTTACGCTGATTCTGTTCGCCCTCCAGAATATCGTGCCGGGAGATCCGATCAAGCTGATCGGTGGAGACAAGGCTCTGTCCCCCGAGGTGGAGCTTCAGCTTCGCGTCCGCTATCATCTGGTCCAGACGGACGAGGACGGCAACGCGATCCTTGACGAGAACGGCGACCCCGTTCAAACGTCGCTCGTGGACCGTTACTTGTATTACATGAACGGCCTGCTTCATGGCGATCTGGGCAATTCGTATCAGCGCAAGCTGCCGGTTACGGAAATCTTTGCTCAGAAGTATCCGTATACGGTCAAACTTGCCGCGTGCGCCATCGTGCTCGAGGCAATCATGGGTATCGGTGCGGGTATCATTTCGGCGGTAAAG
Source organism: uncultured Collinsella sp. (assembly GCA_902478945.1). Lineage (GTDB taxonomy): Bacteria > Actinomycetota > Coriobacteriia > Coriobacteriales > Coriobacteriaceae > Collinsella. The sequence goes on from CABSMX010000005.1 coordinate 27,255, forward strand.
CGTTATTCCTTCTGGGATATTTTGGTAACGCTCACCACTTCGATCCTCGTTGCCGTTCCGGCCTTCTGGCTCGGTATGTTGCTGCAGCTGTTCTTTGGCGTCATCCTCAAGGACGCCACGGGCGGTGCATTCTCCATGCCGATCTCGGGTGCCGGCGGTGCCAGCTCTCAGTATCAGGATTGGATGCACTATGTGCTTCCGACCATTACGTTGGCTTCGGTTTCGACCGCTTATGCTGCCCGCATTATGCGCTCGCAGCTGCTTGACGTCATGAACCAGGATTACATCCGTACGGCAAAGGCCAAGGGTCTCTCCAATCGTGCGATCATCATCAAGCATGCGCTTAAGAATGCACTCATCCCCGTCGTTACCTATATTGGTGTCGACTTTGGCGGCATGCTTTCGGGCGCCATCCTGACCGAGACGGTCTTTAACTGGCCCGGTATCGGCTATGAAGTCTATCGCGCCATTAGCATGCGTGACTGGCCCATCGTTATGGGCGGCGTTACGCTCATCGTCGTCGTCGTCATGGTGATCAACCTGCTCGTCGACATCAGCTACGCATTCCTCGACCCGCGCATCCGCCTTGGCGGTCCGTCGGATAAGGCCTAAGGGAGGTACGTCTCATGAAGGAAACTGATTCTCAGTCTCAGGAGCAGGCTACCGCCACCAAGGTTGCATCTGCTCCCGCCAAGTCCCGCACGCTGTGGGGCGACGCTTTTAAGCGTCTTCGTAAGAACAAGCTCGCCGTTATCGGTGTCTGCTGGATCATCATCGTCGTTGTGGTTGCCCTGACCGCAGATCTGTGGGCTAAGCCCTGGCTCGGTTCGCCGACGGCTTCCGATTCGACCACCATGGCCGAGACATCGCTACTGGCTCCGTGTGCCGAGCACCCGTTTGGCACTGATGCCCTCGGTCGCGACATTCTCGTCCGCGTTATCTACGGTGCACGCGTTTCGCTTTCTGTCGGTATCATGGCCACCGCCATCTCCACATTGATCGGTCTGGTCATGGGCGCCCTGGCCGGTTTCTACGGCGGCATTTGGGATACGATTATCATGCGCTGTGCGGATATTTTCCTGGCGTTCCCGTACGTGCTGTTCGTCGTCGCCATGATCGCCGTTATCGGCCGTGGTCTTCAGAACGTCTTTATCGCCATCGGTATTCTCGGCTGGCCTTCGATTGCGCGCGTCTTCCGCTCTGCAATCTTGACGGTCAAGGAAAACGACTATGTTGACGCTGCGCGCGCGATGGGTGCATCTGATGCTCGCATCGTCGTACGTCACATCTTCCCGAACTCCGTCGCCTCCATCGTGGTCTACGCGACCATGAACATTGGTGGCGCCATTCTGACCGAGTCCGCTCTGTCCTTCCTCGGCATGGGCGTTATTCCGCCTACGCCTTCGTGGGGCTCCATGATTCAGGACGGTCAGCAGTATCTTCTGACTGCTCCCTGGATGATGATCATGCCCGGTCTGGCAATTCTTTCGACGGTGCTCGCCTTCACCCTGCTGGGTGACGGTCTGCGCGACGCCCTCGACGTCAAGATGAAGGACGCATAAGGATGAAGAAGAACAAGAACTATGTGGACCTGAAGGACCAGCCGGTTCCCGAGGGCCAGCATCTGCTCGAGGTCGATGACCTTAAGATGTATTTTCACACCGAGGATGGCATTGTTCGCGCTGTCGACGGTGTCTCCTACACGCTCGATCGCGGCGAGACCCTGGGCGTCGTCGGCGAGTCCGGCTCTGGTAAGTCCGTGACCGCCATGACCATCATGGGCCTCATCTCGATGCCTCCGGGAAAGATCGAGGGCGGTGACGTTCGCTATCGCGGTCGCTCCATCCTCGAGATGACCGAGGAAGAGATGCAGCATATTCGCGGCAACGATATCGCGATGATCTTCCAGGATCCTATGACCTCCTTGAACCCGGTCTATAAGATCGGCAAGCAGGTGGGCGAGGGCCTTCGTCTGCACCGTGGTTACTCCAAGCAGGAGGCGCTTAAGCGCGCCACCGAGCTTTTGGACCTCGTTGGTATTCCCGAGCCCGAGAAGCGCGTCAATGAGTATCCGCATCAGTTCTCTGGCGGTATGCGTCAGCGCGTCATGATTGCCATGGCCCTTGCCTGCGATCCCGATATTCTGATTGCTGACGAGCCCACGACTGCCCTGGACGTTACCATTCAGGCTCAGATTATCGAGCTCATGCAGGAGATGCAGGAGAAGAACGGCAACGCCATCATCATGATTACCCATGACCTGGGCGTCGTTGCCGATATGGCCGATAAGATCATGGTTATGTACGCCGGCCGTCCCGTTGAGTTCGGTACTGCTGAGGAAATCTTCTACGAGAGCCGCCACCCCTACACCTGGGGTCTTATCCGCTCCATTCCGGAGCAGGCAATCGAAGAGAAGAAGCCGCTGACGCCGATTCACGGCAACCCGCCTTCGCTCATGAACCTGCCTGAGGGCTGCGTCTTCTCTCCTCGTTGCCCCTATGCGACGGACAAGTGCCGCAAGCAGCGCCCCGAGCGCGTTGTCACCGAGTCCGGTCACTATTCTGCGTGCCACTACTCTGGTGACCCCGAGTTCCTCAGGAACGCTCCTGAGACGTCCCGTACGCGCAAGGATTCCAAGAAGGGAGGCGAGGCGTAATGGCAGATACCAACGAGCGTACTCCGCTGCTAAAGGTCGAGCACCTCTCTAAGGAGTTTCCCGCTGAGTCCGGCATGTTCGCCAAGCGTTTTTCCAAGCGTGTCGTCTCTGCTGTAAACGACATCTCTTTTGAGATTTATCCTGGCGAGACCTTTGGTCTGGTTGGCGAGTCTGGTTGCGGTAAATCCACCACGGGCCGCACTATCATGCGTCTGACCAAGCCGACCGCCGGCAAGGTGTTCTTCCAGGGCAAAGATGTTGCCGAGATGAGCAAGCATGAGATCAAGGACATGCGTCGTGAGATGCAGTTTATCTTCCAGGATCCTTATGCTTCGCTCAACCCTCGTATGACCATCGGTGAGATTGTCTCCGAGCCCATGACCATTCACGGCGTGGGCACCAAGGAGGAGCGCATTGAGCGTGTCCGTGAGCTTCTCGACGTTGTCGGACTGAACCCCGAGCACATTAACCGCTATCCTCATGAGTTTTCCGGCGGTCAGCGTCAGCGTGTCGGCATTGCCCGCGCATTTGCGCTGAAGCCCAAGCTGATTATCTGCGACGAGCCGGTTTCTGCTCTGGATGTTTCCATTCAGGCCCAGGTTCTAAACCTGCTCAAGGAACTGCAGGACAAGTTCGGTACCGCATATCTGTTTATCGCCCACGACCTGTCTGTCGTGCAGCATATCTCCGATCGCGTTGCCGTTATGTATCTGGGTAAGATGGTCGAGGTTTCGGACTGGAAGACGCTCTACAGCGAGCCCCACCATCCGTACACGCAGTCGCTGCTGTCTGCCGTGCCGGTTCCCGATCCTGATATCCAGAAGACCCGCAAGCGCATCATCCTCGCTGGCGATCCGCCGTCGCCGCTGGATCCGCCGACCGGCTGCCGTTTCCACACGCGTTGCCCGATCGCGCAGGGTATCTGCTCCGAGAAGCTCCCCGAGTTTAAGGAAGTTGCACCGGGTCACTGCTGCGCCTGCCACTTCGCCGAGCCGTTCCCGATCAAGGAATCGCACATCGACCTGTAGTCGGTTGTTCTCGTCCGGGCCCGCCCTGGTGTTACTTTTCAGAACGTCCTCGGACATGCAAGAAACCCCCGCTGCGCACTTCGTGCGGCGGGGGTTTCTTGCGTCCTGCGGAGTGTTCTGAAAAGTAACACCAGGGCGGGCCCTACGTTAACTCGGCAGGGGGAGTGCGATTCCCTGATCGCTCGCTTAATCTGATAGGGAATTGTGTGAGGCCGGAGCCTTGGCTCCGGCCTCCCCATATAAGGGCTCGGCAAAGCCGAGCCACCAAATTTATATCAGCTCTCAGAACATGTTTGAGAACGGTGCCTGGAGTACGTGCCCCTAGGGCAGGAATGAGGTTGCTTTCCAACGCATTCCGCAGGGGGTGGCATTATTTTGTAGCGCGAAGCGCGGATCAAAATAATGCCGCATGCCCGAGGACGCGTTGGAAAGCAACCTCATTCCTGCCCGAACAGGTCAGTCTACCTGCGCATTTACAAATTCGTAAACTTTTTTCAAAAAAGTGCTTGCACAGTTCTCGAATCATAGGTTATTATCTTCCTCGTTGAACGCGCGGGTTCAACAAAGCGAACCGCGAATCAACAACATAGCATGTCGGAGTGGCGGAATTGGCAGACGCGCTAGCTTGAGGTGCTAGTGACCGCTTTTTGGTCATGCGGGTTCAAGTCCCGCCTCCGACACCATCGCATTTGAGAAGCCTCTTCGGAGGCTTTTTTGTTACCGATAGACGGTGAGGTTCACGATGGAAACGCTTGAGCGCAATGAGTGGGCGGACGTTGCCCAATTGGTCGAGATCACGAGCGATGCTGTCATTATCTGCGAGCTCGACGGAACCATTTTGCATGTAAATAATCGCTTGCTCGACTTGATGTGCGAGGAGCGTTCCGATGTGATCAACGGGGACGTTAAAGACCTCTTGTACTCGTCGGCTTTTGAACGCGCGACAGAGCATCGGCTTCCTTTTGAGACCAATGGAACAAAGAGCGAGTTGATGCTCAAGTTAAGTGACGGATCGTTTATTCCCGTCCTGGTTTGTGCAGGCTCGGTTACGCCGCCTCGAATCTTTGGCCGCCGTGCGCCGCGCGTTCTGGTGGCACTCCATAGCATCGAAGAACAGTATTCGCACGACCGTCAGCTCAAGCGTGCGCTTTCGGAGCTTAGAGTGGCGAATAAGCGTCTCTCGGGTACATTGTCGGTCATTATGAGCACGGTGGGCTCCGATGAGCTGCCCAGTTTGTTAGATACCGTTTTGAACCAGCTTGTAGGAACGCTCGATGCTTCGGGTGCCGCTATCTATTTTTCTGAGAGCGGCGGTTTTAAGCTTCGCGGTGTCTCCAAGGAGCTGCACGACAGCTACCTGCCCGAGTTTTTGCCGTATGGCGCTGGCATTCCGACGTATGTTCTTCGCGAGTCGCGTGCCTGTCGCTTGTCGATTCAACAGGACCTTGAGGGTGATAGGGCTGCTTCCGGTATGTTCATGGACCTGGACAATCGTTCTAAGCACCTGTTGCGCGTGCAGGATATGCCTCCGTACCGCAGCGAGATCTGTCTTCCCGTTTTTTACGGTACGCAGATCCTTGGCGTGCTGGAAGTTGGTTGGAAGCGCCCTCAGGCACCGCTCTCCTATGACGTTAATGTACTCGAGGTCATTTGCGATTACCTGTCTATCCAGCTGGTCGGCATGGCATCGAGCCTTCGCTCTCGTCGCACGGCCGAGCTCGGCCGCTCGCTCAATGTCTTACGTGATGAGTTGTTTACCTTTCTAGACGATTCCGCCGCGGCTACCCAGGCGGTATCGTCCGAGATTTGCAATATGCTCAACTGCCATTTTTGCCCTGTTGAGTATGACGCCAGTCTGGACTCTTACGTCATAGATTTCGAAGGCGGCAGTCGCGTTGCTTTGCCGGACGATCCCGAGAAGCTTTTCTTTTCCACGACGGCGCCAGCGGCACGTCTGGGGGCTGGCCCTGATGGCTTTGAGGCATCTGTTTTGGGCGGTACGAGCGCCGAGGACCTTAAACACGTCCGTATAACTCGCGTTGACGAATCGATGCCTATGGGAGGCTGGCTTAGGGCGCATGGTCTGCCTTGCCAGGGTCTCTACGTCGACACTGGCATCGAGGCGGGGCGCCCGCGCTCTGAGAGTGATGGCAGGCACAGCAGCGACGCGATCGTTCCTGCTTCTGTTGCGAAAGGCCCGGCGACGCGCGCGCTGCTGCTTCGTGACGGTAGTCAAGAGCCGATTGATGACCTTGAATATGACTACTTGGTGCACTTGGCGCATGACTTTGAATTGATCTACGAAGGCGAATCTCAAAAGCGCGAGGAGCGCCATATCGCTCAGACTCTCCAGATTGGCATGAGAAATTCGCTTGGTGACGTTCCGGGTATCGCGACCGATTCGGTATACCTTTCGGCAACGAATTCGGCGTTGGTCGGCGGCGACTTTTATACGCTCGTCCGTCTTCCCGACGATTGCGCCGTTATGATTTTGGGCGATGTATCCGGCAAAGGAATCGAGGCGGCGTCGATGTCGGCGCTCGTCAAGACGGCGCTGACGGCCTATGCCTGGGAGGGTGCGGGGCCCGCCCGTATGGCCCGCTCGCTCAATAGCATGCTCATGGGCTTTTCGAGGGTCGAGACGTTCGTGACGGCGTTTATCGCCAAGATTGATCTTAAAGCGGGTCGCGCTACCTATTGCTCTGCGGGGCATCCTCCCACTATGGTCATTAGACCGTCGTCGAAGCCGCTTGGCGGCGGCGAGACCTGCGGGGGAGAAGTGGAGCTCCTTGGGTGCCAATCGGGTGTGATCGGTGCCTTTGAGAGCATGGTGTACGAGACGGGTGTGTTTACGTTCGCTCCTGGCGACATGCTATTTATGTATACCGACGGGACAATCGAAGCACGGGATCGCTCGGGTGCTTTCTTTGGCGAGCAGCGCCTTCGTGACCTTCTGCTCTCTGTCTCGGGTGAGGGCGTATCGGGAATCTGCGATAAGGTCTTGGGCGAGCTTGACCGCTTTACCGAGTCGGCGCTGGACGATGACATCGCGCTGGTTTCCCTTGAGTTTTTACGGGGTCGATCGTAGACCGCGATGCTTGACGGGCAAAATCTGCGCGGTTGCAGATATGTATGCATCGAGCGAGCTCTTTTGGGGAACCATGGTCGTATGAATGAGTGGAATGACATAGCGGTTCTGACGCCACCGGGTGATGTCGACATCGCCTCGGTGTCCGTGCTGCGCCGACGGTTGGATAATTTGATCGACCGGGGCGTGCGTCGCGTTGTCATCAATTGCCAGGCTGTGGGCTTTATCGACTCGACGGGTTTGGCGTTTTTGCTTACACGTGCCAGAGAGCTCATGAGGCGAGAGGGCCTGCTTTCGCTCGTTAACGCCTCCGATGAGGTCGTTCGCTTTTTGGAGATTGCCCGACTTGTCGACATCCTTCATGTTGCGGGTCCGGCGCGTGAGTCGATTCCCGCCATTCCGGTGGGAGAGTTGCCACGATGGAGCAAGAGCATCGAAGTGCAGCGAGGCATCGAGAATCTCCCGTATTATCGGCACCGTGTGGCCGAGCTTCTCGAATCACTTCCCCTGAGGCGTGATGAACGTTATGACGTCGCATTGGCGCTGGGGGAGGCATTGGGTAACGCGTATGACCATGCGGGCGGTGTTGGCTGTATCCTGACGGTTCAGGCCTACGGGGACCGTGTTGTGCTCGAGGTGCTTGATCGGGGCGCTGGCTATTCTATCGATGGGGCGAGCGAGCCGGTGGCATCCGAGGAACGCGGACGTGGTATCAAGCTTATGCGCATGCTCGTCGATAATGTGGAGGTTACCCGTCGCACGGATGGTGCCGGCACACGCGTTCGGATGGTGAAGCTGTTTAGCTCGGCATTGGAATCGTGCGCTTAGCGCCTTGGGTTGACATGATTTCCCTGCGTGAACTTGCTTTGAGCAACTTTTTTGAAAAAAGTACTTGCGTCTTTTGGATAACTCGCGTAAATTAATAACCCGCAAGCGGACATGGCTCAGTTGGTAGAGCACAACCTTGCCAAGGTTGGGGTCGCGGGTTCGAGCCCCGTTGTCCGCTCCATTGCATTTCCGGACCGTTCTTAACAGTCCTTTTTCGGCGAAGTGGCCAAGTGGTAAGGCAGAGGCCTGCAAAGCCTTTACCCCCGGTTCGAATCCGGGCTTCGCCTCCAGGCAACATCCGGGCGCTCCGGCGCCCGTTTTGTTTTACATATGCGGACATGGCTCAGTTGGTAGAGCACAACCTTGCCAAGGTTGGGGTCGCGGGTTCGAGCCCCGTTGTCCGCTCCAAGCGCAACAGCCCGACTACCACGGTAGCCGGGCTTTTTGTACTCATCGCCTGGGCTCGAACCCGAGAGGGAGCGAGCGCTAAGCAAACGCGGAGCGTTTGTAGCGAGCTGGCGAGGTCGCCGACGGGCGACCGAAGCCGGTGCGGATCCGCGAAGCGGATGCGCGGATGCCCCGTTGTCCGCTCCAACTATCTTACGCGGTTCTAACGAACCGCGTTTTTTGTTGACGCTGCGCGGGCTCCGGGTGCCCCATCTTGCCCCTCAATCGTCGGTCGCGTACATAAAGTACGCTTCCCTCCTCTTTCGCGGCAACCTGGGGCACCCGGAGCCCGCTCGCTGTTGTGGCCGGGGGAGTGGGCCATCAGTTCTTTTCGCCTGATTGGTCAATCCGTTCCAGAGGCTCGAACTATTTTCAAATTATTCGAAAATAGTTCTTGCATTCGGGGCGATCATCCCGTATATTAAATCCTCGCAGGCGGACATGGCTCAGTTGGTAGAGCACAACCTTGCCAAGGTTGGGGTCGCGGGTTCGAGCCCCGTTGTCCGCTCCATTTGGGCGTTTAGCTCAGGGGGAGAGCGCTTCCCTGACACGGAAGAGGTCAGAAGTTCAAATCTTCTAACGCCCACCAAATGTTCGCAGCTCAGAGGCTATGTCCTCTGGGCTGTTTTGTTTTTTGCCACCAAGCGCGCCGCCAAATAAGTCATCAAATATTGATCCAAGGTCCCTACGCGATGGTCTTCGCATCCCGTAGGGGTGCCGGCAGATTGCATGTGTCCTGGCCCATCATGACCGCAACATGTTGGTCAAGCATAATCTTTTGGATTCTTTTGGCGTGAGCGGCTTGGTTTTGGTGCTATTTGGCGGCGGCACGGTTGAGGGGGTTTCAAAACTGCTGTGCAGGTAGTTGGGTTGATAACGTTTTAGCAGTCTGCCAAGAGGCTTTCATTTATAATGCGTCTGCAAATTGACCAATTGCTTTGACCTGCTGAAACACTATATGTTGTGTTTGACCTAAAAAAAGAATACAGGATATAGATGCCTCTTTGTCGTATGATAGATGGCGGACAGAGAACGAGAACCTTATTCGCCCCATTTGGATAGATCTTTGGGCCCCTTGAATGGCTGCGAGGATTGTCCGCATGAGGGCCTATGGTTATCGAGAACACAGATTGCGCGACGGCGCCGCAAGACAGGGGCAAGCCCTGCCGGGCATCGTTTGGCCCTGAAGCGCAATGAGGCTACGATGCGAAAGAGGCAAGAGGATGAAGATCATCAAGCGCAGCGGCACCGAGGTTACCTTTGACATCGATAAGATCGTCAATGCGATCCGCGCCGCAAACTTGGAGGTCGAGGAAGGCTCTCGCCTTACCGACCGCCAGGTGATCTATGCGGCACAAAACGTCGCCGAGGCATGTGAGAAGGCCGGCCACACCGTATCGGTCGAGGAGATCCAGGATCTGGTCGAGGACGAGATTATGCGTCTCGACTGCTACGAGGTCGCTCGCCACTACATCATCTACCGCTATGTTCAGAGCCTGAAGCGCCAAAAGAACACGACCGATGACAAGATCCTGTCGCTGATTGAGTGCAATAACGAAGAGGTCAAGCAGGAGAACTCCAACAAGAACCCGACCGTCAACTCCGTCCAGCGCGACTACATGGCCGGCGAGATTTCCAAGGACCTGACGCAGCGCGTGCTGCTGCCCCAGGAGATCGTGGATGCCCACAACGAGGGCCTGATTCACTTCCACGATTCGGACTACTTTGCCCAGCACATGCATAACTGTGACCTGGTGAACCTGGAGGATATGCTCCAGAACGGCACCGTTATCTCGGGCACGCTGATCGAGAAGCCGCACAGCTTCTCGACTGCTTGCAATATCGCGACGCAGATTATCGCCCAGGTCGCCTCTTCCCAGTATGGCGGCCAGTCGATTTCGCTGACCCACCTGGCTCCGTTTGTCGAGGTGAGCCGTCAGAAGATTCGCGGCGAGGTTGCCCGCGAGCTCGAGGAGCTTGGCGTCTCTGCGTCTGCCGAGAAGGTCCGTGAGGTCGTTGAGGACCGTCTGCGTGACGAGATCCGTCGCGGCGTCCAGACGATTCAGTATCAGGTCGTGACCCTTATGACCACGAATGGCCAGGCGCCGTTCGTGACGGTCTTTATGTATCTCAACGAGGCCCGTACGCCTCAGGAGAAGCACGACCTTGCCATGATCGTGGAGGAGACGCTTCGCCAGCGCTACGAGGGCGTTAAGAACGAGGCTGGCGTGTGGATTACCCCGGCATTCCCCAAGCTTATCTACGTGCTCGAGGACGATAACGTTCACGAGAATTCCCCGTACTTCTACCTGACCCAGCTGGCTGCCAAGTGCACCGCCAAGCGCATGGTGCCCGACTACATCTCTGAGAAGAAGATGCGTGAGCTCAAGCTGTCTAAGGGTGAGACCGCCGGCAATGGCGATTGCTACACCTGCATGGGTTGCCGCAGCTTCCTGACGCCCGACCGTTCGGGCAACGGCTTTAACAATGTTGCCAACGCGCTGAACTATGACCCGACCAAACCTAAGTACTATGGCCGCTTTAACCAGGGTGTTGTGACCATCAACCTGCCCGATGTCGCACTGAGCTCGCATCAGGACATGGACAAGTTCTGGAAGATCTTCGACGAGCGCCTTGAGCTGTGCCATCGTGCCCTGCTGTGCCGTCATGAGCGCCTGATGGGCACGCTTTCGGATGCCGCACCGATTCTGTGGCAGTACGGCGCCCTGGCGCGCCTTAAGAAGGGCGAGACGATCGACAAACTGCTCGTGGGCGGCTATTCCACCATCAGCCTGGGGTATGCCGGTCTGTATGAGTGC
>CABSMX010000006.1 GCA_902478945.1 uncultured Collinsella sp.
TGCCGCTCCTACCGTGCGTGCGGGCTGGGTGGCAGAGAACGGCCCCGTAATCGTCGATGCCATTAGTGGCGTGACGGGCGCCGGTAAGTCCTGCAACGCTCGCACCCATTTTTGTAGCGCGGACGAGAACCTGGAGGCCTATGGCGTAGGCAAACATCGCCATACGCCCGAGATTGAGCAGATCCTGGACCTGACCGATCGCGTCGTCTTTACTCCGCACTTGGCACCGCTCAAGCGCGGCCTGCTTTCCACGGTGACGATGCCGCTCGCGCCGCAGACTCTCGACACGTTGGCCCTTGAGGACGTCGTCGACCATTACAAGAAGTTCTACGCCGGTCGCACCTTTGTGCGCGTGCTCGATGCCGGCCAGCAGCCCAAGACGGCTTCGGTCGTCGGCACCAACGCTGCCCAGATTGGCCTTGCGCTCAACAAGCGTGCGGGCGTGCTGGTGGCGACGGGTGCTATCGACAATTTGTGCAAGGGTGCTGCGGGCCAGGCGGTCCAGTGCGCCAACATCGTTTTTGGCTTTGACGAGCGACGAGGCTTGCCCACAGTGGCGTGCCCGGTGTAGCACATTCGATTGTTAACGATTTGGTGGTCGGGTATCGAGTTGGGCGCCGCTTTCAAGCTGGTCTAGTAGTTGCGACCGGTATGGCGTGCCAGCCGATGCCCGCTTTTTTGTCTGATATAAGGAGTCGTAGGGACGATGAATACCGACCTGATTGATATCAAGATACGCGCCGTCGAGGGTGGCGTTACGGCAGCGGCTGGCTTTAAGGCCGCAGGCATCCATGCAGGATTCCGGAAGAATCCCGAGCGCTTGGACTATGCGCTCGTCGTGCCCGATAAGCCCTGTCCAGGCGCCGGCGTGTTTACGACCAACCGCTTTTGCGCGGCGCCCGTGCAGGTGAGCCGTGCCCACCTGGGCGGTGCGGACAAGGGCTATGGCATCATCGCCGGCGTTTCAATCAACTCCGGCAACGCGAATGCCGCCACGGGCGAGACCGGCCTTGCCTGCGCGCGAGAGACATGCAATATCGCGTCGCAGGTCATCGGCTGTGAACCCCAGCAGATCCTAGTTGCATCCACAGGCGTGATTGGACAGATTCTGCCGATTGACACGTTTGAGACGGCCGTCCCGTCCGCCTACGAGGCACTCTCTGCCCATGGCGGTGCCGATGCGGCCCGTGCCATCATGACGACCGATACGCACTCCAAGGAGTATGCCGTTCGCTACCGCAGTGAGGCTGCGGGTCATGCGGGCAACGCTTATACGGTGGGCGGCATGTGCAAGGGCTCGGGCATGATCATGCCCAATATGGCCACCATGATCGCGGTCATTACTACCGATGCCCCCGTCGAGCCGTCGGCGCTCCACGCCCTGTTGCTCTCGACCGTTAAGCAGACCTTCAATAAGGTGACGGTCGATTCCGATACCTCGACCAACGACACCTGCATTATGCTCGCTTCCGGCGCTGCTGCCGCAGATGCCGAGGCCATCGCCGAGGGCACTGACGCCTTTGACGAGTTGGCCTTTGCCGTGCACGAGGTGTGCGAGAGCCTGGCGCGCAACATCGCGGCCGATGGCGAGGGTGCGTCAAAGCTCGTGACGGTTAACGTTGCCGGTGCCGCCAACGACGAGGAAGCCGATATCGCCGCCCGTGCCGTCGCCAACTCGCCGCTCGTCAAGACCTGCATCGCTGGTCACGACTGCAACTGGGGCCGCGTCGCCATGGCGCTTGGCAAGTGCGGCGTGAAGTTTAATCAGGAAGACGTTTCCATCGACATGATGGGCATGCCCGTCTGTCGCGACGGTCTGACTGTTCCCTTTGACGAGGACGAGGCTCTGCGACGTTTTGAGGCGCCCGAGATCGTGATCTCGGCCGACCTGGGCGCAGGCGACGCGGCAACGACCGTGTGGACCTGCGACCTCACGCACGAGTACATCTCCATCAACGGCGACTACCGTTCCTAGATTCCAGGCGTGCTGCGCATCTTGCCGCGATTGCGGGCAGCGGAGCACGGCGCGATAACGATACGAAAGACGAGGCAGATTATGAAATTCGCACGCGATTGTCGTTCGAGCGAATCCAACGAAGCAACCGCGCAGCTGCTGTTCGAAGCGCTGCCGTGGATTAAAAACCTGACCGGCAAGACGGTCGTTATCAAGTATGGCGGAGCGGCCATGGTCGATGAGCAACTGCGCCGCGATGTGATGAGCGACATCGTTTTGCTCAAGATCATCGGCATGCGCCCCGTCATCGTGCATGGCGGAGGCAAGGCTATCAACGAGGCACTGAGCCATTACGATATTCCCGTCGAGTTTAAGAACGGCCAGCGCGTGACCACGCCGGCGACTATGGATATCGTGCGCGAGGTGCTGGGCGGCAAGGTTAACCAGGAGCTGGTCGCCGCCATCAACCACCACGGCAACCTGGCCGTAGGCGTGTCGGGCAGCGATGCCGGCACACTCATCGCCGAGCCGCTCGACCCCGAGCTCGGTCGCGTGGGCAAAGTGGCGCACGTCAACACCGACTATATCGAGCGCTTGCTCGATAGCGAGTACATTCCCGTTATCGCTACCGTCGCGGCGGGGGAGGACGGCGGATTCTTCAACATCAATGCCGACACCGCTGCCGGTGCCGTTGCGGCGGCGCTTCACGCGCATAAGGCGATTTTTTTGACCGATGTCGACGGCCTGTACAAGGATTTTAGCGACAAGGACTCGCTTATCTCCAACCTGACGCTCGACGAGGTCAACGAGATGCTCTACGGCGGAGAAGTCGACAAGGGTATGATTCCCAAGCTGCGCGCCGCCGTCGATGCGCTTGCTGCTGGCGTGTTCCGAGCCCACATCATCAACGGCACGACGCCGCACTCGCTGCTGCTGGAGTTGCTGACCGATGCTGGCGTCGGTACCGTGATCCACTCCACCGAGACGGCCTACGAGTTCGATACGCATCCGCATCCGCTTTCGACGTTTGCGGCGCGTCTGACCGAGAACCTCGACGAGGTCGAGAAGCTCCAGACGGTCTAGCCGACCCGCGGTCGTCGCGTCCCTGCACCCATAGCCCTGCGCCGTACGGCGCCCAACGAAAGGCATCTCATGTCACTTGCAACTCAGCAATCACTCGAATCCCATTACGTTATGCATACCTTTGGTCGCTCGCCGGTAGAGTTTGTCGAAGGTCACGGTATGAAGCTCATCGGTGACGATGGTCGTGAGTATCTCGACTTTCTCGCTGGTATCGGTGTGTGCAGCCTTGGCCACGGCAACCCTGCAGTGCTCTCGGCGCTCGAGGCTCAGACCAAAAAGCTTCTGCATGTGTCTAACTACTTCTACATCGAGCAGCGTGGACAGGTCGCGGCGCTGCTGTCCAAGCTTGCCAACGACGACGTAGATGGTGCGTGCGTGCTGGCCGATGCCATTGCCGCCGGCGATGAGACCACGGCCGCTGCGCTCGGTGCCCCGGCTGCGGGCGAGCAGGTGTGGGAGACGTTCTTTGCCAATTCCGGTGCCGAGGCCAACGAGGGCTCTATGAAGCTCGCGCGTCTGTACGCCAAGCGTGCCGGCAACGCTGGCAACACCATCGTGTGCATGCGCGGCGGCTTTCACGGTCGTACGCTCGAGACCATTGCCGCGACCATGCAGGATCGGCTGCAGGACAGTTTCCGCCCGCTGCCGGGTGGCTTTGTGGCCTGCGCACCCAACGATGTGGATGAGCTGCGTGCAATCTTTAAGCAACTGGGCAGTGAAATCTGTGCCGTGATGCTCGAACCAATCCAGGGCGAGAGCGGTGTGCATCCCATGACCGAGGAGTTTATGGCTACGGCGCGCGACTTGGCGCACGAGGTGGGTGCCGTGCTTATTGCCGACGAGGTCCAGTGTGGTATCTTCCGCACGGGTAAGCCGTTTGCGTTCCAGACCTATGGCGTGGAGCCCGACATCATGAGCCTTGCCAAGGGCATTGCCGATGGCGTGCCCATGGGTGCCGTGGTGGCAAAGAAGGAGATCGCCGACGTGTTTAAGCCGGGTGACCACGGCTCGACCTTTGGCGGTAGCTGCTTGGCTGTCGCGGCGTGCGCCGCGACGCTCTCTGCGCTCGTGCGCGGCGATTTTGCCGAGCATGTTGCCAAGGTGGGTGCTTATATGGAGCAGGCGCTGGCTAAGCTTCCGCATGTGGTAGAGGTGCGTGGTCGCGGCCTGATGCTCGGCTGCGATTTGGATGATGCCGCGGGTGATGCACACGACGTCGTGGCCCGTGCATTGGGGGCTGGTGCCGTGATCAACGCTACAGGCGCACATACGCTGCGCTTCCTGCCGCCGCTCGTGTGCGAAGAGGCCGACGTGGACAACCTGATCGAGATCCTGGCGGGTGTTTTGGCTTAGCGAGAGTAAAACATAGCCAGTTTGAACGGGTTCCAGATTGTCGGTGCGTCATTTGATGCATCTTTGGACGGTCTGGAACCCTTTTTGCCGTAAATCTACAATGGTCAGGAGAGCCTCTGGACAAAAAATGCCAAATATGAGTACTGTCACCAGTTGAATCTCATATGAAACCGACTATTTAGGATTAGTTAGACCACACATGTTCAATTATGTTAGTGGAAAACTAGTAGCAAAGGCTTCAAATCGCTGATTCAAGGCTAGATTTACCCAGTCATATCCAAATACCGCTGCTACAAAATTAGTAACAGTACTCATTTTTGCCATTTTTTGGCCACGGCCTTTGTGACAGACGTGTTGACGGGTTCGAATCCCTCTGCGATGGGCCCAAAAACGAAAGGCCCCCATAGCTGGGAGCCTATCAAATCAGTGGTGGGCGATGAGGGATGTCCGCGTGCGGCTTCGCCGCCCGCCCTCGCTTTGGGCCTACGGCCCTCGCGTGCTGCGCTGGAAAACGCTTCGCGTTTCCTCAGCTCCGCACCCTTGCGGGTTCGAATTCCATGTACCGGGCACAAAAAAGAAAGGCCTCCATCACTGGAGGCCTAACAATTCAATGGTGGGCGATGAGGGATTCGAACCCCCAGCCTTGTGCGTGTAAAGCACCTGCGCTAACCGTTGCGCCAATCGCCCGCAGGGATTGAGTATAGCGGAAACCCTGCGTGGTTCACCGCTAATTCATAACGAAAACTAAGCGGCGACTTTAGCGCCCTTGTCCTCGTCGATAAAGAAGCGCTTGTACCAAATGAGGAACGTCAGCGTGGTATAGATCTTGCGCTGGTTGAGCGCGCGACCCTTAAAGTGATCGTCGAGCAGTTTCATGAGCGCATCGGTGTCAAAGAAATCAGCAGCCCACGGCGCGGTGAAGTATTCCTTTACGTAGTCGTAATACTTTTGCTCGCGCAGCCAGAACTTGACCGGTACAGGGAAGCCCACCTTCTTGCGCGTTGCCCACTCGTCGGGCAGCGTGCGGTTGGCGGCGTGACGCAGGACGAGCTTGCAGCCTTCTTCGTTAACACGGTAGTTGGCGGGAATGTGCTCGGCAAACTCCATGACCTTCTTGTCCAGGAACGGGACGCGAAGCTCCAGAGAATGCGCCATGCACATTTTGTCGGCCTTGAGCAGAATGTCGCCCGGCAGCCACATGTTCATATCCAGATACTGTTTCTTGGAAAGCTCGCAGCAGTTGGGAACCTGCTTGTAGTACTCGGCGCACATCTCGGCGGCGTTCTTGCCGGTGTCATAAGCGGGCTTGAGCACCTCGTCGACCTCGGAGGGATCGAACACCTTTGCCTGACCCACATACCAGCGCTCGGGAACCTCGGCGCATTTCGTCAGGAAGTTGTGACCCTTAAAGTAGGGGAGATGCTGAACGAGTGAGCCCAGGGCGCGACGTACACCGAGCGGCACGCGCTTCTTAAAGGTGCGCATCTCGGGGGTGTCCTCGTACCACTCATAGCCGGCAAACAGCTCGTCGGCACCCTCGCCCGAAAGGACGACGGTGACCTCCTTGGAAGCCATCTGCGCCAGATAGTACAGCGGCACGCTGGACAGGTTCGATTGCGGCTCGTCCATGTGGTACTGGATATCGGGCAGTGCATCAAAGAACTCGTCGGCGGTAATCATCTTGCGCACGTTCTTGATGCCCAGCTTGTCGGAAAGCTCGGCAGCGTAGTTGGTCTCGTTGAAGTTCTTGTAATCGAAGCCGACGGAATACGTGGTGTCGGGCATGAGACAGGCGGCAATGTAGCTGGAGTCCACACCGCCAGAAAGGAACGAGCCCACCTTAACATCGGCGATTCGGTGCGCAGCGACGCTTTCGTGCACGACCTTGTCGCACTCGTCCACGTACTCCTCGAAGGTCTTGGAGTTGTCGTCGGTGAAGTCACAGCTCCAGTAACGCTTGATGTCCATGGTGTTGGTCGTTAGGTCATACGTAAAGCAATGCGCCGGGGCAAGCTTGAACACGCCCTTAAAGAAGGTCTCCTCCGTGGCAGGGAATTGCAGCGTCAGGTAGGGGCGCAGCGCGTCGTGGTTGACAGCCTTCTCAAACTTGGGATGGTCCAGGAAGCTCTTGATCTCGGAGCCAAACAGCAGCGAGCCATCGGATGCCTGGTAGTAATAGAACGGCTTGATACCAAAGATGTCACGAGCACCAAAGAGTTTGTTCTTGTTCTGGTCGTGAATCACGAACGCGTACATGCCGCGCAGACGGTTGACCAGGTCCTCGCCCCACTCCTCGTAACCGTGTACCAGGACTTCGGTATCAGCGTTGCAGTGGAAGGCGTAGCCGGCCGCCTCCAGCTCGGCACGAAGCTCCTGGAAGTTGTAGATCTCTCCGTTGAAGACAATCGTGACCTTGCCGTCGTCGCTCGACATGGGCTGGGCTCCAGCTTCGGAAAGATCGAGAATCGAAAGACGACGAAAACCAAGGGCAACGTTGTCGACGATATGCTGGCCGCCCATATCGGGACCACGGTGGATGATGCGATTCATCATGGCCGTGAGAACCAGCTCACTCTGTTCATCTGTACCGGTAAAACCGACAAAACCGCACATGCAAGATCCTTTCTGCTGACGGCTCAGGTGTACTGCCGCAAGGATTGCGGCAGCTGATGTCAAATAATCTTTACTATCATGCCAATCTTTTGTTTCGTGATAGGGCATAAGCGCCGAGCGAACCGAAAAAACCACGTCCCGATCTTCAGACGAAGCGGCGGGACGTGGTTGCGAACGCTATGTTAAAGAACAGCACCCAGATTTCCTTGTTTTTACATGGAGTGAACACCGTTGCCATTTATTAGACCACGGCACAGTCCATGCAATTTTTTAGAAGGCTGTGATGCGCGCAAGGTCAGGTGGCATATTAGGATGGTTGATAATACAGAATGTTTCATCGTTTCTGCCGCGGGACGTCTTCTGCCCTTTAAGGCTGAATTTAGCGAGAGAGGTCTTTGTATGTCGAGTCCGACACAAGAGAAGCTAACTCTGATGCGCTATATAGAGTTGCTCGAGGAAGATGACCTTGTTGTTTCCAGACCGAGCGCTTCGTGCGACCAGCGCATTGAGTTTGCGACTGATGACTCGCGCCAGGTGCGTCCGGGCACGTTGTTTGTCTGCAAAGGCCGTGCGTTTAAGCGCGAGTACCTGCTTTCGGCAATCGCCGATGGCGCCGTGGCCTACGTTTCCGAGGTCGATTACGATGTTGATCTTCCCGCGGTGATTGTGAGCGATATTCGTCGCACGCTCGCCGTGGTGGCAGATGCCTTTTATGGGCACCCGTCGGGTAAGGTGAAGGTCTGCGCCTTTACAGGCACCAAGGGCAAGTCGACCTGCAGCTTTTATCTGCGCGGCATCCTCGCCAACGAGGCCAAGCTTACGGGCTGTCATCGACCCGCTCTTAATACGGGCATTGAGTTCGACGACGGCATCGAGACGGGCCCTTCCAAGCTGACGACCCCCGAATCCTTCCTGCTGCAGTCCCGCATCGCACATGCTGCGGAGGCGGGTGCCCCGTGGCTGGTTATGGAGGCATCGAGTCAGGGCCTCAAATACGAGCGTACGGGCAAGATTGACTTTGAAGTCGGCGCCTTTACCAATATCGGCGAGGATCACATTTCGCCGATTGAGCATCCGACGCTCGAGGATTACTTTGCCAGCAAGCTCAAAATCTTCTTGCAGAGCCGTTTTGCCGTGGTCAATCTCGATATGGATAAGGTCGATCGCGTGCTCGAGGCGGCATCTCGTTGCGAACGTACGGTGACGTTCTCCCTGACCGACGAGCGTGCCGACGTGCTTGCGCTGGCGATTCGCAATGGCGACTGCGGCGTGGTGGCAACGGTGCGCACGCCCCGTTTTACGCGTGACATTGTGATTCCCACGCCGGTTAAGTTCAATGTGTCCAACGCGCTTGCCGCTATTGCCTGCGCCGAGGCCCTGGGCATTTCCGAAGAGGGTATCGTCCATGGCTTTGAGGGCGTCTTCGTTCCCGGTCGTATGGAGCTCTATCCGTCCGTATCGGGCAAAATCCTGGGCATCGTCGATTTTGCACATAACGGCATGAGCCTCGAGACACTCCTGCGCGACTTGCGCGAGAACTATCCCGAGCGCGAGCTGGCGGTTGTATTTGGCGCTACGGGCGGTAAGGGTGTCGATCGACGCACCACGATGGGCATCGCCGCTGGCAAGTATGCCGACCGAATCGTGATTACCGAGGATGACCCCGGCCCCGAGGATGTCGAGGACATCTGCGCCGAGATCGCGCGCAACGTTCAAGCGCAGGGAAATGATAACTGGCAAATCGTGACTGATCGCGTTGCCGCTATCGAGACTGCCGTGCGCGAAACTGTCCGTCCTGCCGTGGTCATCGTGACCGGTAAGGGCGAGGAAGAGTGTATGCTGCGCAAGAACGGACCCGAGCCTTGTGAGCGCGACGGTTCGATTCTCAAGCGCACCCTTGCGGCGTACGACGCCTAGACCAGCCCCTTCTATGTAAACGGAGTGACCATGTCCCACAACATCCTGCCGACCGTTGCCGAGCTTTCGGGCGAGGTGCGCGAGCGTCTTGCCAAGGTCAAGTATGTCTTTACCGATCTGGACGCCACGATGCTCGCCCCCGGCTCGTGTGTACTGCGCGATAACGACGGCAATCCCTCGACCAAGCTCGTCGAGGCGGTTGTCGCGCTCGCCCGTGCCGGCATCCAGGTGGTCCCCACCTCGGGTCGCAATCGCACCATGATCCATGAGGACGCCCGCGTGCTCGGCCTCAACTCCTACATCGGCGAGATGGGCGGCCTGGTCATGTACGACCTCAAGGCCAACGACTGGGAGTACCTGACGGGCGACATGCCCTACGACCCCGCCTGCGGTCTCACGCCGCACCAGGTGATCGAGCAGACCGGCGTGTGCGAGAAGATCCTTGCCCGCTGGCCGCACAAGATCGAATACCACAACGACATGTCGACCGGCTACAAGTACCGTGAGGTCACCGTCGGCATGCGCGGCGATGTGCCCGACGATGAGGTCCAGGCCATCCTGGACGAGGCCGGCTGCGGTCTGGTCTGGGCTTGCAACGGCCATCTGACTCACCTGTCCAAGCCGACGACGCTCGAGCTTAATCGCGTCGAGGACGGCCGCGCCTTCAACATCAATCCGGCGGGTCTCAACAAAGGCGTTGCCATTGCGCGCTTCTGCGAGCACCTGGGGATCGAGCTCGAGGAGACGCTTGCGCTCGGCGACTCCGAGTCCGACTTCTACATGGCCGACCATGTTGGCATGTTCTGTCTGGTCGAGAACGGTCTGACGAGCGCCGGTGCCCCGGAGTTCTTGGATGCCTGCGACAATGCCTATATTACGCGCGGCAAGATTGTCGACGGTTGGGTGGCAACGGCCGAGCTGTTGGTCGCGGCCCGTTCGTAGCGCGACGCATCACGCATGGTCGCATTTTTCGAGAGAGAATCTGGTGAGGTAATGTCCGATATCGATAATCTGGCCGGGGACACGCGTCCGATCGGCGTGTTCGACTCGGGCCTGGGCGGCTTAACGGTCGCGCGCGCGATCGCAACGGCACTTCCGCACGAGTCCGTCTACTATTTCGGTGACACTAAGCGCTGCCCTTATGGCACCCGCACCGAGGACGAGGTTCGCTCGTTTGCGCTGCAGGCGGGCCGCTGGCTATCGAGGCACGACGTTAAGATCATGGTCATCGCCTGTAACACGGCGACCGCCGCGGCCTTGCGTCTGGCTCAGCAAGTGCTTGACGTTCCCGTGATCGGCGTGATCGCTCCGGGCGCACGTGCTGCCATCAACAGCACGCGTACGCGTCGCGTGGGCGTGCTCGCCACCAACCTCACCATTCGCTCGGGTGCCTACACGCGCGCCATTCAGGACTTGGATGCTGGTGTCGATGTGTATGGCTGCCCGGCCTCGAGCTTTGTCGAGGTCGTCGAGCACGAGCTCGCCTCGGGCGCGCACCTGCAGGAGCAGTGGCTCGAGAACGAGGATATTTTTGATACGCCAGCCGTTCGCGCGCTGGTCGGCGCCACAGTCGAGCCGCTGCACGATCGCGGCATCGATACCGTGGTGCTCGGCTGTACGCACTTCCCGCTGCTGGTGGGTCCCATCCGCCATGAGCTGGGACCCGGGGTGCGCGTGGTGAGCTCCGCCGAGGAGACCACCCGCGAGCTGACCGATATCCTCACGCGCCGTGAGCAGCTGGCGGGCGATACCGCCGAGCCACAGCATCGCTTTGCCACCACGTCTGACAACATTGCCGAGTTTGCGGTGGCGGGTAGCTTTATCTTTGGCCAGCCGCTCAAAAGCATCGAGCACGTCGATATCGACGAACTCGGTTAGGCTCGCAATGTCGCCGGAGTCTTCGCCACATCTTTTGCCGAAAGGATAGTTCCATGGAATACATGCAGGTCAACCGCGCCAACGGCCGCGCCGCCAACGAGCTGCGCCCCGTTAAGCTCACCCGCGGCGTCATGAAGCACGCCCACGGCTCGTGCCTGGCCGAGTTCGGCGACACGCGCGTACTGTGCGCCGCCACCATCGAGGAGGGTGTGCCGGGTTGGCGCAAGGGCGCCAAGGCCGGCTGGGTAACGGCGGAATATGCGATGCTGCCGGCCTCGACCGGTAAACGCTGCAAGCGCGAGCATGCCAACCGCAAGGGCCGCTCCATGGAGATCGAGCGGCTTATCGGCCGCAGCCTGCGTACCGTCGTCAACATGAAGGCGCTCGGCGAGTACACCGTTACCGTCGACTGCGATGTGATCCAGGCCGATGGCGGCACGCGTACGGCGAGCATTACCGGTGCCTGGTTGGCGCTGCACGACGCCCTTGTCATGTGGGTCGAGGCGGGAAAACTCGAGCGCATCCCGCTCACGGGCCAGGTTGCCGCCATTTCCATGGGCGTCGTCGACGGCAACACCCTGCTCGACTTGGATTATTCCGAGGACAGCCACGCCGAGGTCGACATGAACCTCGTCGCCACCGATTCCGGTGAGATGATCGAACTCCAGGGTACCGGCGAGCAGGCGCCCTTCGATCGCAAGCGTCTCAACGCCCTACTCGACCTGGGTGACAAGGGTATCGCCGAGCTCATCGAGCTTCAGCGCCAAGCCCTCGCCTAACCTGCCAAAAAGGGACAGGTTTATTTTGGCAGGTTTTATCTGGGAAAACGTCGAAGTATAAGACTGCCGTTGATTGAGACGGGAGAGAGGCCGAAGTCCTCGTCGTCCTCAACTCGGCATTGCTATAGAGACAAAGGAGACCAGCTATGGCACTTGAGAAGATTGACATCGACACCCTCGACCCGGCGGCGACCATCGTCGTGGCAACCGGCAACGCCCATAAGCTCACCGAGATCGAGGCCATTTTGGGCAAGGTCATGCCCGAGGTGCGCTTTGTGGCGCTCGGCCAGCTGGGCGATTTTGAGGACCCCGAGGAAAACGGCACGACGTTTTTGGAGAACGCCATCATCAAGGCGCAGGCTGCGGTCGAGGAGACGGGCCTTATGGCCATCGCCGACGACTCCGGCTTGGTCGTCGATGCGTTGGACGGCGAGCCGGGCGTGTATAGCGCGCGCTATGCGGGCGTGCATGGCGACGATGCCGCCAACAACGCCAAGCTTCTCGTTAACCTGGAAGGCGTGGCAGACGAGGACCGTACCGCGCGCTTTATGAGCGTCGTCGCGCTTATCGATACGGACGGCCTGGTCACCTATGGCGAGGGCGCCTGCGAAGGCGTTATCGCGCACGAGGGCCGCGGCGAACACGGTTTTGGCTACGACCCGCTGTTCCTGCCGGTCGATACGCCGGGCAAGACCATGGCCGAGCTCACGGCGGACGAGAAGAACGCCATCAGCCATCGTTTCCATGCGCTCGAGCATCTGTCCGCCAAGCTGACGGGCGAGGAGTAGACCGTGCGTGCGGTGGTGCAGCGCGTGCTCAACGCCAGCGTGACAGTCGACGGCGAGTGCGTGGGCCGTATTGGACGCGGCTACTTGGTGCTGCTGGGCGTGGGCAACGGCGATACACGCGCCGAAGCCGACAAGCTGTGGGGCAAGCTCCGCGGGCTGCGTATCAACGAGGACGAGAACGGCAAGACCAACTTGGCGCTGGCGGATGTCGACGGCGAGGTGCTCGTGGTGTCGCAGTTCACGCTGTTTGCCGACTGCCGCCACGGCCGCCGTCCGTCATTTACGGGCGCCGGCGCGCCCGATGTCGCTAACGAACTTTACGAGTACTTTTTGACACTCGTCGCTCAGGACGTTGAGCATGTGGCGCACGGTATCTTTGGCGCCGATATGAAGGTCGACCTGGTCAACGACGGTCCGTTCACCATCGTTCTGGACACAGACAATCTTTAGGTTACGCGGTTTTACCAAACCGCGTAACTACTCGACGCTGCACGGCCACCATTCGGCCAATCTGTCGCTCAAACCGTCGCTCGCGTACCAAAGTACGCGTCGCTCCTCTTTCGCGACACCTTGGCTCGAATGGTGGTCGTTCGCTGACGTGAACTGGTCATGTGAGGTTATCGTCTGGTACGTATTTGGGACCGGGCTTTTTTAGCTGCTTGCGTATGGCTGCAACAGGGTGCTATAGTATTAGAGTTTTGTCTATCTTAGGGGTATTATCCCCTTTTTGAATTGCACCCTCTGGAGGCCCTATTCATGGAAGAGATGGAAGTCAATCACGTCGACGACATCCACGAGAAGCTGACCGATATGGTGGGCGATCGCGTCAAGGTTAAGGCCAACATGGGCCGTACCCGCGTCATCGAGCGCATGGGCACCATCAAGAGCGTCCACCCCGCTGTCTTTATCGTTGAGGTTGACGAGCGTCGCGGCCGCAAATCGCGTCAGTCCTACCAGTACATCGATGTCCTTACCGGCCAGGTCGAACTGTTCGACCCCGAGAGCGGCGAACATATCTTTACCCCGCTCGGCAACCAGCTCGAGGAGCACTAACGGTGACCGATCGGTCCCTCATCCTGACCGCGCCGGCAAAGATTAACCTCTATCTGGGGGTTCATACCGAGCGCGACGCCCGCGGCTATCACAGGGTCGATTCCCTGATGGCAGCCGTCGGTCTAGCCGATACCGTGACGGTCACGCCGGCGCAGGCGTTGAC
This sequence comes from uncultured Collinsella sp., assembly GCA_902478945.1. Classification (GTDB taxonomy): domain Bacteria; phylum Actinomycetota; class Coriobacteriia; order Coriobacteriales; family Coriobacteriaceae; genus Collinsella. Next base: position 13,582 of record CABSMX010000006.1, read on the forward strand.
CGTCCAGACGGTTCCGGCATCCGATTTTCCCATGCAAAAAAATACGGCCTATCGGGCGGCAATCGCTATGGCCGAGCGTTACGGTCGCGATGCCAACGTGTGCGTGACGATCGAAAAGCGTATCCCGCTGTGCGCCGGCCTGGGAGGCCCCTCGACGGATGCCGCTGCGGTCATCGTTGCCTTGGCCGAGCTGTGGGGTATCGACCGCGCCGACCCCGCGCTCGATGACATCGCTCGCGGTATCGGCGCCGACGTGCCGTTCTTTTTGCACACGAGTCCCGCATTCTACGTCGGCGGGGGAGATGTGCTGGCCACTGAGTATCCTGTGCTTCTGGCGACACCTGTCGTATTGGTCAAACCGCACGAGACGAGCGTTTCAACGGTTGAAGCTTATCGACGATTTGATGAGAGTCCGGTGCCCGCGGAAAAACCCGATGCGATTGCTTCTGTCTTACGCGCCGGCGATGCCGAGGCGGCATATGCGCTCGTTCATAACAATCTGGGCGTCATATCCGCGCAGATGGAGCCGCGGATCCAGGCGGTTCTCGACTGGCTGCGCGCACAGGAGGGAACCGTTGCCGTGGACGTGTGCGGTTCGGGTGCCTGCTCGTTTGCCATTTGCGATACCGTCGCTGCAGCAGCCCATCTTGCGGGAGCTGCCCAGCAAAATGGCTGGTGGGCCTGCGCGACTGAGCTTATTCCCAACACGGTTCAAATCGACGCGACAAAGAAATAAAAATTTCTCTAGCACGCGACGAAAATCTTTGTTACTATAGTCGAGCTAACGGGTTGTGGCTCAGTTTGGTAGAGCACTGCGTTCGGGACGCAGGGGTCGCTGGTTCAAATCCAGTCAACCCGACCAGAGCATGAGAAGGGACCGCTTCTTGCGGTCCCTTTTTTTAGCTATTGTTGTGATACCGCGGCACCCGCGGTATACTCATTCGAGCTTGTCTCGCTGTATTGTGGAGGTCTACATGTTTGGACTGAGGGCTCCTGAGCTCATCATTATTCTCGTCGTTGTCTTGATCATCTTCGGGCCTAAGAACCTGCCGAAGCTCGGCAAGTCTCTCGGCTCTACCGTCAAGAATATCCGCGAGGGTATGGAGGGCGACGATAAGGGCGAAACCAAGCAGGCCGAGGACGTTGTGGTCGAGGAGTCCAAGGAGGACAAGGAGATCGCAGAGCTCGAGGCCAAGCTCGCTGCTGCCAAGAAAAAGCAGGCAGAGGACAGCGACGCGGACGCAGAGTAGTCCCATCCCTTTGGGGTGAGCACCTGACCGGCTTGCCCGCAGGCTAGCCGGTCTTTTTCGTTTTGTTGACAGTTGATCGTTACATCATAGTTGGGGAGATATCCGTATGGACGCAAGCCAGATCGTACTGACCGCTGAGGGCCGCCAGAAGCTCGTCGAGGAGCTCGCTTGGCGTGAGGGCGATTACGCCAAGGAGATCGTCGAGGACATCAAGGAAGCCCGCGCGTTCGGCGACCTTTCGGAGAACTCCGAGTACGATGCCGCCAAGGACAAGCAGGCCCAGAATGCTGCTCGCATTGCCGAGATTCAGGCCATCCTCGCCAACGCTCAGGTTGCTGCCACCACGGGCGATCTGACCGTCTCCATCGGTTCCACCGTTTCTCTGATCGATCCCAACGGTGAGGTCATGGAAGTCACGCTCGTCGGTACCACCGAGACCAACTCGCTCGAGCACAAGATCTCTAACGAGTCTCCGGTCGGTCACGCCATCATCGGTCACGGCGAGGGCGACTCCGTTGAGGTCGTTACGCCTTCTGGCAAGACCCGCGTCTACACCATCGCCAAGATCGCACGCTAGACCACGGTCCCGCGTAAAGGTATGTTTTCGCTCCCTGGGACCGAATCCTGGGGAGCGTTTTAGTTTGAGGAGCTAACTTATGGCAGAGAACCAGAACGTCGCCGATCAGGCCTCGACGCTCAACGACGAGCGCGCCACGCGTCTGGCAAAGCGCGCCGCCCTGTTCGAGGCGGGCCAGAACCCCTATCCCGAGCACTCCGAGATTGAGGACTATGTCGTCGACATTGAGGCTAAGTATGCCGATCTCGCCGATGGCGTGGACACCGAGGACGTTGTGAAGATCGGCGGCCGCGTGGTCGCCAAGCGCGGTCAGGGCAAGATCATGTTTATCGTCGTGCGCGACGCTACCGCCGAGATTCAGCTGTTCTGCCGCATCAACGACATGGACGAGGCAGCTTGGAATACGCTCAAGGCTCTCGACCTTGGTGACATCCTGGGCGTGACCGGCGTGGTTGTTCGCACCAAGCGCGGCCAGCTCTCCGTTGCCCCCAAGAGTGCGACCCTGCTCTCCAAGGCTGTTCGTCCGTTGCCCGAGAAGTTCCACGGTCTTTCCGATAAGGAGACCCGTTATCGTCAGCGCTATGTCGACCTGATTGCCAACGACGATGTTCGCGAGACCTTCCGCAAGCGCTCGCAGATTCTCTCCACTTTCCGCCGCTTTATGGAGTCCGACGGCTACATGGAGGTCGAGACCCCCATTCTGCAGACTATCCAGGGTGGCGCTACGGCTAAGCCGTTCATCACGCACTTCAACGCGCTCGATCAAGAGTGCTACCTGCGCATTGCTACCGAGCTGCACCTCAAGCGCTGCATCGTCGGTGGCTTTGAGCGTGTCTTCGAGATTGGCCGCATCTTCCGTAACGAGGGCATGGACCTTACCCACAACCCCGAGTTCACCACGATGGAGGCCTACCGTGCCTTCTCCGACCTCGAGGGCATGAAGGCGCTCGCCCAGGGTGTCATCAAGGCTGCCAACAAGGCCATCGGCAACCCCGAGGTCATTGAGTACCAGGGTCAGACCATCGATCTTTCCGGTGAGTGGGCAAGCCGTCCCATGACCGACATCGTCTCGGACGTGCTCGGCAAGCAGGTCACCATCGACACGCCGGTCGAGGAGCTTGCCGCCGCCGCACGCGAGAAGGGCCTGGAGATTAAGCCCGAGTGGACTGCTGGCAAGATCATCGCCGAGATTTACGATGAGCTGGGCGAGGACACCATCGTCAACCCGACCTTCGTATGCGATTACCCCATCGAGGTCAGCCCGCTTGCCAAGCGTTTTGAGGACGATCCGCGCCTGACGCACCGCTTTGAGCTGGTCATCGCCGGCCACGAGTACGCCAACGCATTCTCCGAGCTCAACGATCCGGTCGACCAGGCCGAGCGCTTTGCCGCCCAGATGGCCGAGAAGGCGGGCGGCGACGACGAGGCTATGGAGTACGACGAGGACTACGTGCGCGCCCTCGAGTACGGTATGCCTCCCGCGGGCGGCATCGGCATCGGCATCGACCGCGTGGTCATGCTGCTCACCAACCAGGCTTCCATTCGCGACGTCCTGCTGTTCCCGCACATGAAGCCCGAGAAGGGTTTCCAGTCCGGTGCCGCCGCTGCCAAGGCTGCCGAGGCCGGCAACGCCGCAAGCCCGTTCGTCAAGCCGCTCAAGCCCACGCTCGACTACTCCAAGATCGCCGTTGAGCCGCTGTTCGAGGAGTTCGTCGACTTCGATACCTTCTCCAAGAGCGATTTCCGCGCTGTGAAGGTCAAGGCATGCGAGGCCGTCAAGAAGTCCAAGAAGCTGCTGAACTTTACGCTCGACGATGGTACCGGTACCGACCGCACCATCCTCTCCGGTATTCACGCTTATTACGAGCCCGAGGACCTGGTCGGCAAGACCTTGCTCGCCATCACCAACCTGCCTCCGCGCAAGATGATGGGTATTCCCAGCTGCGGTATGCTGATCAGCGCCATCCACGTGGAGGAGGGCGAGGAGCGCCTCAACCTGATCCAGCTCGACGCTTCCATCCCCGCCGGCGCAAAGATGTACTAGGGGGTTACGGCGTTTTACCAAACGCCGTAACTGCTCGACGCTGCAAGCCCGCCAGAGCGGCAATCTGCCTTTCAACTTCGGCGGCATGACCAAAAGGTCAATGCCGCCTCGTTTCAAGGCACCTTGCTCGCTCTGGCGGGTTTTCGCTGTCGGTGCCATAGCATCGGCGTTGCCTTGGCCGTCAATAGTCATTGGGGGCGTTCTCAAACGACTACCCAACGGCTATTGCACACATGGCTCGCATGACAGCCGTCTCTTTTATGTTTCCTTTAGCCGTCGCTGTCTAGGATGGGGGTTAGTCGATAGGAAGGGAGCACCGGGATGGACGATGCGAGCGAGCGTGCTATCGAAGAGGACATGCTCGATCAGTTCAATTACTTTGATGATGAGGACGAGGAGCTGATCGACCGTCGCGAGCCAGCGCCGCTTGATTCCTTTGATCTGATCGATGAAGAGCCCGACGAGGACGAGGGCGAATCGGCGGAGCCCCCACAGTCTTCGCGCCTTGACTCGCTGCTTTCGAGAGCCCCCATGCACCACGGTGTCCGTGCCGGCGCGCTCCATATGAAAACTGACTGGCACCAGATCGTGACGGCAGGCGATGAACTTGCCGTCGATGCGCCGCTCACCGATAAATCATCCATCATCTGCCGCACCGGTATGCTTATGCTCGCGAGCGGAACGGGTGCCTGGCGCGTGCGCGATACCATGAATCGTGTTGCTGACGTGCTCGGCGTCACGATTCACGTCGACCTGAGTCTCCTGTCGTTTGAGTGCACCTGCATCGAAGATGGCCACTGCTTTAACGAGGTTGTCAGCCTGCCCACAACGGGAGTCAATACCCATCGCATCTGGATGATGGAGAGCTTCTTAAAGGAAATCGAGATTTACGGGCGCCGGTTTACCGTGCACGAATACCACGAGATGCTCAAGACCGTTGAGAGCTCAAAGCCCGATTACGCTCCCTGGCAACAGGGCCTTGCGGCGGCCTGTGCTTGTGGCGCCTTCGTCTTTTTGCTCGGCGGCGGCCCTATCGAGATGGCCTGCGCGTTCGTAGGCGCTGGTGTCGGCAATTTTGCTCGCTCCCATATTCTCAAGCAGGGCCTTGGTCAGTTCAGCGCGCTGACGACCGGCGTTGCGCTCGCTTGCGTTTCGTATCTGCTGGCATTGCTCGGCCTTGGCCAGGTCATACCGGGGGCAATGTCGCACCAAGAAGGCTATATCGGCGCCATGCTCTTTGTGATTCCCGGCTTTCCGCTCATTACGGCAGGCCTCGACATCGCTAAGCTCGACATGCGAAGCGGTATCGAGCGCCTTTCATATGCCGTATCGATTATTGTGATGGCGACCCTCGTAGGTTGGATGGTTGCCGAGTGTGTTGGCCTAGCGCCGGACGACTTTGCCCCACTGGGCCTTTCGCCGCTTGCCCTTACGCTCCTGCGCGTGGTGATGAGCTTCGTTGGCGTATTCGGCTTCTCGGTGATGTTCAACAGCCCGGTAAAGATGGCCGCGGCAGCTGGGTTGATCGGTGCCGTGTCCAATACCCTGCGTCTGACCCTTGTCGATGCGCCGACGATGATTCCCTTCCTGGGCCTCAGCACGGGAATGCCTCCCGAGGCAGCAGCGTTTATCGGCGCGCTGGTATCGGGGCTGCTCGCAAGCTTGGCTGAAGTCAAGCTCACCTACCCGCGCATCGCCCTCACGGTGCCTTCGATTGTCATTATGGTGCCCGGTCTGTATCTCTATCGCTCTATGTATTACATGTGCACCTTCGACACAGTCAATATGCTCGGCTGGTTTGTGCGCGCAGTGCTCATCGTAGCGTTTCTGCCCGTTGGGCTGGGTGTGGCGAGAACTCTCACCGACCCTCGCTGGCGCCACACCAGCTAATTGGTACAAGGGGGACAGGTTACTTTGCACCAAAAGAGTTGCGGTGAAATAGGGACTGAATTGCTGCTTAAAGGGTCAAAACAGTCCGTATTCCACCGCAACTTATGGGGTCGGGGGATTATCGGTGCCCTGCATCTTCATAAACTCAACGCTTACGAAGCGCATGCGTTTCGTGCTAGGCTGGTTCCACCACATAAGTAGTCGCAGACGCGCGTACCACGGGCGGGCGAGATGAAGTTCCAACAGCTCCATCTTGCCCGCCCGTTTTTGTTGCGTGGCGCCGCGGTACAACACAGAGAGGAATCTGCCCTTTATGCCTATCAACAAACGAGAGAGCCTGCTGTTCACCTTTATCATGTGCTTTTGCATGGTGCTCTGGATGAGCATCTACAACGTTGCCCTGCAGCACGGGGCCATCAACGGCGAGGTCGTTGCCGCTGCGTGGCTCGGCTTCCCCGTTGCCTACATTTTTGCCATGTGCTGCGACTGGTTCGTCGCCAGCCCGCTCGCCAAGGGTTTCGCCTTTAAGTACTTGGTCACGCCGGGCAAGAGCTCACCACTTGCCATGACGCTCGCCGTCAGCTCCTGCATGGTCGTTCCCATGGTCATCATCATGTCGCTGTACGGTGCCTGCGAGGGTCTGACGCACATGCCCGGCGGCATCCTTGCGAACCTGTATTCCGTGCCTGCGATCTGGATGATCAACATCCCGCATAATTTTGTGATGGCGCTGCCGTGGAACCTTTTGGTAGCCGGTCCGATTTCCCACTTCGTCTTCCGTCGCGCCTTCCCTGTGGGGACGGTTTTCGAGGAGGAGCATGCCGAGCTCTTGGAGCAGGCTATGGCTCCTGAGTGCGAGTAGCTCGCTTAGGGATCTGCTGAGCGCGGGCGACTTGCTTGGTTGGAGCCCTAAGCGTGGATAGCTCTCTCGGCGACATCGCGGGCGTGAGCGGTGCGCATGACCGGAGGGCCCGTGCTGCTCCGTTGCCCGACGTGCTAGCGCGCAGAAGAATCTGTTGGTGCATTCGGCGGCTGCTGAAGCGTTTCGGCAGCCGCTTTTTATACGGAGTTTAAATACAACAGTCTGTTGTATTACGTAGAGTGGTATATCTCTAGCAGGAAAAATGCGAGAGACGGAGCATTATGGCGTTGCTAGTAGGACTGGACGTAGGGTCGACGACGACCAAAGTTTACGCGATGCACGAGGATATGACCGAGGCGTGGTGGGGATATCGCCGCCACGGGGCGTGTCAGACAGCGAGCGTGCGCGCCATGCTCGGCGAGCTCGCCGAGCGCTTTCCCCATGAGTCGCTGCGCGTTGCGGTGACCGGCTCGGGTGCGCGCGATATCGCGACCGCGCTGGGCGCCTCGTACGTTCAGGAGGTGGTCGCCAACGCGCTCGCGATCAGCAGGTTCTATCCGCAGACGCGCTGCGCCATCGAGCTGGGCGGCCAAGACGCCAAGATGATCTTCTTCCGCACCAACGATAAGGGAGACATCGAGGTTGCCGACATGCGCATGAACGGTTCGTGCGCAGGCGGTACCGGTGCATTTATCGACGAGATGGCAAAGCTCATGGGGGTCGGCACCGAATCGGGCGAGTTCGAGCAGCTCGCAAGCCGGGGAACGACCGTCCACGAGGTCTCGGGCCGCTGCGGCGTGTACGCAAAGACCGATATCCAGCCGCTGCTCAACGAGGGCATTCCTACCACCGACCTGGCGCTTTCGGCGCTTCACGCGGTCGCCCGCCAAACGATCGGCGGTCTGGCCCAGGGTATCGACATCGAGCCGCCGGTAATCTTCGAGGGCGGTACGCTCGCCTACAACCCCACGCTGGTCCGCGTGTTCCGGGAGCAACTGAATCTATCGGACGATCAGGTTATCGTCCCGCGCGATCCGCAGATCATGGTCGCGCGCGGTGCCGCCCTGTCGCTGACCGACATGTTCGCATCGTCCCAACCGATCGACCTTCCCGACGCTTTTGTCCGGCTGGATAAGCTCGAGACGGTCGCGCCCGCAAGCGGGGAGGGACGTCTTGCCCAGCCCTTTTTTGCCACACCTGCCGAGCAGGCGGATTTTACGGCACGCCATGGCAAAGAGACGCCGGCAAAGGGTCCGGATACGTATGCGCCCGGAGAGACGGTGCGTGTGGCGCTCGGTATCGATTCGGGGAGCACGACGACCAAGTTCGCCCTGGTCGATGAGGCGGGTGAGCTTGTCGATTCGTTCTACGCGTCTAATAACGGCAGACCGCTCGACGTCGCCCAACAGGGTCTTGTCAGCTTGAAGAACCGCTGGGAGACAGCGGGAGTCACGCTTGCGATCGATGCCGTGGGCACCACGGGATACGGCGAGGAGCTTTTCGCGCGCGCGTTCCACGCCGACTACCATACGGTCGAGACGGTCGCGCACGCCCGCGCCGCGTGCGCATGCGTTCCCGATGCGACCTTCGTGCTCGACATCGGCGGACAGGATATGAAGGCCATCTGGCTCAACCACGGCGTGCTGACCGATATCGTCGTCAACGAGGCGTGCTCTGCGGGCTGCGGCTCGTTCCTCGAGGGTTTTGCCAAAAACCTCGGAATAGCCGTTGAGGATATCGCGACCGAGGCATTTTCGTCCAAAGCCCCCGCCGTTCTCGGCAGCCGCTGCACGGTGTTCATGAACAGCAGCGTCGTTTCCGAGCAGCGGCGCGGTAAGGGTCCGGGCGACATCATGGCCGGTCTCTGCCGTTCGATTATCGAGAACGTGTTCACCAAGGTCATTCGCGTTTCAAATCTCAACCGTCTGGGCGACAAAGTCGTCGTTCAGGGCGGCACGTTCCGAAACGACGCGGTGCTGCGCGCATTCGAGCAGTATCTGGGCAAACCCGTCACGCGTGCGCCCCACCCGGGGCTGATGGGCGCTATCGGTATCGCCCTGCTCGCGCGCGAGGAATGCCGCAAGGGCGACGCCGGCACGTCGTTTATCGGGCTCGATGCCGTGGAGCGCTTCGAGCATCGCGAGTTCGGCGGCGTTACCTGCCGTCGGTGCAACAACCGCTGCCAGCGCGCGGTCGTGGCATTTGGCGACGGCTCGCTTTACGTCACGGGCAATCGCTGCCCGCGCGGCGGCGCCATCTCATGGGATGAGCTCGTGCGCGAGGTTCCCGCGGCGGAGGAGCTGCGTCCGCAGGGTGCTTGCGAGGCACAGGCACCCGGCACGGGGCGCGACCGGACCGCGGCTGCCCCCAATCTCTTTGTCGACCGCGAGAAGCTGCTGTTCGAGTCGTGCCCCACGGTTCCCGTCTGCGGGGGGCGCGATGTCACGATCGGCATTCCCCGTGTGCTCGAGTTCTGGGACACCATGCCGTTCTGGTCGACGTTCTTCAGCACGCTCGGCTTTAAGGTGCGCGTCTCGGGACGCAGCACCAAGGCGATGTACGAGCGCGGTCTGGCGCACGTCACATCCGACACCGTGTGCTTCCCGGCCAAGCTCGTCCACGGGCACATCCGCAATCTCGTCGACGCCGGCGTCGACCGTATCTTCATGCCCATCATCACGACGGTGCCCACCGAAAACACCGCCTCTACCAGCGAGTGGATGTGCGCCGTCGTAAAGGGATACCCCTACGTGATGCGCAATTCCGATAACCCGGAGGAGCGTTTCGGCGTTCCGTTCGATACGCCGCTGTTCCACTGGTACGACGAGGGCGACCGAAACCGCCAGCTCAAGGCGTGGTGCAAGGAGACCTTCGATATCGATGCCGACCTGGTTGCCAAGGCGACCGAGCAGGCGGACCGCGCGCAGCAGACGTTTGAGAACCAGCTGCAGCTGCGCGGCAGGCAGGTGCTCGAGAACGTGCGCGAGGACGGCGGCTACGCGGTGGTGATCGCTTCGCGCCCGTACCACAACGACCCGCTGGTCAACCACGGGCTGCCCAAGCTCTTCTCTGAGCGCGGCATCCCCGTCCTGACGCCCGATGCGGTGCCGGGGGTCTGCAACGTCGATCTTTCCAACAGCCGCATCGACATCGTGAACAACTACCATGCGCGCATGCTGTCGTGCGCGGTCATCGTCGCATCGACGCCCGAGCTCGAGCTCGTGCAGATGGGCAGCTTCGGCTGCGGCCACGATGCGTATCTCACCGATGAGATCGCGCGCATGATGGGCGAGATGGGCTCCAAGGTTCCGATGATGATCAAGCTCGATGAGAGCGACGTCGCCGGTCCCATGGGCATTCGCGTGCGTTCGTTTATCGAGTCGGTCAACCGTCGTCGCGCGGAGGAGCGTGCCGAGGGCGCCCGGGTGCACGCGGTCCATCCGCTCGACGACCCGTATAAGGTCAAGTACACCAAGCGCGACCGGCACGACAAGATCGCGCTGGTCCCCAACACCTCCCATGCGTTCTGCAGGCTCATGACCGCGGCGATGCGCAATCAGGGCGTGCGCGCCGAGGCCCTTGATATCGGGCGCGAGGATGCCATCCGCCTGGGCAAACGCTATGTGCACAACGACATCTGCTTCCCCGCGCAAATCGTGATCGGCGAGGCGCTCGCGGCACTCGAGAGCGGTAAGTACGACCCGCACGACGTCGCCGTGGTGACTGGCAAGTATATCGGCGACTGCCGCCTGACGCACTACATGCCCCTGCTGCGCCGCGCGCTCGACGACGCGGGATACGACTATGTCCCGGTGCTCACCAACGACGACGTCGATGCCCACAATGCGCATCCGGGCTTCAAGCTCGGCCTTGGCCCGAGCATCCAGATCGCCTACGGTCTTCCCATGATCGATACCCTCGAGGCCATGCTTAGGCGCATCCGTCCCTACGAGCTCGAGAAGGGCGCGGCGGACGCTGCGTTCGACCGCGCGCTCGATGAGGTTATCGAGGGCATGGAGCGCTCCGGGCTGAGAGGCCAGGCGACGGGCTTCAAACGCGCGCTTGCGATCATGGACGCCGTTCCGTACGACCGCTCGAACCCGCATCCGACCGTTCTCATCGTGGGCGAGTACCTGCTCAATTTCCATCTCGGCGCCAACCACGAGATCGAGCGCTACCTCGAGGACAACGGGCTCGAGGTCATCGAGGCGCGCATGACCGACGTGATCCGCAAGACCTATTTCTACAAGCATGCGCAGTCGCGCGAGTTCCACGTCGACCTGTCGCTGCCCGAAAAGGCCTGGTACGCCACGGCGGACAACCTGTTCGAGCTCGCGCACGACCGTTGCGACCGCCTGGGCGCGGCGAGCCCGCTCTACGAGCCGCCGACGCGCATGCCCGAGCTCGTGCGCGCGAGCGATAAGATCCTGCACCATACGTTCGATGCGGGCGAGGGCGTGCTGATTCCGGCGGAGATCCTCGAGCACGCCAAGCGCGGCTGCCGCAACTTCGTGATCCTGCAGCCGTTCGGGTGTCTGCCCAACCATGTCGTGGGGCGCGGGCTCATCCATGCGCTCAAGGAGCAGTATCCCACGGCGCAGTTCCTGCCGCTCGACTACGATCCCGACGTGAGCTTCGCCAACGTGGAGAACCGTCTTCAGATGCTCATCATGAACGCCAAGGCGCAGGGGTGCGGTGAGGCGCATGGCGAGACCGCGTAAGGACGCCGATGCGCCCGATGCACGCACCCGTATCATCGAGGCGTTTTGGGAGCTCATCGAGAACAACAGCATCTTCGAGCTGTCGGTTGGCGAGGTGACCCGCGCCGCCCGGTGCAATCGCGGAACGTTTTACTACTATTTTCACGATTTCGATGAACTCGTCGCCATCGCCATAGCCCAACTGCTGCAGGATAACGAGCTCATCACCGATGCCCTCTGGCATTTTTCGAGCGAGGGCGACCTTTCGGCGTTCGACCGGCGCGACGTCCGCTGCCTGCTGCGGCGCATCGTCATCACCATGAGGGCGGGTGCCGCCGAGCAGGTCGTGCAGGGCATCCATACGATCATCATCGACCGCGTGAGAGAGATCGTCCACCCCGACGGAGAAGAGCTCAAGGCGGATTCGAGCTTTGCGGTGGGCTTTCTGGTCTCGGGCATCATGGACTTTGTGATGGCGGTCGGCTTTGCCCGGGAGGGCGGCGAGGAGATAGACCTCGAGCAGCTGGGGGACAGCGCGTGCGCGTACCTGAGGGCGGTCGCCATGCAGACGGTGGAAACGGTCGCGCAAGTCGAGGGCGTCGATACATCCGAGCTGCTCGAACGCGTCTCCAAGGAGGCCGATGCCTATCGCGCATCGCGTGCGACGAGTCCCGACGTGGTGAAAGACGCCTAGGGTTTCTCTTGCGGGGCGCCTGTCGCGCATCGCGCGGTGAGTCCCGCGATGCGGTCATAACCTGCATTCATGTGAGCCGGGTTTATAGATATTCCTCCAGCTGTTAACATAGACAACCTGTGGGTAAAGAGACAAAAGCGCCGCCGACGGGCGGGCGTTTTGATTTCGATGAACTCATGTAAGGAAACAAGCATGTTAGATAGATTTACCGATCGAGCGCGCAAGGTCATGTCGATGGCCAAACAGGAGGCGCTCGATCTTCATTCAAATAAGGTGGGCACCGAGCACCTGCTGCTCGCGTTTGCCAAGGAGGACGAGGGCATTGCCGCCGAGGCACTGCGCTCGCTTGATATCTCCTACGACGACATCATGGACACCCTCAAGGAGGTCCAGACCACGGTTCCCGAGCCCAGTGAGGAGACCGAGGCGGCTAAGCTCGCCTTTACGCCGCTCGTCATTAGCGTTATGGAGCGTTCATTCCGCGTGGCGCGTGAGAATAACCAGACCTACGTGTCGACCGAGCACTTGCTGATCGGCATCGTCGAAGAGGGCAACGGCATGGCCATGGACATCCTCATGCGCCTGGGTGTGTCGTCCGCCTCTATCAAAAAGGCTATCGAGAAACTCACTGCCAAGGACCAGGACAAGAAGCGTCCGCTCGCCGGCGCCGGTGCCGGGCGTCCCGGTGCGGGCCTGCCGTTCTTTAGCGGCTCGGATGCCTCTCAGCAAAAGGGGAGTGGCACCGATACGCTTAAGCAGTTCGCGACCAACCTCACGCAGAAGGCGCGCGACGGCGAGCTCGACCCTGTAATTGGTCGCGAAAAGGAAGTCCAGCGTATGATGGAAATTCTTTCGCGCCGCACCAAGAACAACCCGCTCATTCTGGGCGACCCCGGCGTGGGCAAGACGGCCATCGTCGAGGGCCTGGCTCAGCAGATTGCAGCCGGCAACGTGCCCGAGAACCTCATGAACCAGAATATCTGGACGCTCGACCTGCCGGGCCTCGTGGCGGGTGCCAAGTATCGCGGCGAGTTTGAGGAGCGCCTCAAGAACGTGATCCAGGAGGCCACCGAAGCCGACGACGTCATCCTGTTTATCGACGAGATGCACACCATCATCGGTGCCGGTTCTGCTGAGGGCTCCATCGACGCGAGCTCTATGCTCAAGCCCGTGCTCGCGCGCGGTGCCTTCCAGATTATCGGCGCCACCACGGCCGAGGAATTCCGCAAGTACCTCACCAAGGACCCGGCCTTCGAGCGTCGCTTCCAGACCATCGATGTCGAGGAGCCGAGCGTCGAGGACACGGTCAAGATCCTGACCGCGCTCAAGCCGCGCTACGAGGAGCACCACCATGTGCGCTATACGCAGGGTGCTATCGAGGCCGCCGCGAACCTTTCCAACCGCTACATCCAGGATCGCTTCCTGCCCGATAAGGCCATCGACCTCATTGACGAGGCCGGTGCCCGCGCTCGCATCGCCGCGAATCGCGCGCCCGAGCCGGTGCGCGAGGCCGAGCATCGCATAGAGGAGCTCAAGGCCGCCGCGCAGGAGGCCACCGAGAGCGACGACATGAACAAGGCCGCCGAGATTACCGAGCGGCAGAAGGCCGCCGAGATTGAGCTCGCCGAGGCCAAGGCCGCCTGGACCGCCGAGCTCGACGCCAGCCCGCTCACCATCGATGTGAGTCAGATCGCCGATATCGTGTCCGTGACTTCGGGCGTACCGGTGTCCTCGCTTACCGAGAGCGAGAGCCGTCGCCTGCTGCAGGCCGAAAGCGTGCTCAAGACGCGCATCATCGGTCAGGACGAGGCTGTCGAGGCAGTTGCCAAGGCCGTACGCCGCAGCCGCTCGCCGCTCAAGGATCCGCGTCGCCCCGTCGGCAGCTTTATCTTCCTGGGTCCCACCGGCACGGGCAAGACCGAGCTCGCCAAGACGCTCGCCGAGTACCTCTTTGGCAGCAAGGATGCGCTCATCAGCTTCGACATGTCCGAGTTCGGTAGCGAGTTCGAGGTCTCCAAGCTCATCGGTAGCCCTCCGGGTTACGTCGGTCACGACGAGGGCGGCCAGCTCACCAAGGCCGTTCGTCGTCACCCGTACTCGGTCGTGCTGTTCGACGAGATCGAGAAGGCGCACCCCGATATCTTCAACATCTTGCTGCAGGTGCTGGAGGAGGGCCGCCTGACCGATAGCCAGGGCAAGACGGTAGACTTCCGCAACACCGTGATCATCATGACGTCCAACGTGGGCGCCCGCGAGATTGCGCAGGATGCGAGCGTGGGCTTTGGCACCACCGGCGAGCAGGGTCTCACGTCGAGTGAGATCCGTGGTCGCGCGATGGGCGAGCTCAAGCGCCTGTTCCGCCCCGAGCTGCTCAACCGTATCGATGACATCGTGGTGTTCCAGAAGCTCTCGGGCGAGAATCTCACCAAGATCGCGCACCTGCTGGTGGACGACCTGCGTCAGCGTTTGATTGCCAACGGCATGAACATCAAGCTCACCGATGCGGCCTATGACAAGATCGTGGCCGAGGGCACCGACCTCACCAACGGTGCGCGTCCGCTGCGCCGTGCCATCCAAAAGCTCATCGAGGACCCGCTGTCCGAGGAGCTTCTGGCCGGCGAGTGGGGCGAGGGCGATACCGTCCTGTGCGACGTGGCCGATGGCAAGTTTGTCTTTAGCCACGGCACGGGCGAGATCCCGGCACCGCGTCCGGCGGGCACGCTCGGTGGCGATACCGCCCCGGCGGCACCGCACACCGGCAACGCCGCGCCCGTGAGCGGCGGCGTGACCTCGGGCCCCGGCGGCATGATGCAAGCCGGTTCCGGCGCGCTGTAGGGTGTGGCGACAATTTGATCTGTGCAATCGAGGCGTTCCGGCAAGGGCGCCTCGATTTGTAGAGCTGTGAAGTTGTGACCGTTACGCTATGCGGTCCACCGTTAGCCGATGATGCGAGGGCGCTCGGCGTTTTCGAGTGGTTTATGCAAACGAAGTCTGGGAATATACAAGGCGCATGTCTTATTGTCTAACCAGTTGCGCCAAGGAGGCACCATGGACTACAAGATTACTGGCTACGAGCCCGCCCAGCTGTTCCATTTCTTTGAGGAGATCAGCGCGATCCCCCGTGGGTCTGGCAACGAGAAGGGCATCAGCGATTTCTTGGTTGCGTTTGCCAAGGAGCGCGGCCTCGACGTGTATCAGGACGAGGTCTACAACGTCATCATTCGTAAGCCCGCATCTGCCGGCGCCGAGAATGCCCCGACCGTGATGCTGCAGGGCCACATCGACATGGTGTGCGACAAGCTTGGCTCCGTTGAGCACGACTTTACGACCGATGGTATCGACCTGGTCGTCAAGGACGGCGTCCTCACCGCTAACGGCACCACCCTGGGCGCCGACAACGGCATTGCTGTCGCTCTGATGCTCACCGTGCTCAACGACGATTCGATTGCTCATCCGGCCCTCGAGTGCGTGTTCACCACCGACGAGGAGACTGGCCTGGTTGGCGCCGAGACGCTCGACAAGTCCCAGATTAGCGCCCGCACCATGATCAACCTCGATTCCGAGGAGGAGGGCGTGGCCACCGTCAGCTGCGCCGGCGGTGTCGTCGTTACCTACACCTGCCCGATCGTGCGCGAGCACAAGACCGGCAGCACCCTTACGCTCGAGATCTCCAGCCTGCTGGGTGGTCACTCCGGCGCCGACATCCACCTGGAGCGCGGCAACGGCAACCTCATCATGGCCCGCATCATCGACCGCCTGATGGTCGCCGGCGAGCCCGCCATCGTCAGCTTTAACGGCGGCACTAAGGACAACGCCATCAACCGTGAGTGCAAGGCCGAGCTGGTCTACACTGATCACGCTGCCGCCGAGGCCGCGGCCCAGATCGCAAAGGGCATCATTGCCGACGTCACTGCCGAGCTCGAGGTCTTTGACCCCGGCTTTACCTGCACCGTCGAGATTGCCGACGACGCCGAGGTCGAGGCCATGGATCAGAAGTCCGCGCTTGCCCTCATCCGCGCCCTGCGTCTTGCCCCTAACGGCGTGATTCGCCGCAACGTCGCCACCGACGGCTCCGTCGAGGTTTCCTCCAACATCGGTGTGGTTGCCACTTCTGACGACGAGGTCAAGATCATGCTGTCCCCGCGCTCCTCGATTACCTCGCTGCAGAACGAGTTCAAGGACCGCCTGCAGACGCTGGCCGATGTCCTGGGCTTCGACGCCAAGTTCGAGTTCGAGTATCCCGGCTGGAGCTATGCCGAGCATTCGCCGGTCCGCGACATCTTTGTCGAGAGCTATCGCGAGCTCTTTGGCTCCGAGCTGCGCATCGAGTCCATTCACGCCGGCCTTGAGTGCGGCCTGTTTGCCGAGGCCCTGCACGGCCTGGACGCCATCGCCGTGGGCCCGACGCTCTCCGATGTCCACACCCCGGACGAGAGCATGGAGCTCGCTTCTGCCGAGCGCTTCTACGAGCTGCTCATCGACGTCCTCAAGCGCCTCGCTGCGTAAAGGTTGCGCTAGCAGCAGTCCGAGCCACGTGCTAGCGGATTGCAAATGACATTATGAGAGGGGGCATCTGAGCTTTTGCGACGGGTGCCCCCTCTCTTCTTTTAAGAAATGGGAAATTGATTGGCGTCTAGCCCATATCCGCCTTGATGAGGTCGATGGTGCGCTGGCAGTTTTCGCGGACGGGGCCGAGCATATGCTCGCGCAGGTCCGCCATGCCGGGCAGGTCGGCATATTCGTCCATGACCTCTTCCATGCAAATGGGTACCTCGTAGGCGAGGTCCATCATGGCCGCAAAGCAAAACTTCTCGGATAGCCCGGCATCGGTAAGCGCCGCCTCCAGCGCGGGGTCGCCCATACCGTGGTATCGGCGGATAGCGCCTGGACCGATGCGTCCCACACGGTTTTCGCCGCCAACGCTCATGGCAAGGCGCGCTCGGCGGCGCATGCGCTCATATGCCAAACCCGATGCGACATCGTACATTCGAGCCATCATGGCTGCGCCGTCGTTTCCAAGGAGCAGGGAATAGTTTTTCGCATGCGCATCCGGTGCGCCGATAATGGCGTTGAAGAACAGTATTTGCGTAAACAGATACAGGTTAAGTTGATGGTGGCTCGTATTTATGAGGAGCTCTTGAATGTCGCGGGTGGTCGGGCCGCCGTCTGCCGTGTACTTTTGGGCGGGCATCACCCCAAGTGCCTGGCAGAGGTCTTCTTGATGTAGACGCCTGATCGTTCCGTCTTCGACTTTCATGCGGTCATAGCGCTCAACAATGAGGGCAGGTTCGTCCTCAAACATACGATATTCGACGTTTGCCGTTGCGATACCGGCGCGCTGGGCGCTTTTCATGCAGACAAACTCATTGAGAGCCTCGAGTTTAAATCCGATAACGCCATTTTTGAAAATATGCGTCGTGGGCGAGGAGCCCACACATTCGCACCAGCGACCGTCTATGAGTGCGAGTGCGAACTTGCCCTGGTTGCCTCCAAGTGACCAACTTTCATCTAGACCCATCCACGATGCATCGCGGTCATCTCTGATCGACTTGAGACGCAGCGCAATCTCGTGATCGCCTATAGGGCGGTATTCGCTGGTGCGATGCAGGACGGCGTTGACGTCTTCTTCGGCACAAAACTGCACTCCACCCGGACAGTCAAGTCCGATATGGCTGAGTAGCGCAACGGCATTGTTGGGTCTAACGTCGAATTCGGCAGCAATCGCTTTTCGCTGATCCTCGCTGTCGGGTAGAAGGCCAAACAGGTACGGATTCATGACCTGTTGTCCGTATGTGCGATTCGATACGGGTATGTTGGTCGATAGGGCTGGCCCGTCATAGTCATGATCGTAGGTAAAGCTGATAAGACCGTTCTCATCTTGCGTGAGCGTTCCCGCAGGTACGCCGCAAATAATGGTCCGAAGTGATGTTCTGGCCATTGGCTATTTCCCGTCAGGCTTTGGTTGGACAGATGCGTTTGCGGCAATCGAGACTCCGAGATTGGACATGGCGAAATCTGCGAAGGTTTTGTCGTAGAGTTCAGACGTAAAGGGGGCGTCTGCAAGAACCGGAATGGCGGCGCAGCAACGGTAGCTATGAGAGGGACGTTGAGCGCGATGGCGTCTGGGGGTGCTGCGAGTTTGCAGATCGGCATGCGGAACGTTGGCTGATTGCTCGTTATTCGTTTTGACGATATCCCCTTGAGCGGCGAGCGCCAGTCCGAGAGCATTAAAGATCGCCAATAGCTTGTCGAGTCGAATGCCGGTGGCATCTCCCAGCTCGAGCGATGCGAGCAGGCGCTCCGAAACACCGGCTTTTTTAGCGAGGGTCGCACGGGTGATTCCCTGTGACTCGCGTGCCTGGCGCACGTAGATGCCAGCTTGGCGCGGCGTGGTGATGGGAAAGGTATCCACGGCAATCTCCTAACGTGCAGACTTTTGCATATCAGTATGACATGCAAAAGTCTGCACGAAAAGGCCTTATGCAAAACTCTGCATGAGACTTCCATGTTGACGTTGAACTTATGAGAGGCGTTTTTTATATCGCGAGGATCCCCAGATGCTCAAGCAAGATCTTAAGTCCGATGAGGACGAGTACGACGCCACCCACGATGGTGGCGGGTTTTTCGTAGCGCGCGCCAAAGGTGTGGCCGATCGCTACGCCGGCGACGGAGAAGATAAACGTTGTGACGCCGATAAGCGATACAGCGGGAACGATATCGACCGAGAGTGCCGCAAACGAGATGCCAACGGCTAGGGCGTCAATCGAGGTGGCAATGGCGAGAACCAGGTATTCTACCAGGTCAATCTTCTCGGCATTCTTGTTGTCGCCCTCGCCCTCGTCCTCATCCTCGGTAAAGGCTTCCCACAGCATCTTGCCGCCGATGAAGGCTAACAGAATAAAGGCAATCCAATGGTCGATGGGCCCGATGATGCCCATGAATTGACTGCCGAGCGCCCATCCGATCACGGGCATGCCGGCCTGAAACCCGCCAAAGAACAGGCCGAGCACCACGGCGACGTTAAGGTTGATCTTTTTCATGCCGAGACCCTTGCAGATGGAAACGGCAAAGGCGTCCATCGAAAGGCCAACGGCGAGCAACACGAGCTCTGCGAGTCCCATAGTCTGGCTCCCTCTCTGCGGGCGAACCCGATTACACGACTACTCCCTCATTTATATGAAACCCGATGCTACCACATGAGCAGTCAAAAGAGCCCCGTCCCAAATGAGCTGCCTAAGCGGTGTTCGCTCATTCTGTAAGCATCGGATTTCGCGAGCGCCACGGGGACAAACCGTGAGAAACTATTTAGCGTTTATGGAGCGTATACGATGGGAGCGATGCCTTGGATAAGAACGAGCTGCAAAAGCGTATGGAACAGGCTATTCGCCTGACTGCCCCCGGCCAGCCGATCCGCACCGCCCTCGATATGATCATTGCTGGTCACCTAGGTGCCCTTATCTGCGTCGGCGACACCGAAAACGTGCTCGCTGCCGGTAACGACGGCTTCCCGCTCAACATTTCGTTTACCTCGAACCGCCTGTTCGAGCTCTCCAAGATGGACGGTGCCATCGTCATCGACGGCGACCTCACCCAGATCCTGCGCGCCAACTTCCACCTCAATCCCGATCCCTCGCTTGCCACGAGCGAGACGGGTATGCGTCACCGCACCGCCGCTCGCATGTCGGTGCTCACGGATGCCATCGTGATCTCGGTTTCGGCTCGTCGTGCCGTTGTCAACGTGTACGTCCACGGCAAGAGCTACGAGATCCAGCCCGTCACCACCATCATGAGCTCGGTCAACCAACTCGTCGCCACGCTCCAGACCACCCGTCAGTCGCTCGATCGCTCCCTGCTGCGCCTGACGGCCCTCGAGCTCGACGACTACGTTACGCTCGCCGACATTACCGGTATTTTCTCGAGCTTCGAGATCATGCAGCAGGCAAAGACCGAGCTTAAGGATTGCATTGTCAAGCTGGGCAACCAGGGCAAGCTCGTGCAGATGCAGCTCGAGCAGCTCGCCGGCTCCAGTATGGATACCGAGTATGACCTGATGATCCGTGACTACGCGAGTGACTCCTCCGAGGCAAACGCCGAGAAAATTCGCGCGGAGCTTGCCCGTATGACGCCCAAGAACTTGTCCGACCCGCAGCATGTGGCGGCGGTTCTGGGCTACGACGACCTGGACGAGGACTCCGTCATGACGCCGTTGGGCCTGCGCACGCTTTCGCGCGTGTCCGTCGTGCGCGACGGCGTGGCCGAGAAGATTGTCGACGAGTACGGCTCGCTGCAGGAGCTCATGGATGACATCAGCGAGGACCCGGAGCGCCTGGGCGACTTTGGCGTCAACAACCCTGCCATTCTTGCGGACTCGCTGTACCGCATGAAGGGCACCAAACAGGGGAACGCATAATGGCGCCCGTATGCGCCGTGGTCGTTGCCGGCGGCAGCGGCCAGCGCTTTGGAAATCCCGGCGGCAAGCAGCTCGTTAACGTGGCGGGCCGTCCGCTTATGAGCTGGTCCATCCGTGCGTTCGATCGCAGTGACAAGGTCGGCCACATCGTGGTGGTGTGTCCTGTCGAGCGCCGTGCCGAGATGCGCCGTCTGGCCATCGACCCGTTTGACTATGACACGCCCATCAGCTTTGCCGATGCCGGCAATACCCGTCAGGATTCCACCCGTGCCGGCGTGCATGCGGTTCCGGCAGGCTTTGAATACGTCGCCATTCACGATGGCGCTCGTCCGCTCATTACGACTGAGGCCATCGACCATGCTATCGACGTGCTCGTGAGCGACCGTGCCCTCGATGGTGTCGTGTGCGGCCAGCCCGCCATCGACACACTCAAGATTGTCGATGGCGACAACATCGTCGAGACGCCGCCACGCGAGCTGTACTGGGCCGCGCAGACGCCGCAGATCTTTAGTGTCGACGCCATGAAGCGCGCCCACACCGCAGCTATCGCCGAGGGCTTTATCGGGACCGATGATTCTTCGCTGGTCGAGCGCATGGGTGGGCGTGTCCGCTGCGTCCAGAGCCCACGCGACAACCTTAAGGTGACGGTACCCGAGGACTTGCGTCCCGTAACCGCGATTCTGCTCGGCCGCATGGCCGAGGGAGAGGATCTTCCCCATGTTCAGTAACCTGCGCATTGGCCACGGCTACGACGTCCACCGTTTGGTGGAGGGTCGTCGATGTATCATCGGCGGGGTCGACATTCCCTACGAGCGCGGTCTGCTGGGCCATTCGGATGCCGATGTGCTCGCGCACGCGCTGGCCGACGCTATTTTGGGCGCCTGCCGCGGGGGAGACATCGGCAAACTGTTCCCCGACACCGATCCTGCCTATGAGGGCGCCGACTCGATGGTGCTGCTTGCCCGCGTAATGGACTATGCGCGCGAGCTGGGCTTTGAGTTTGTCGATGCCGACTGCACCATTGCCTGCCAGCAGCCCAAAATCACCCCGCACCGCGATGCCATGCGCGCCAACCTTGCCCATGCTCTGGGCGTTGACGTCGAAAACGTGGGCGTCGCCGCCACCACGACCGAAAAACTCGGTTGGGAAGGTCAAGGCGAGGGAATTGGCGCCTGGGCCGTCTGCCTGCTACAGAAAACCGTTAAGGAGTAACGAATGCGTATCTACAACAGCGCTACCCATAAAAAGGAAGAGTTCCAGCCCATCGAGTCCGGCAAGGTCCGCATGTATGTGTGCGGCCCCACGGTCTACGACAACATCCACATCGGCAACGCCCGCACGTTCATCAGCTTCGATGTGATCCGCCGTTGGCTCATCGCGAGCGGCTACGAGGTCACGTTCGCCCAGAACCTCACCGATGTCGATGACAAGATCATCAAGCGCGCCAACGAGCAAGGCCGTACGGCTGCCGAGGTCGCGACGGAGTTCTCCGACAAGTTCATCGGCGTCATGCGCGCTGCCAACGTGCTCGACCCCGATGTGCGTCCCCGCGCCACCAAAGAGATCGGTCCCATGATCGCCATGATCAAGACGCTTATCGAGCAGGGCCACGCTTACGCAGCCGATAACGGCGATGTGTACTTTGCCGTGCGCAGCGATCCCAACTACGGCCAGGTCTCGGGCCGCAACATCGACGGCCTTATGGTGGGCGCGCGCATCGAGGAGAACGAGGACAAGAACGACCCGCTCGACTTTGCCCTGTGGAAGGCCGCCAAGCCCGGCGAGCCCAGCTGGCCGAGCCCCTGGGGCGAGGGCCGTCCCGGCTGGCACACCGAGTGCGCCGCCATGGTGCACCGCTACCTGGGCACCCCGATCGACATCCACGGCGGTGGCTCCGACCTTGCCTTCCCGCATCACGAGAACGAGTGCGCCCAGGCTACCTGCGCCTGGCACCAGGGCTTCTCCAACACCTGGATGCACACGGGCATGCTGCTGGTTGACGGCGAGAAGATGTCCAAGTCGCTCGGTAACTTTTTTACGCTGGCCGAGGTGCTCGAGCAGCACTCTGCCGCGGCTCTGCGCTTGCTGATGCTACAGACGAGCTATCGCTCGCCGCTCGACTTCTCTTGGGAGCGCCTGGAGGGTGCCGAGAACTCGCTCACGCGTATCGCCGGCACGGTCGAGAACCTGCGCTGGGTTGCAAGCCACGCGACGGCCGACGCCGATGAGGCTGCCGCCGAGGCGTTTGTCGCCAAGGCCGCCGAGACTCGTGCCGCCTTTAAGGAGTGCATGGACGACGACTTTAACACCGCCGGTGCCATGGGTGCCGTCTTTGGCTTTGTCACCGAGTGCAATCAGTATCTGGAGCAGGCGGGCGATGCTGCCGACAAGGCCGCCGCGCTTGCTGCCGCCGATACGCTGACCGAGTTGCTCGATACGTTTGGCGTTGAGCTTCCCGAGCCCAAGGTCGAGCTGCCGCTGGGCCTGCTAGGTGTTGCCGCCGGCCTGGGTGCCTACACTGGTGACGACGTGGACGAGGCAGCTGCCAAGATTCTCGAGGCCCGCGCCGAGGCCCGCGCCGCCAAGAACTGGGATCTGGCCGATGCCATCCGCGATCAGCTCAAGGACCTCGGGCTGACGATCGAGGATACTGCCGCCGGCACTCGTATTAAGACTCTCTAGTATTTGTCGACCGTTCGAGGTGCGGCAGATTGCCTTGAAAGAGGAGGGCATAGACCTGGTGGTCATGCCCGACGATTGAAAGGCAAGGTGCCGTGGCTCGGACGGTCGATTCTTGTATGTTATCTATTTAAGGAGGTCGCTTTATGGCCGACAATCGCAAGCGCGCGTCTCGTGGCGGCAAGCAGGCTGCTTCTGGTTCGCGTCCGATTCGCCGTAATGACCGCGCTGCCGCTCCCAAGGGTCAGCGCGATCGTACCCAGGCCGCACGTCCGCAGCGCGATCGCAACCGCGACGCTGTCCAGGCTCCCAAGGGCGAGTTTATCGAAGGCCGTCGTGCTGCCGCCGAGGCGCTGCGCACTGGTTTTCCCATCAAGTGCGCGCTCATTGCCGAGGGCGGGGAGCGCGATGCCGCCCTGTCGCGTCTGGTCGATGACCTCAACGCCGCGGGCGTCCGCATTAAGTATGTGCCGCGCGCGCAGCTCGACGCACTGTCGAGCCATGGCGCTCACCAGGGCATTGCGCTCGAGGTTGGCAACTTCCCCTATGCCGATGTCGCCGATATCCTCGACCGCGCGGGCGACGGTCCGGCGCTCGTCATCGTACTCGACCATGTGACCGACGACGGTAACTTTGGCGCTATCGTGCGCTCCGCCGAGGTCGTGGGCGCCGCGGGCGTCATCATCGCCAACAAGCGCGCCGCCGGCGTGACCGTGGGCAGCTACAAAACCTCAGCCGGTGCCGTCATGCACCTGCCCATCGCGCAGGTTCCCAATATCTGTCTCTTATACACATCTCCGAGCCCACGAGACTACGCTGCA
>CABSMX010000007.1 GCA_902478945.1 uncultured Collinsella sp.
AGCCGAGTATGCCGAGAACAACCGGTAGCGACCACCATTTCTAGTTAGAATCTGCTCAAACCCTACCGCAACTACCGGTAGCAACCCCTAACGACCAGCCATTTTAGGACAAATGTCAATGCAAGTAGCAGCCAAGAGCTCCCACTCAGTAAATTGCGGTGGAGTAGTTCCTAAATTCAGCCATTTGCGGACTAAGCAGGAACTATTTCACCGCAACTGAATTTCAGGTCAGGCACCCGCAGCAAGAAGGCGAATAGCCTCGGCCTCCCTAGTTACCGCAGGAGGCCCCAGGGCTTACCTCCCAAATCTTTCCGCAGGACGGAAGGACCCCGCCGCGCGAAGCGCACGGCGGGGTCCTGACATGTCCGAGGACGATTTGGGAGGTAAGCCCTGGGAGCTCCGATGGGGGCGGTTCCAGCCGAGGCTATTCGTCGCCGAAGCTGATGCCCAGCGCCTTGGCCTCGCGCACCAGATCACTCTGGGGGTCGACAAACTTGAGCTTGCCGGCGACATCCTCGAGCGGCATGTGGCACATTTTGCCGTCGCGCAGGGCAATCATGTAGCCAAACTCGCCGCGCAGGCAGCCGAGCGCTGCCTCGACGCCGCACTGAGTCGCAAAGATGCGGTCCTGGGCGTCGGGCTGACCGCCGCGCTGCGTGTGGCCGGGGATGGCGACGCGGGTCTCGCGACCGGTCTTGGCCTCGATCTCCTTGGCGATGTCGTACACGATTGACGGGCTCGTGCGCTCGGCGAGCTTCTTCTTGTACTCCTTCTTGGGCAGCGCCGCGTCCTCCTTGGAGATAGCGCCCTCGGCGACGGCCACGATAGTAAAGCGGCTGCCGGTCTCCATGCGATGCTCGATGGTCTTGATGACGTTATCCATGTCGTAGGGAATCTCGGGAATCAAGATGACATCTGCGCCGCCCGCGACGCCGGCATACAGCGGGATCCAGCCAACCTTGTGGCCCATGATCTCGATAACGAACACGCGCCCGTGACTCGACGCGGTGGTGTGGATGTCGTCGATGCACTTGGTAGCGACGTCGATGGCGCTCGTAAAGCCAAACGTCAACTCGGTGCCCCAGGTGTCGTTATCGATGGTCTTGGGCAGCGCGATAACGTTGAGGCCCTCTTCGCGCAGGCGGTTGGCGGTCTTGGTGGATCCGTTGCCACCCAGCATAAACAGACAGTCGAGCTGCAGCTTATGATAGGTGTGGACCATTGCGGGCACCTTCTCGACGCCGTCGGCCTCGGGAGTGTCCAGGCGCTTGAACGGCGTACGGCTCGTGCCCAGGATGGTGCCGCCGCGGGTGAGGATGCCGCTAAAATCGGCGGGAGTCATGACACGGAATCTGCTGTAGATAAGGCCCTGGTAGCCGTCCTCAAAACCATAGATTTCGATAGGCTCTTCGCTGTTGGTCATAAGTGTTTTGACAATGCTGCGCATGGTGGCGTTGAGTGCCTGGCAGTCGCCGCCACTGGTAAGAAGACCGATCCTAAGCATGATGAATCCTTCCGGGCAAGTTATAACATGCGCATAAGTTTACCCCCGCACACTGTTGACGCGGGGGTAAAACGTGTTAGCTCAAGCGTATGGAAATGTAAACAACGTCAGGCGGGCGTAAGGTTGACGGGCCTGGCTCCTTACAGTGCGAAGGCGTCGACGTCGCCCCAGTGGCGGCGCAGCGTAATAGCGGCGGCGGGTTCGGTATTGTCAAAGACGACCGACCATTGCGTATTGCTGGTGATGTCTTCCGGATTGGGTTCTTGCGCTGCGGCACGCAGGGCTTCCCAGACAATCGTTTCGTCCTGGGCACCGACATGGGCGTCAAGAACATCGGCGATTGCGACGGCGCGCTCTTTACCATGGCCCAGCTCGCCATTCTTTTGGTTGGACAGCACTTCGTCGTCATAGCAGGCGTAGAAGTTCGTAACCTGGCGTACAGGAGTCGCTTTGAAAGCGCGGTCCGGATCGCGCGGGTCCCATTCTACTACGCGCGCGTCACCGGCGGCGTCGTTGATAAAGAAGTGGTAATCGCGTCCTGCCATGGCGTGCATGTCGTAGGCGAAAAGCAGGTCGACAGCTTCTTGCGTGGTGGCGGCACGGTCGAGCACCAGACGGATGGCGAGCGAGGTGTTGATGACGGGCCGTTGCGTGTCCTGGTCACAGGGCTTGGAATCCAGGGTGAGTACGGCAATGGACACGCCGCATTCGTTAACACCGTCGAGCTGAGCAAACGGGCCCATGAGTGCGGCGGCACGTCCCGCGACGGAGTCAAGCGGAGTGTTATCGCCCAGGTTGTTAAGGGCGGCAAACCCGATGGAGGCATAGCCGCCGCGTGGGTGATTGCGCACCAGCAGCGCCGAGGTGTCGTCCTTAAAGTCGTAATTGCGACCGGTGCGCACGCGGCCTTCGGCATCTACGGCGATAAAAGCGCTGCAGGCAAACTGGGGCGCCTGGACATGTGCTGGCACGCCGGGCAACACCTGTGCCACCACAGCATCGATGTAGGCCTGGTCGTCGCGCACATCGGCGGCGATGATGCGATCGAGATCGTAGTCGTAGGCGATGTCGATTGCGTACAGGTCATAGCCATCCGCGTAGCCGGTCAAGCGTTTGAGCGACGCGGCGGACTTGATTTGCTTGTGATAAACGATACCGGTGGCAGCGGCAAGGCCGACGGCGACTCCCGCGACACCGCAGGTGATGGCAATGTTACGTGGCTTCATGACGGCTCCTCTCGTCCTGTTAGCGCAATTGTCGCAAAAGGAGCGCGGGCATGATGGCTCAACTTGGTGAGTGGCGCGGAATTAAGCACGGAATGAAGAGTGCGGCGCTGGCGTGGCGGGGTATGCTGGAGGGGACCATCAACCCAGCGAAAGGGGAGAGCATGACGGATCAGGAAACGCCCGAGCGCGCGCATGTGACGGCCGATGATATCGAGGCCGCCAACGACCTTATCGACTTTATCGAGGCATGCCCCAGCATGTTCCATACGGCGGCGACCATTATGGCCGAGCTCGACGAGGCGGGCTTTACCTACCTGCCCGAGAATGCGGCGTGGGACATCGAACCGGGCGGGCGTTATTACACGCAGCGCAACACCTCGAGCGTTGTTGCCTTTAAGGTGGGCGAGGACCTGGCCGCGACGTGGGGCGAGGACGGCGTTGCCGGTGACTATCATTTTCAGCTCACGGCGTCGCACAGCGATTCGCCGACGTTTAAGGTCAAGGCCGTGCCTGAGCTTGACGGCGCGGGCGAGACGCTGCGCCTGAACACCGAGGCCTACGGCGGCATGATTGACTACACCTGGTTCGATCGTCCGCTGGCACTCGCGGGCCGCGTGCTGGTGCGCGAAGGCGACCGTATTGAGAGCCGTCTGCTTTCCACCGAGCGTGAGGTCGCTATTATCCCGAGCCTTGCCATCCATATGAACCGCGGCGTTAACGAGGGCTTTGCTCCCAACCGAGCCGTCGACCTGTGCCCACTCATCAGCACCGGCGAACTCAAGCAGGGAGATTTTGACGCCCTGATCGCCGACGAGTTGGACGTTGAGCCCGAGCAAATTTTGGGCCGCGATCTGTTCCTGGTCAATCGTCAGGATGCGCGCATTTGGGGCTGGGCTGACGAGTTTATCTCGACGCCCAAGCTCGACGACCTGGCCTGCGCCTACACCTCGCTGCAGGCATTTTTGGGCGCCGAGAACGCGCACGATGTCTCGGTCTTCTGCTGCTTCGATAACGAGGAGGTTGGCTCCGAGACCAAGCAGGGCGCCATGTCGACGTTCTTGGCCGATGCATTGCGTCGCATTAACGGCTCGCTGGGCTTTGACGACGAGTCGTACCATCGCGCACTTGCCGCCTCGATGCTCGTGAGCTGCGACAATGCACATGCTGTGCACCCCAACCACGCCGAGAAGTGCGACGCTCGCAATCAGGTTGTGCTCAACGGCGGCATCGTCATCAAGGAAGCCGCCAATCAGCACTACTGCACCGATGCCTTTAGCCGCGCAGTGTTCCAGGCCATCTGCGATGACGCTGACGTGCCCACGCAGGCCTTCGCCAACAAGAGCGACATGGCCGGCGGCTCCACGCTCGGCAATCTGTCCAATATGCAGGCGAGCATGCATGCCGTGGACGTGGGCCTGCCGCAGCTGGCCATGCACTCGAGCTACGAGACCGGCGGCGTGCGCGACGTGATGTACGCCATCCGCGCCCTCACGGCCTTCTACGAGCGCAACCTAACCATCAACGGCGCCGAAAGCGTGGAGCTCTAAAAACCTGCCAAAAAGGGACAGGTTTATTTTGCCAGGTTTTATCTGGGCAAATGCAAAGGATGAAACCGAACTAGATTGGTGATGCGTAGCCGCCGAGGTGCAATGTGCCTCGGCGGCTTTTTGTGCACGGAGCACGGCTAATACTAATTTATTGCTATACATGCTTTACGTATCTACCATAGTGTTTTATGATAATTCTAAAGTATTAAGGAGGGGCCATGACCACAACAGCCGCTCAGATCAACGTACGTCTTGATGCCGATCTTAAAAGGAGCGGCGACGCTGCTCTCTCCAGGGCCGGTATGACGCCGAGCCAAGCGGTGCGAGCGCTCTGGCAGCTTGCAGCGTCGCTGGCCGATCGGCCCGGCGCGCTCGAGGATATCCTGCTGCCCAGTCGTGCCCGGGCGGAACAGCGCGAGCGCGAAAAGGCCGCCAAACGTAAGCTCGAGCTCATGGATCAGGGGTCGAAGCTGTTCGCTGCCGCTTGCCGTGAGTCGGGAATCGATATGGTCAGGGCTCAGCCATCGGACGACGAAGAGCTCAAACGGAATGCCTATGCGGATCGCTATGGCGAGGAGATGAGCTGGCTCTATGAGTGAGGCTCCAAGGCGTATCTTGGTTGACACCAACGTGTGGCTCGATTACTTCATTCCCTCACGACGTGGTCGTTCGGTGGCGATTGAGTTTTTACGCGATGCATGCACGGCGCAGGTGGATTTGCTGTATGCGGCGACATCGTCCAAAGATCTGTTCTATTTGATTTCAAGCGAACATAAGGCATGGTATCGGCGCGAGCATGGCTCACTATCCCAAGATGCCGCCGTGGCGGCGACATCACTTGCATGGGATTGCCTCGACGTGTTGTCGCAACTTGCCACGCCGGTACCCTGCGACCTGAGTGACATATGGATGGCGAGCAAGCAGCGTAATCTCCATAGCGATTACGAAGACGATTTAATCATTGCGGCAGCGATGCGCTCCCAAGCAGATTTACTGGTCACCAACGATGTCAAACTCTGTTCACACGCACCAGTCGCCGCAATGAGCGTAGAAGACGCAAAGAATTACTTAGCAACGCTCTAATAATCTGAAGACCCTACAGGTCGAACAAAAGTCAGCGAGAGCCCGCCAGAGCGAGCAAGGTGACGTGAAAGAGGAGGGCATTGGCCTTTTGGCCATGCTCGACGATTGAACGCCAGATTGCCGCTCTGGCGGGTTCGTAGCGTCGAGGGGTTCCGGCGTTTGGTAAAACGCCGGAACAATCAGTGTTCGATCCAGCAGCGCAGGGTCTCGCCTGCCTGCAGGTGACGCAGATTCTCCGCGGCGATGTCGACGACGTTGTTGAGCGTGGCGGCTAGGTGGAACCAGCCGGAGATGTGCGGCGTGATGAGCATGTTGGGCGCATCCCACAGCGGGCTTGTGGCGGGCAGCGGCTCGGGGTCGGTGACGTCGACCGCGGCGCCGGCAAGGTGTCCGGACTCAAGAGCGGCAACCAGATCGTCGGCAACAACAAGGTCACCGCGGCCACCATTGGCAAAGAAAGCGCCCGGCCTCATCGCGGCGAAGAACTCGGCGTTTGCCAGGCCGCGGGTCTCGGGTGTGCTCGGCATAAAGGATGCGACGACGTCTGCCTCCGCCAGGCGCTCGGGCAGAGCGTCCATGCCGTCCATGTCCTCAAATACAATGGGGTAGACGAGCGGATGGCGCTTGATGCCGCGGACGTGGGCGCCCATGCTGCGACAGAGCATGGCGAAGTGGCCGCCGATATCGCCCGCGCCCAGCACCAGCACATTGGCGTTTTTGAGCGAGGTGACCGGGCCCAAGTCCTCCCAGCGATGCTCGCGCTGCAGGTCCTGGTAGCCGGGCAGGCGCTTCATCATAGACAGCACCATGGCAAACATATGCTCGCTCACGGCCTGACCGTAGGCGCCGATTGAGCAAGACAGCTTGGCTTCAGCCGGCACGGTGCCGGCGGTAAGGTAGTCGTCATAGCCGGCGGTCTGCAATTGCAACAGCTGGAGATGCTCGCATGCCGTGAGCATGTCGGGGCCGATGTTGCCCAAGATCACGTCGGCATCGGCGACCTGCTCGCGCGTGGCGGCGTCGGAGCTCGTGTAGATAAAGTCCTCGCCCGGAGCGCTCGACTCAAGAATTGCGCGATGGCGGTCGTTGACGGGCAGCAAAACCAGGATATTCACAAGCAGTCCTCTCCGCTCGACCTGCCAAAAAGGGACAGGTTAATTTTGGCAGGTTTTATCAGGCAAAACGTTCAAATAAAAACGCCGGATGCAAGACGAGCGTGCCCGTCAGCATCCGGCGCATCCACGGCTACCAGCTCAGCAGCTCGTAGCCGTCCTCGGTCACCACGAGCTGCACCTCGCACTGGGCCGAATCGCTGCCGTCCTTGGTGCGCACGCACCAACCGTCACCCTTGCTAATCTTGATGTCGGGCGCTCCGGCGTTGACCATGGGCTCGATGGTAAAGACCATGCCCGGAGCCATGATGGTGTCCACATCGGGTGCCTCGGTGGTAAAGCCCACAAACGGGTCCTCGTGGAACTCCTTGCCTATGCCGTGTCCGCCGTACTCGCGCACCACGCTAAAGCCGGCGTCCTCGACCGTCTTTTGCACGGCTTCGGCCATAACGGACAGCGGCAGCCACGGCTTGACGGCCGCCAGACCCGCCTCCACGCTGGCGCGGGTGACGTCGACCAGGCGCTGACGCTCGGCAGAGACCTCGCCAATGCAGAACATGCGGCTCGAATCACTAAAGTAGCCGTCAAGAATCGTGGAGCAGTCCACGTTGATGATGTCGCCCTCGTGCAGCACGTCCGTATCGCAGGGGATACCGTGACAGACCACATCGTTGATCGAGGTGCATACGCTCTTGGGGTAGCCCTCGTAGTTGAGGTCGGCCGGCGTGCCACCGTGCTCGACGGTGTAGTCATAGATCATCTGGTCGATCTGGTTGGTGGTCATGCCCGCGGCGATGTGCTCGCCTACGTAATCGAGCACGCCCACGTTGATGGCGGCCGAGCGCTTGATGCCCTCGATATCGGCGGGCGTCTTGTAGAGCGTGCGGGGCAGAACCTCCCAGCCCTCTTCCCACAAGCGCTCGAGGCGCTCATCAAAGGTGCTATGGCATTTCTTATATTTTTTGCCGCTGCCGCACCAGCAAGCGTCGTTGCGGCCGGGCACGGGTCCTTTGTCAAACATGGCTAACTTCCTTTCATCCGCAGCTAGTATAGCCCACCCACGCGTCTATAAAAGTTGCGGTGATATAGTTCCGATTTAAGCGGTTTAACAGCACAAATAGGAACTATATCACCGCAACTGATGGGGCGGGATGGCGGGCACTAGCTGCTGCGTGGTTTTGCTAGTAGCTCACCTGGCAGGGGATGCCGAGGGCTTGGACGCGCGCGGCAATGGCGTCGAGCACCTCGGGTGCCGCTTTAGTAAGGCCGGCGACCGGTGTCTCGCGCGCCACCGTGTAGATAGTCGCCTCCTGCGGGCGAATGCGTTCGAGCGCCGCGAGCCAAGGGCCGACGTACTCCTCGCCGGTGTTATCGAGAGACTTGCCTCGGTACTCGCCGCTCAAAAACATCGTCTGGATAATGACGTGGCCGTTAAAGCTCGCGAACGTTTCGATCTGGTGCTCTACATCGTAGGGGCCAACGGGCTGGTCGAGCAGCTGGATAAAAGCCGGGTCGACCGTATCGAGCTTGAGGATGTTATCGTCGACCATCATGAGCGCATCGTGTACCTGGGGACGGTCGGCGCGCGTGCCGTTGGAAAGCACGGCAATCTTGGTGTTTGGGGCCAGCTGGTCGCGCAGCGCGATGGCACCGGCGATGGCCTGCGGAAACTCAGGTGCGGCGGTTGGTTCGCCGTTGCCGGCAAACGTGATTACATCGGGCAGCTCACCCTCGATTGCCATCTCGTGCAGCTTGGCCTCGAGTGCATCGAGCACCACGGCAGCCGTGTTATACGGCTCGTGGCAGGGGTGCTCGGCGTTGAGACCGTTCTCGCAGTAGATGCAGTCGAACGTGCAGATTTTGCCGCTCGCCGGCATCATGTTGACACCGAGCGAAAGGCCCAGGCGACGGCTGCGGACGGGCCCAAAGATGGGGCTGGCATTTAAAAACGTAGACATAGGCATATGCTCCTTGGGACAGTTGAGCTTAAGCATAGCATCGGCCTTCATGTGGGTTGCGGGTTTGGGCGCTGTTGTTTAGGCAGAAACCTTGCAATCGGGCGAGTTTTCGAAACCCTGTCATGAAAGGGCGCGAGCTGGGTACAGTAAACGCATTCATGTACACACAAAATGACGCCATCTGACCAAGCCGCACCCCGGCACGGCCTGGTGGTGTTGACGATGGGAACACAGTATGGATTTTACGGTCGAGAATGCGGGCACTACGATCGCCTGCCGCGAGTATGCCGGCCCGGTTGTATCGTCCGATGCACCCGCCTTGGTTTGCGTGCACGGTGCCTGCGTCGACGGCGTCTTTTTTGACGCCATCGCCCGCGAGCTCGCCTGTGACTATCGCGTCATTACCTACGACCGGCGCGGTTGCGGCGAGAGCGGCGACGCTGCAGACGGACGCTACGATCTCGCCGTCCAGGCCGCGGACCTGCAGGCCGTTATCGAGCGTATTGGCGCTCCGGCAAACGTGCTCGCGCACAGTGCCGGTACGCTGGTGACGCTGGAGCTTCTCCGTGCAAACCCCACCATAATCTCGCGTGCGATTCTGCATGAACCCGCCGTGACGGATGAGGGTGCCGGTCTGGGCGCGGCCCCGGTTTTGCTCGAGATGATCGCCGCGGGAAAGGTCTCCAGGGCATTACGGGCCTTCCTGGGCGCCATCGGCGATTCGGACCCTGAGGCCCCCAAGTTAACCGAGGCAGAAGCCAAGCATGCCCTGCGCAACGGCCGCAGCTTCATGGCAAACGAATACGGGATTACTATGACCTGCGTTCCCGATTGGGATAGCGTCCGTGCGTCGAAAACGGTGGCCGCCGTGCTCCTGGGCGAGCTCTCGATTGGCACGCCTCGCGAGGCGGGCACGAGGGTGGCGGCTGAGCTTTTGGACTGTCCGCTCGTAACGGTTCCCGGCGCGCACAACGGCCTGCGCGATCGCCCGGGAGCGGCTGCCCAGACTGTCCTTGGCATCCTGGGGCTCTAACACCCGCAATAGCCAAAGCAGACTTCACCCGCAAACGTTTCGGCATTGTTAACAAATGTGTTCAAAACCTCACGTCTGCGGCTTCAATCGCGCCGTCTGCCAACTCATAAAAATGTAACAGCATTTACGTGCTTACCTGCATCGGCAAGGTGTTACCCTTGTAGCATTTGGAACCCACCGCTACCACGCGAAGCTATCGAAAGGGCCCCATATGCTCAATAATCACGAGGTCAATCTAACCGACGAGGAGGCTGCCGCCGAGGTCGCCCGTGTCGCGAAGACCTACCCCGTGGTACGTTTACTGTCGGCCGATCAGATTAAGAGCGAGCCTAACTGCCTGCTCGCCGGCGATCGCTGCCCTTGTTTGCGCCAGGCAAGTCTTGAGGCCTTGACAGATTCCGATGAGGTGTCGGAGCAACTGCTCAACGATGGCGTTGAGTACCGCGCTCGCCTGCGCCCTCTGAAGGTCGAGGGCGAGCCTCATGTCCTGCTGATGGTGCGTCCGATCGATGGGCAAGAGGCCGCAAAAGAGGACCTTGTCTACACCGACGTGCTGACGAGCGTGCACAATCGCCGATATTACGAGGAAAAGCTCCGTAGCGCCCGCATGAATGCCGGCGTTGCGATGATCGACCTTGATGATTTTAGGGTCTTCAACGATACGTGTGGCCGTCATGCCGGCGACCTTGCGCTCGGTGCCGTGGCGACAGCCATGCGCAGCGGAATCCGTTCGACTGACGAGCTTGTGCGCTATGGCTGCGACAAGTTTGTGGTTGTCATGCCCAATATTCCCTCCGATGACTTCACCCGTCGCCTGCATCAGGTGTCCGATGCCGTTCGTTCCACGATTATTCCGGGCCATGAGTACGTGAGCTTGGCGGCATGTGTTGGTGGCGTTCGCATTCATGGCGAGACGGTCGATGAGGGCGTTGGCCGCGCTGTCCAGTTACTGAGCCGCGCTAAGGCAAAAGCCGGTACGGTCGTGACCGATGCCGATTCCATCGAGGCCTTCCAAAGCGAAAAGCCTTTGGTACTTATTGTCGATGACTCCGAGATGAACCGAGTCATTCTCAGCGAGATGCTCAAGGACGAGTATTGCATCCTCGAGGCCGACAACGGTCGTACGGCGCTCGACATGGTCGACCGCTATGGTGATGAGTTGTCGCTCGTGCTGCTGGACATTGTCATGCCGGGCATAAGCGGCTTTGAGGTGCTGGCCGATCTGTCGCGCCGATCGGGTATCGACAATCTGCCTGTCATCATGATTTCGAGCGAAGATTCCGACGATATGGTTCTGCGCGCGTACGAGCTGGGCGCCTCGGACTATATCAACCGCCCGTTTGACTCCCGTGTCGTGCGCCGCCGCGTAAATAACACCATCCGCCTGTACGCCAAACAGCGCCGCCTGACGAGCCTGCTGTCCCAGCAGTATAACGAGCGCGTCAAGAACAGTCGCATGCTCATCGACATCATGGCCGGCGTCATGGAGCTTCGCAACGGCGAGAGCGGCAGGCACGTTACGAATATCGAAAAGCTGACTGAGCTGCTGCTTGGCTGTCTGGTCCAGCGTAGCGGCACGATCTCCCTCGACAATGAGGAACGCTCCACGATTGCCCTGGCTTCGGCGCTGCACGATATCGGCAAGATGTCGATTGACGATGCGATTCTCAACAAACCCGGACGCCTTACGCCCGAGGAGTTCGAGATTATGAAGACGCATACCACGATCGGCGCCGACATGTTGCTTGAGCTGGGCCGCCATCACGTCGGTAATGCGCTTATGGAATATGCGTACCAGATTGCGCGTTGGCATCACGAGCGCTGGGACGGCAAGGGTTATCCCGATGGCCTTAAGGGCGACGAGATTCCCATTGCCGCACAGGTGGTTTCGGTGGCCGACGTGTACGATGCGCTGACGAGCGTGCGCGTGTACAAGGACGCTATCCCGCACAAGGAGGCGATCCAGATGATCCTGGACGGTAAGTGCGGCACCTTTAACCCGCTGTTGCTCGACTGCTTGCTCGAGGTGCAAGACCGTATTGCCGAGACGTTGGCACGCCCCGCCGACGTTGTCGCGTTTCCTACGATTTAGTTTGACCAAAGGAGTTTTAATCCATGATTTCCATGCGTGAGGCGTATGAGAAGATCGGCGCTAATTATGATGACGCGTGCGCTCGGCTGATGGGCGGGGAAATGCTTGCCCGCTTTGCCCTCAAGTTTTTGGATGACGAGAGCATGGACAAGCTGGAGGCCGCCATGGCGGCAGGAGACGCCGAAGGTGCGTTTATGGCAGCGCACACGCTCAAGGGCGTGAGCCAGAACTTGGGATTCGACAATCCGTACGAGCCGGCGGTTGTGGTGACCGAGGCGCTGCGCGGCGCCGATGCCGTTGACGGCGCTCGCGAGGGGATGCATGCGTTGCAGCAGCAATATGCGGCTACGATGTCGGCCCTGCGCGAAGCGGCTGAATAAGAGCTTGCGGGCCTTGGGCTGTGTGCCTGTCGCGTATAGGCAAAAGGGCGCCCCGTCGGACCATGTGGCCGGCGGGGCGCCCTTATCTGTTATGCAGTTCGCGAACTAGCGGGCCTGCTTTACCTTGGCCGCTGCCTCGACAAACGACTTCCACAGGTTAAAGTCGGTCTCGAGCGTCTTCCACGTGTATTCAGGATGCCATTGCACGCCCAGGCAGAACGGCTGGCCTTCGACTTCGATGCACTCGGGAACGCCGTCGGTTGCCTTGGCGACCAAGCGCGTGCTCTTACCCAGACGATCGACGCAGCAGTGATGTGCCGAGTTGGTCTGGATCAGCCTGTGCCCGCCAACCGCGCGCTCCAGCAGCGAGCCCGGCATGACCTCGACGGGGTGCACGGGGTCGTTGAGCACGTGGGTGTGGCGCCACTGCGTGCGGCCCTCGCGAGCGCCCAGGCTCGGCACGTCCATGCACAGGGTGCCGCCGGTGGCGACGTTGAGCAGCTGCGTGCCGCGGCAGGTGGTAAAGAGCGGCTTCTTGGCGCGAAGTGCCTCGTTAACCAGCTTAAACTCAAAACGGTCGCGTATCTCGCAGCACAGCGTGGGGTCGTAAGGACGCTCGTCGCCCCAGCGTTTGGGGTTGACGTCCGGACCGCCGGGAATGGCGATGCCGTCGGCGATTTCCACGTAATGACGGATAACGTCGACGTCTTCGGTAATGGACATCTGCAGCGGCAGACCGCCGGCGGCAAGAATGGCGTCGACAAAGACACTTGCGATTTCCTCGTTGGGGGAGAGCATCTCGGTTAAAAACGGCTCTGCCTCTTCCCAGCGCGGTGCGACGAGGATGAGTGGGCGGTCGGCGGGGGCGACGTCGACGTGCGGGGTGTATGACGATGAAGTGCGAGTTCCGATCATAGGTGTTGCTTTTGAATCTGAAGGTGACAGGGCACATGAGAGACGTGGGACAACACTTTCAATGGATTTGTCCCACGGGGCGGTCTGGTTAGTGGCCCTTAATGGAGTTGAGGAAGTCCTGGGCGCGCTTGGTCTGGGGGTGGTCGAAGAACTCGTCGGGCGTGCCGGTTTCTACGATCTGGCCGTCGGCCATAAACACGACGCGGTCGGCCACGCGGCGGGCGAAGTTCATCTCGTGCGTAATGACGATCATCGTCATGCCCTGCTGCGCCAAGCGCACCATGACCTCGAGTACCTCGTTGATCATTTCGGGATCGAGGGCGCTTGTGGGCTCGTCAAAGAGCATGGCCTTGGGCTGCATGGCGAGTGAACGGGCGATGGCCACGCGCTGCTGCTGGCCGCCCGAAAGCTGTGCGGGCACCTTGTCGGCCTGCTCGGCAACGCCCACGCGGCTCAGCAGGTCCATGGCGCGCTCGCGGGCCTCGTCTTTGGAGACACCCAGCACGTCGACCGGTCCCAGCATGACGTTCTGCAGTACGGTCATATGTGCGAACAGGTTGAACTGCTGAAACACCATGCCCAGCTCGGCGCGCATGCGGGCAAGATCCTTGCCTTCCTGCGGCAGGGGCTCACCCTCGATGAGGATCTCGCCCGAGTCGATGGTTTCCAGGCGATTGATGGTTCGGCACATGGTCGACTTGCCCGAGCCCGAGGGTCCGATCACAACGACGACCTCGCCGCGGTCGACCGAGAGATTGATGTCGTTGAGAACGTGCAGATCGTCGTAGTGCTTATCGACGTGCCTGAGCTCGATCAGCGGCTGATTGCCGGTGGAAGAGGTGCTCTGTGCCATGGTGCTCGGCTCCTTATGACTCGAAATGGTAAAGCGTTAGCGGATGATGGTCGCGCCGGTCTTGTGCGAAACGTAGACAGCGGCCTTGTTAATCGCGACGTTGATGAGGATGTAGATGACCGCGATCACCAGGTAGACCGACACGAGGGCGTCGTAGTTGGTAATGAGCACGCGGGCGTTTTGCATGAGGTCGGGGTAGCTCACCACATAGGCGACGGTGGTGTCTTTGACTACGACCACGAGCTGCGAAATCAACGACGGGATAATAAACCGAATCGCCTGCGGCAACACGATTTTAAAGGTGATTTTGGCCTTGGAGAGACCGAGCGCCTGGGCGGCCTCAACCTGCCCGCGCGGTACGGCGTTGACGCCGGCGCGGAAAATCTCGGCCAGCACGCCGGCAGCAGCGAGCGCGACGGGAAGCGTGAGCATCCAAAACGACGGCAGCGCAATTTTGTACTGGGGCAGCACCAAAAAGAAGAAGTAGATGAACAGCAGGCTCGGTACGCCACGGAAGAAATCGGTGAGCACGCGGCAAACCAGTTGGAGCGGCTTAATGTCGCTGGTGCGGCCGAGCATAAGGGCTAAGCCCAGCACCAGTGCGATGGCGCCAGCGGTGAGTGCGACTTTAACAGTGCCCTCAAAGCCGGCAAGCAGGAACTTCCAGGTGGTGAGGTGCGTAAAGAAATACCAATAGTGGACCGAAAGCTGGCCGGTCACATAGAAGCGCTGCAGTACCAGGATGGCGAGCGCGGCGACAGCAACAAGCGAGATGGCGGTGCCGATGCGAATCTTGGCGCGCATCTTGGGGCCGGGAGCCTCGTAGAGCGCATCGCGCATGGTGAGCGCGGAGGTGGAGTGCTTGCTCATCGGAGGATCCTCACCTTCTTATCGATATAGTTGCCAATGTGGCTCACCACGAAGGCTGTGCCCAGGTAGCCGAGCGCCGAGATAAAGAACGCGGCGACGCCGCCGAGCGAGCGCGTGTTGATATAGCTCACCACGCCGGTGAGCTCTTGCGGCTTAAGCGGCACCTGGCTGCCCAAGGCGGTAGTGAGCATGACGGCGATAAAGAGGTTAGTCATGGGCAGCACACTCGAGCGCAGTGCCTGCGGAATCACGATCTTGGCGAGGATGCGGCTGAAGCTCATGCCGAGCGAACGTGCGGCTTCCACCTGACCGACGCCGACGGTATTGATGCCGCTCATAAAGTTCTCGGAGCCAAAGGCCGAGCCCAAAAGGACCGTGGCGACGATAACGCAGGTGCGGTAGGGCAGGACGACCTTGAGCGGCGGCAGCGCATAGACGACGATGATGAGCAGCGCAACGCCGGGGATGTTACGGAAGACCTGGACATACAGGTCGCCAAAGACGCGCAGCGGCTTGAGCGGCGACACGCGCATCACGGTGACGGCAACGGCCAGCACCATGGCGATGGCAAACGACTCAAGTGTCATGCCCCAGGTTGCTAGCAGGGCGTCGATATAGTTCTGGCCATAGAGCGACCAGAGCTCGGAGAGACTCATGCGGACCTCCTGCCGGTAAGGAAAGGGGCTCCCGTGTGTACGGAAGCCCCGACAACTCAGTGAGGAAACAGTTTACCGCAATAAAGCGCATCATGCGTTTCCGTATGGTTTCGTTGCGGCTGTTACCAGGCTCGCTGCCTAGGCGCCGATCTCGGGCAGCTCGGGAACATTGGTGTCGCCCGTACGGTCGCCGATGCAGATCTGCCACAGCTCAGTCCAGGTGCCGTCGTCCTCGATCTTCTTAAGGAAGTCGTTGACAAAGGCGACGCCGTCGGAATCGAGCGGTAGACCGATGCCATAGGGCTCCTTGCTGCCGAAGGGCTTGCCGGCGATCTTGTATTTACCGGGCTCGCGGACCAGGGCGCTCTGCTGCATGTTGTTATCGATGACGTAGGCGTCAACGCGGCCCTGCTGGAGTGCCTGGCGGGCTTCCTCGTCGGTCTTGAACTCCTGCTGGCTGGCCTTGGGGGCGAACTCCTCCAGGATGGCGGGACCGTTGGAGCCGGACTGGACGGCGACGTTCTTGTCGGCAAGGTCGTCGACGCTCTTGATGTCGTCGTTATCGGCGAGCACCAGGATGGCCTGCTGGGTGTAGTAGTAGGGACCGGCAAAGGAGACGAGCTTCTTGCGCTCGTCAGTGATGGTGTAGGTGGCAAAGACGGCGTCGACCTGGCCGTTCTGCAGGACGGACTCGCGCGTGTCCGAGGTCACCTGGGTGATCTCGACCTTGTTCTCGCCCAGAATGTAGTTGGACAGGAGCTGTGCGATACCGGCGTCGAAGCCGCGGGTCTGACCGTCTTTCTCGTTGAGGAGGGAGAAGAGCGTAGAGGTCTGAACGCCACCGATCTTAAAGACGCCGGCGTTCTTAACGGCCGTCGCCCAGGTGCTGGCGGCGATGGCGTCGTTATCGGCTTTGGGACCGTTGCCGACGAGCTTGTCGAATGCCTTGGCATCGAGCGTGGCGGAAACCTCGGTATCCTCGGAGCCCTTGGAGGAGCCGGCGGCGGAACCCTTGTCGGCCTCGGCGCTGGTGTCGGAGCAGCCGGCAAGACCAAGGCCGGCGACGGTTGCGAAGGTGGCGGCAACGAAGCCGCGGCGGTCGAGAACGACCTGCTGGGAGAGGTTCTTGCTCATGGTAGAACACCTTTCTCAATAAAATCCCTAGCGGTTGAGTAGAGTTATACCCTATCGCGCTCAAATGGGTCAACACGAAATAACTCAGAAACATACTTGTCTTATGGGTAATTCTACCTACCAAAAAGGGACAGGTTTATTTTGGCAGGTTTTATCTGGGCAAACGTCGGTTATTGCTGCTGAGATAGCGCTTTTCGGACGGTCCGCCTCGCTGTTTTGTCTCAATCAGTAACAGGTAGACGAGGAAATGGGCTCTACCTGTTACAGATCGAGATTATCTCCTTAGGAGGATTCGAATGTCTCGATCTGTAACATCTGGACGGACAAAAGGTCTCTATCTGTTACAGATTGAGACAAAGGTCAGGGACTAAGACGTCTTGTCTAGATCTGTAACAGTTAGACGGGAATTCGGACCCTAGATGTTACAGATTGAGATAATCGCGTCGCGAAAGCAAAAACCTCCACAGGGGTGCTTTCCTTGCGGAGGTTTTTCTTACTCGTTGAGTAGTCTCACGGCTTCGGCGGCCATGTTCTCGACCGTCATACCGTTCTGCGCGAGCAGCTCGTTGGGGTCGTAGCGGTCGGGGAAGCCCTTGGCGATGCCAAAGGTGCGCGTGCGCACAGGCGTGCAGGCCAAGTAGCACGCGACACGCTCGCCCCACCCACCGTCCAAGATGCCGTCCTCGAGGGTGACGACAACGCG
Organism: uncultured Collinsella sp.; assembly: GCA_902478945.1. GTDB lineage: Bacteria > Actinomycetota > Coriobacteriia > Coriobacteriales > Coriobacteriaceae > Collinsella. Next base: position 17,067 of record CABSMX010000007.1, read on the forward strand.
ATGCTCGGCGGCAAGGCTGTCGAGAAACTTGCGGTCAAGCTCGGTTGCAAAGCGCGGGTTGACGAGCGTGGCCTCGATGCCGTACTCGGCAGCCAAGCGGTTTGCCACGCGCTCGCCCAGTTCAAAGAAGTCGCCAAGCGCAAGCACGGCTACATCGCGGCCCTGACGCGCGACGTCGTAGCGCACGATGCCATAATCGGCGCCCTCGGCGGGCGCCAGATCGGGACGGCTTACCAGGCCGATGCCCGGTACGCGGATTGCCACGGGATGCTCGCGGTGGTCGAGCGACCAGCTCAGCATGGACAGGTATTCTTCCATGCAGGCCGGTGCCAGGTAGCGCATGTTGGGAAGTCCGCCCAGCATGGAAATATCAAAGAACGAGAGGTGCGTCTCGGACGTTGTGCCAAAGACCGAAGCGCCAAACACCAGGATGGTTGCGGGGGCGTCGTTGAGGCACAGGTCGTGCCACAGTTCATCGTAGGCGCGCTGCAAAAACGTGCCGTATGCGCCAAAGACCGGCTTGGCGCCGGCGCTGGCGAGCGCGGTGGCAAAGGTGACGGCGTGCTCTTCGGCAATGCCCACGTCGACAAACTGCTTGCCTGCCACGGCGCGAAGCTCGGGCGTAAAGCCCATGATATAGGGCGTGGCAGCCGTGATGGCGACAACCTGCGGGTCGTTCGCGATAGCGGCGTTGAGTGCCTCGCTCGTAATATCGGCATAGGTGCGCGGCGCGGGCTCGCTCGGGTGGCCCGGGCAAAGTTTGCGACCGGTTGCCATATCGAAGGGCCCCACATGATGCCAGTGCTCGGGGTCGCTCTGGGCCGGCTCAAAGCCCTTGCCCTTGGCGGTGGAGACGTGCAGCACGATGGGATGATCGATATCGCGCAGCTCCTGCAGCGTATCGACCAGCGCTTGGACATCGTTACCGGCGTCCAGGTAGCGATAGTCGAGCCCCAGCGCGCGGAAAACGTTGCGCTCGCAGGTGCCGTTGCTGGCGCGCAGCTCGGCCAGATTGCGATACAGACCACCGTGGTTTTCGGCAATGGACTGGTCGTTATCGTTGACGATAATGATCAAGTTGCTGTCGAGATCGGCGGCATTGTTAAAGCCTTCAAACGCCAGACCGCCCGAAAGCGAGCCGTCGCCAATAACGGTAATGACGTTATACGTGTCACCCGCCAGGTCGCGCGCGTGGGCAAGACCGCAGCCCAAGCTCACCGAGGTCGAGGTGTGACCCATGGCAAACAGGTCATGCTCGGACTCGTCGGGATTGGCAAAGCCAGAGGCCTCGCCATAACGCTCCGGATCGATATAGGTGTACGCGCGCCCGGTCAGCGCTTTGTGTGCGTAGGTCTGGTGCGACACGTCGAAGACAATTTTGTCGGTGGGGGAGTTAAACACGCGGTGGAGCGCGACCGTGAGCTCAACGACGCCCAGGTTGGGGGCAACGTGTCCGCCGACAGCGGCGGAGCTTTCGAGGATGGCGTGGCGAATCTCGTCGCAGAGCTGCGGGAGCTCGGCGCGATTAAGAGCCTTGACGTCCTCGGGCGTTGTCGTTTGCGTAAGCAGCATCGTTGTGGGTTACTCCATGCGAATCGAGCGCCGGCGCTCCCTCGGCCGGCACAATTGCACAGAACAGTCTCGCACATTTTGGCGTTTGATATGTGACGGCGGCGCGGTAATTCGCCAACTGGCGGGGCAAAACGTTTTGTCCGATGCCATACTGGTAGATTCGATGATGTTTTTATTCAATGCGTGCAGGCCGTGGCTTGCCGCCGTGAGCCGCTGGAAGGAGGCAGCATGTCTGATGCCGTTCGTGCCGAGAAAATCGCGCACGAGGTCGACTATGCCGCCCACCAGCTGGCCCAGGCGGGCCGCTTGGACCTGACGCACGAGTTTATCCAGCATGGCGACGTGACGGTCTATGCACATGTGACTTCGGTAGCGCGGGCGAGCCTGTCCTTTGCCGAGCGCTTGGGCCGTGTTGGCATTTCGGTCGACCGTGCCTCGCTGCTGCGCGGAGCCTTGTTACACGATTACTTTCTCTACGATTGGCATGACCCCGATCCGAGCCATCGACTGCACGGATTTCGGCATCCATTTTTTGCCCTGGCACGTGCCGAAGAGGATTTTGAGCTGACGCCGCGCGAACGGAATATTATCGCGCGACATATGTTTCCGCTGGTGCCAGTGCCGCCGACGTGTCGCGAGGCATGGATTGTGTGCCTGGCTGATAAGTGGTGCGCACTGTGCGAGACGGTCGCCGGCCGTCTGCCGCGCAAGGACGAGGCTGACGATGGCATGAGTAAAGCATCGAGCGAAAAGAGGAGAGGGTAGACGGTGGAAACCGCGATTGATATGGCGTTTGGCGGCGCGACGCTTGCCGCCTGTCCACTCTCGGCACTGGTACTCTCGTTTGCCTTTTACGGGTTTTTCGGCTGGGCATGGGAGTCGACAGTATGCGCCATGCTTAACCAAGGACGCTTCGCCAACAGCGGATTCTTGCTGGGGCCGTGTTGTCCTATCTATGGTGTGGGCGGCATAGCCTGCTGGCTTTTGCTGCGCGGGATTCCGGATGCCTCGGGCCAGTTTGTCGCGGCGGCGCTTGTATGCAGCGTAATCGAGTACAGCGTGGGCCTCCTATTGGAAAAGACAACAGGCGCTCGCTTTTGGGATTACTCGCACCTGCCGTTTAATTTGCATGGACGCATCTGTCTGTACTGGGCCTGCGCGTTTGGCCTGGGTGCGCTGTGCATTTGCCGTTTAGTGGAGCCGGCATTGCTGGGGCTGCTCGGCCATCTGCCGGTGCTGATTGTGCGGCTGGCGGCCTTTATCGTCGCGGTCGCGATGATGGTCGATGCGGTGTGCTCTTTGGCCAGCTGGCGCCGTTTGTCCGATCAGCTGGAGCGTGTGCGCGCCGACCTTGCCGACCGCATCAACGAGTCGCTTGCCGACGCGTCTGACTCCATGCTCGAACGTATTCCCGATTCGGCGATCGACTCGGTGGCGCAGACGCATATCCGCAGCCGTGCCGTTAACGCGTGGCTGGCCGAGCTGGGCGACGCAACGCTCGATGCCCTGCGTGAGAAGGCTTCGATGCCGACGTTTATCTCGGACGGCGCTCATGGCCTGGCGCTTGCCGCCCGCCGCGTGGCCGATGCCGCGCCGAGCGTGCCCCATCCATCGCTCGCCCGTCTCCGTGCCGGCAGGCGCGTGAACCGTCCGGTGCCGAGTGTGTCGCTCAGTCGTCGCGACCTGCGCTTCTTCAATGCCTTCCCGCGCTTGCGCATCAACCGCTACGAGGGTGTCATTCGAGCAACTAATCTCCGCGACCGCGCTCACGAGCTGTTTCGGCGCTAGCCGGGACGGGCGCGCTCACGGCCCCCTTGCTCGCGTATTCCCGTTCGTTTCGCGCCCGTTGCTGCGTCGTTTCCAAGATTGCGGTGCCGTTGGAGACGGCAAGATCTGGGTCGAGCCGGTCGAGGAAGTTATCCGCATCCGCACCGGCGAACACGGCCCCGCCGCGGTGTAGGACAATCTTTCGCCTGACGGGCGTGACTCTCTTGGGGCGCGCCCGTTCTCGTCTACAATATCGTGCAGACGAAGGAGAGGCATGCCCATGATCAAGATGTTTGCGAGTGACTTAGACGGAACGCTGCTGAACGCCCTGCACGAGGCGGATGGGACTATCCGCCGCGCCATTCGCGGGCTGACCGAGGCTGGACTCCACGTGGTTCCCGCGACCGGACGCTCGACACTGCCGATCGGCGAGCATGGCTTTACGGGCCTTGCGCTTGACGCCTGCTGCTCCAACGGGTCCATCGTGCGCAACAGCCATGGCGAAGTGCTCAAGACCTGGACCATCGATCCGCAGATTACCGAGGAGCTGCTCAAGGAGTTCCCGGACATTTGCTTTGATTGCTCCACGCCCGATGGCATGTTCTCGAGCGGTTCGTTCGAGATGCATCAGGCGGGCTTTAAAAAGGACAGCCCCATCAAGCGTATTGTGATGCGCGGCATGCGTGCACGTGGCGGGTATCACGAGGAGCAGTATTTCGATCAGTCGATCGGCGACATCCTGCGCCACGATGTGTGCAAGATTAACTGTCGCGTGACCTCGCCCGAGCTGGAGCGCGACCTTAAAGCGTATCTTGCCGAGCGCTTGGACCGCGTGGTCAACGCGCCGTTCGATCCGGTGATGTTCGAGATTACGGACGTGGCGTGCAACAAGGGTGAGAGCGTGGCCTGGCTGGCGGGCTACTACGGTATTGCCGAGGACGAGGTCGCGGTTTACGGCGACGGCGGCAACGATATCGCCATGCTCAAGCGTTTCCGTCACAGTTACGCGACCAAAAACGCTAGTGATGCAGCCAAGGCCGCCGCGAGTGCGACCATCGGCAGCTGCATGGTCCACGCCGTCCCCAAACACATGCTCGCCACCATGCGCAAGCAGAATTCCCGCACCGTCATCGAATAATGTGGCAAAGGGGCAGCGCCTTTGTCACATTCTAGAGTTCTCAATTAGCCAGTGCTCGTATGCGCGCTGCATGACCTCGGTTTTATCGGCTTTTTTGCGGCAGCCCTTCTGCTCCTCGATGGCAAGCTCATAGGCATCGCTCTGCTCAAAAGCACTGGTATCCCAAGCGCCGTGTTCAATGCGAGCCCATGTGGCATCGATGAGCTGCTCGAGTTCGGCAATGTCAACGGCGTTGGCGGTTGTCGCGAACGGCGGGCGGAGCTCGCCCGTCGTCTTGTCGGGTTCTACATAGTAGTCGCCCATGGAGGTGACGGTGTAGCCATAAAACTCGGGTGACGCTTCGACCAGCAGTTTGTAAAACTTGAGCTGACGATGGTAGCCTGCAGGGATTTCTTTGCCAAAGCCAGTCTTGTAGTCGACGATCTGCACCGTCTTAGCTGCATCGTCAACGAGGAGCAGGTCAAGAAAACCAAAGAGTGGAGTTCCAGCGGCAGTTAGACACTGCATGTTCGCTTCCGTGATGCAACGGTAGCCACGTACGTGCTCGACAAGCCAAGGGACGAATGCATGACAAATGCGTTCGAAGCGGTCCGAATAGCGATGGACGTCCTCGGGGGCAAAATCGAGCCACGAAATCTGCTGGCGATATTCGGCCTCAATTGTCTCAATTGACGCTTCGCCATCGGTTGCCATCCGATTAACGATTTCTTCGAACATCGCGTGAACGATAGTGCCGAATTCGGTTTGAATCGTGGGCGCAGTGGGTAGGCGCACAATCTGCTTCTCGGGGAAGTGCTGGCTATTTGCACACCCAGGCTCGTAGGTCACAAAGTTGTTGAGTGCCGTGGCAGAGAGGTGTTTTACGTCGGTGTGAGGCTCCAAAAGCGCACGGAGCTCGGGCGTATCAAACACGTAGTTGTCGCGCCATTCGGTTTCGATGGCGGCGTTGAGCTGGTCCGCTTCAACAGAAACCTCGCAAGAGTCGATAAGCCCCGTGAGCTCCTGCAGCGCCGATCCGCCGGCGCGGTACAGCTCGAGGTGTTGTTTGGCGCGCGTGATGGCTACAAACAGCAGACGGCGCGCATCGTCGTCATCCTTTTCGTCGCGAATAAGCAGGTTGGACGGGTACAAGCTCATGCCGCCAGCACCTTTATGCCAGGTGGAGTCGTCGGCGTCGAGCAGGTAGACGCAATCGAACTGCAGACCTTTCGAACTGTGAGCGCTGGTAAGGCGAACGGCTCCCGGTGTGCCAAGATCGATCGATGCGTCGATGCTCACGCCAAACTTTTGCGCGGCGTCGAGTTTGTCGACAATATCGGGCAGGCGAAGCGTGCGTCCCATGCGGCGCGCGTCGCCCATTTCACCCTCGGCAAAGGCGAGTAGGGCGCGGATGCCGGCATTGAATTCGGCGGCGCCCAGCGGGTCCTGTTTTTTATGATCCTGATAATAGTCAAGGCTGCGTTTGGCAATCTTAAAGAGCAACGCTCTGACCGGGGAGGCGCCGGCCTCGGCCGCCCACTGCATAAGGTCGTCGTACAGCTCTTTGACGCGGGCGCTATTACTCTCGCACATGGCGGTCATCCAGTCGCCGCGATGCTCGCGCTTGGCGCTGAGCGCAAACGTCACGGACGATGGATGGTCGCCGCCCAGCTCGGCGGCACAGACAATCTGCGGAAGATAGCTACAGGCGAGCTCCTTCTGCCCGCGAGCAAGTGCGGTAACGCAGCGCAACAGTGCCAGCATCGTCTGCATACGCTCGGAAGCAAAGAGATTCTGCCGCTCGCGATAGGAGAACGGCACTTTTTTCTTAACGAGGAAGGGGATAAGCGAGCGCAATGCGGCGTGTTTGGCAGAGATGACTGCAATTCCTTCATTGGGATCTTCGCATTTATCGAGATAGTGATCATCAAGCCGCTGCTTAATGCTCGCAGCGACAGCGGCGTATTCCTCGGCTTTGCCGCCGAAGACGTTCTCACTAAAGTCGACCTGATCACCCTGAGGCTTGGAGGCTTCGATTGACTTATTCGAGCTGGCGTCGAGGCGATATTCAATTTGGCGTGCGATAGCTTGACCAAGCTCAACGATGGCGGGCGTGGAGCGATAGTTGGTCTTGAGCACGATGCTCCGGGGCGAAAACTCGGCCGCAAACTGGTTGGCACATTCGATCGTGGCGCCCTGAAAACGCATGATGGCCTGATCGTCATCGCCGACGGCCATGATATTGGGCGCATCAACGCCGTCGCAGAGCAGCTCGATGATGCGCATCTGGGCGCCATTGGTGTCCTGAAACTCGTCAACCTGGATATAGGTATAGGTGTCCTGGAGCACTTGACGTAGCGCATCGTTGTGTTCGACGGCGTTAACAAAGTCGCCGATCATATCGTCGTAATCGTAGAGATGGTGCTGGTCAAGCTCGCTCTGGTAGCTACGCGCGACGTCGCAAGCGGTCTTAAGTCGCTCGCTCTGCTCCGCAATCTTAAAGGTGCGTCCCTGAGAGTTGCTGCCTCCAAAGAAGGCATCGCGCACCTTGGTGTATCCCGACGACTTTCCCTTCTCGTCAATAAGTTCGGTGCGGCGAACGGTGTCGCGCAACTCAAGAATGTACGGCACGTACGTACCGGCGGGACAGTCGATCGGGCGGGTGAGCGATGTGGGCGCCATGCCGCAGGCACGCTCGACCTCTTCCTCAAAGCGTTCGGCCAACGCGGCGCTTGCCCTTTCGCAGGCGAGCGTAAGTAGCTCGGAATGCTCGGTGAGCCAGGCAGCGGCGTCGATATTCTGCTGCGCGATGGCGCCCAGCGCGTCGTAATCCAGGCCGCTGCGCTTAGCCTTGGAGACAAAGCTGATCATCTTGCCGATATTTTGCGCAGGCATATCAGGTGACCCTCCGCCTAACGGAGAACCAAAGGGCAGCGATTTGAGCAGCCGATCAAAAATCTCTTGCTGGTGCAGGCTGGTAACAAGCGTGTCGGTCGCAGGGCGTGTGAAAAACTCGGGATAGCGCGACCTGATGCTGCTTGCAAATCCGTGGAACGTGCTGACTTCGATGCCGTAGGCGTCGCGCCCAATGAGCTCAATCAGGCGTTTGCGCATGGCTTCCGCGCCCGCCTCGGTATAGGTGAGGCAGAGGATGTTGCGCGGGGCGGCATCGCGGTTGGCCAGGATGTTCGCCGCGCGCAGGCTCAGTAGCTGCGTCTTGCCGGTGCCGGGACCGGCAATGACGAGCAGCGGACCATCTAGGCATTCGACGGCCTCGCGCTGTTCGGGGTTTAGGCGTTTAAACGATTCATCGAATTTGGGGGTCGTATCCATGAAATATTACCTGTCTTCCTGGTAAAGTGCCCGAGTGTCGTCGAGATATTTGAGATACGTATCGATGACGCTCTGGGGCTGAACGATCTTAATGAACGTGCTGAGTTGCAGCAGCCAGCCAAAGAACTGCGGCGACAGCGGAGCTTTGACGGTTGCCAGCAGACGCCCGTCTTGGTTTTCAAACACAACAGCATCCAGTCCGAACTTGTCGATGAGCGGGTTCATCGCGCGGTCGTCGAGTTCCAGCACCACGGTGGTCTTATTGGCTGCAAATACGCCGAATGATGGAGAGACGTGATCTTCGAGCACATAGCCGGCAATGCGTGGATCTTTGGTCGCGGACTCTTCGGACACTGCAACGTCGAGCATACGATCGACGCGATAAGGCGTGAACGGCTGATGGCCCGAGCCGGCGTTGGCCCATTTATCTCTAAACCCAATCATGTAATAGAGTTCGTCGGAGTAGATAAGGCGCACGGGTGTGAGCTCGTAGGTCTTTCCGTCATGATTAAGGGCCTTTTGCTTAGCGGCGTCGTAGTGGAAGTAGCGGAAGCGGATCTTGCGTTTTCGCGCATAGCCTGCTGAATCAAGTCGATATTGTGCAGAGCATCGGAGTTTTGCATCTTCACGCGCGAAGGCACGTCGACGCGCTTGTGCATCAGCTCGCGTTCGCCCAGGCTGGCGAGGCTCTGCAGCTTGCCGATGAGGTGGTCAGTCAATTCATCGGTCAAAAACGGCGAACTCTGCACGGCGTCAACAAGCATGATGAGTTCTTGCAGGTCGAGTGGGTGTGAGACCAGCGCCCATTCCTTGCCACCGCGCTGGTCGATGTTGAGCCCAAAGTCGCGAAGCGTTTGCAGGTCGCGATAGATGGCCTTCCGTTCGGCCTCGAGATCGTGATAGGCGAGTTCCTCGATGATCTGCTGCGTCGTGAGCCCGTGCGTGCCGTCGGTCTTTTCCATCAAGGTTTTAAGCAGGAACAGAAGCCTGAGCTTTTGATTTGGTCTGTTCGCCACGTTGTCTCCTTTCGCCGGCAGGGTATCAGCCGGAGATGCAAAACAAGACCCGTTATTGGGACTCATTGTAGCCCGCGCGACCGTAGTATTCGCAGCAATAAGAGCCCGAATAGGGCGAAAGGTGGTTAAACGGAAATCGGCGGTTTGGCCGGCTGGCGTGACATGCACGCTGTTGGCTTGGGCCGGTTCCGGTTTACAAGGATCAGAACAGGAGAAATGCGATGGCAGACATTAAAGTCTTTGCCGAGAATCTTGAGGATTCAACCAAGGAGCAGATCGAGGAGATTTCCAGCTGCCCGGCGTTTGAAGGCGCCAAGATCCGCATCATGCCCGATGCCCATAAGGGCAAGGGCTGCGTGATTGGCTTTACGGCAAACTTGGGCGACAAGGTGATTCCCAACTTGGTGGGAGTCGACATCGGATGCGGGATGTATTGTGTGCCGCTTGCGGAGACCATTGCGCGCGACGACCTCATTCAGTTCAATCGCGATGTGAAGCGCGCGGTGCCTACGGGCTTTAGCCTTCATCGCGATCCTGCCTGCGTACTCGCGGACTTTGACATGGAGTCGCGCGATTGGCTTCAGGACAAGCGCAAGGTTGAGCGCTCCATGGGCACGCTGGGCGGCGGCAACCACTTCATTGAACTCGACGAGGACGAGGATGGGTGTCAATATCTGGTCGTTCACACCGGTTCGCGCAACATGGGCAAGCAGACGGCGGAGCATCATCAGGCGCTGGCGCAGAAGACGTGCACGGCAGATATCCCCGACGAGCTTAAGTATCTCGCGGGAGATCTTTCTGCCGAGTATCTCGTCGATATGCATAACTGCCAGCGCTTTTCGAATCAGAACCGCAAGGCGATTGTCGCACAGATTGTTGAGCGTACGGGAATTCGACTCGATGGAGACGGCTTTACCACCATGCACAACTACATCTCGGAAGGCGGCATGATTCGCAAGGGCGCTATTAGCGCTCATGCGGGCGAGATGGTGCTGATTCCGTTCAACATGCGCGACGGTGCCGTTATTGCGCGCGGCAAGGGAAACGAGGACTGGAACTGCTCGGCGCCGCACGGGACGGGTCGTGCGATGAGCCGCACCAAAGCGTTCCAAACGCTCGATACCAGGTCGTTCGTTAACGAGATGCGCGATGCCGGCATCTACTGTCCGAGCGCATGCGAGACGACGCTCGATGAGTCGCCCGAAGCGTATAAACCTGCAGATGATGTATTGAGGCTCATGGACCCGACGGTCGATGTTATTCACCGACTCAAGCCGATTTGGAATTTTAAGGCTACTGGTAAGCGCGGTAGGCGTTAGGAGGGTTGCGATGACGCTAAAGATGGACTCCAGGGACGACCGAATTGGCCGTTCTGTGAGTTTGGGCGAGATGCTGGGCCACCCAGGCGTGATGCCGCCGTCCGCGAATCGGTGCGGCGGGAATCGTGGAGAGCGTGATGACGAGGCTTTTGACCTCAGCGGTTTTCACAGCCGGCTGGTTTCTGGGCTCGATCGCGTTATGGAGACGTCGGTGCTTGAAGCCCCGCGAGTGTTGAAGACCGGTATGCCGGTCGATGATGCCCTAGGTGGCGGCATTGGGCTGGGCAAGCTCAGCGTGATTGGCGGCGCGCATGAAGATGTCTCGAACGTGCTGGTGTATGCGGCCTTGCGCCTGAGTGAACAACGCGCCGTGCTCTACATGCCGATTCGGGAGCGTGAAGAGGACGCGATCGCCCGGCTTATTCGCGCTGAGATGGATGGCAAGGTGTCAGAGGATCCTGAGGAGCAACAGGTTGAGACAATCCGCGCAACGATGCGCCTAAAACAGCGCAACCTAGGCATTTTTGTCGAGGACAACATGACCATGGACCTTTTAACGAGCTGGTTGCTCGGCGATCAAACGTGGGACAGAGCAGTGCTAGAGAACATCGTGGTCGTAATCGACGGACTCGAAATGCTCGACGACAACCGTCCGATAAACGCTCTCCTGCGCGACTTACGTAACATGCTCAGCCCAACATCCGCCATCCTGGCAGGTTGCTTTGCGGCAGAGGGCCGAGACAACGATGCGGCATTCGCCGAGGCCCACTGCAATGCAGATGCTTTAGTCTGCATGCTTCATGGGGACCAGGCCGGCAAAGACGACGTAAAGCTCATTTATAGACGTGTTCTCAGTTGGAGCTCAATGCGGTGACGATTTGGCCACGCAGCACGTGTGCGTCGCGGGGCCCTTTTGTTATTGGGGGATGGAAAACCGTCTTCAACGCAGAGAAAGTAACCTTCGATACGATCTGTGGGCATCTCGACTCGGGTAGGACGACAGGTCAACGATTGCGCTCGTGCAAAACCCCCGCAGCTTCGAAACCGTCATAGCCGATGGCTGAAAAGCCTCCTGTGCTCAGTTCGAGAAGCTATATCCGGGGCTATGGGCGGCTGTCCACGGCTGAGTCGATTCAAAGCGTCTCGGCTAGCTCCATTCATCAAAACGAACTGACCACTCGGCGATCAAGAGGTCAGCTGCCATCAAGTCCGGAATTACCATCGAGACTGAGAAGTTGACAGTTGAAACCGCTATTGAACTAAGCTCAGAAAGGAATGCTCTATGTCAACGCGAAGTGAGCAAAATGTCAAACAGATCATTCGGTCTATCGAACCCACTTATTTCTCAGACAATCCGTATAGATTCGACGTGGACCAAAAGCGATTTCCTATTTTTAGTGACAAGAATATCGCCTTTGTGAATGGTCTCGTGAATAACGACTCGAATTACACTTGGATTGACCCGGGCGAGATTTCTAAAATTTACAGTAAAGCCGCGACGGGCGATGAAGGCAGCATACGAGATGCAGTTTATTTTACGGACAAAATGAACTCGACTCACTTGGCTGCAGTGACAGTAAAAGAAAAGCAAACTGGTCTAATGGGTTGTTTGGAATGGAACCAGTTTAATGGGCCCATAAAGTGCTTGGAAGAGAAGTTTAAGCTGCCCCGCGGTGAGGACGTTAAGCTACCCCGCGGTAAGGACGAGGTTGAGCTAAAGGGTGGGACTAAACTAACCGTCGCTTTTCTCGAGGAGCGGTATGCGGGTAATAATAAATTACAAATGGCCCTGCAATCTAAGGATGTTATCGAGCGTGCGAGGCTCGTGGCCGATATCGCTCGCGCTACAACGAATATGACAGACAGGCTGTTACCTGAAACAATTAAACGGGAACACGTTTGGAATTACAACCGAAGCAACTTTTCGTTTGCAACGAAATTCTGCCACCATGGCTGTCGAAATTTAAACAAGCAAGAGGTTGGTGGCGCCTCCAATATCTGCAAGTCAGATAATTTCTGCATCTATGATACGGTTGTAGGAGCGATGCTTCCTTATTACGCGGATGCTTATGTCGATGAAGAGACTCTCAACAATTGGTGCGATAAATACAATAGAACTAAAGATGGCGAAAGCAGATGTGGTGCTTACGCCAGTCGATATGCATGGATAAATGGCACGATAAATAAAAAGCTGATTTTTACGCCTGAAGGCATTGGCGAAGATGCGGATGCGGATGTCGCGCGGGGCTATTTGGGCTATTTCGAGCTATACAGTCTTGTCCTCGAAGGAATTAACAAATGGCGTCGAGAAAGAATCGGGGATGAAGGCTCGAATAATGCGGCAGTATCCGACATTGGTTTTCATGAGGTCGATTTAATGATCTGGTATTACTTCAAAGGCAGTCGACTTGCATATGCTCAGAATAGAATGAATAAACTATTTAAAGAAAACGGCGAAGAGAAATAATGAAATGGCGGCCGAATCCAGGTACAGCTTATTTGGATTAAGCATTTCGCAAAATAAGATGGCGTTTGTTAACTAAGGACCTTCGGAAGTCCCTTACCGAGCTGCTCCTTGGTTGGATGAAGTTTGCCGTTAAACCAACGCAAAGCTATAGCTTTCTGCTGATGGAGCGTCGTTTAGGAAGCCGCCCCGCCCTAACGTACAGTTGAGACGGGGCGGTCGCTGATGTGGGTTTTCGTAGCCCTAGATGACGCGCTCCACAACACTGCCTCAAATCAGGGGCACCGTGAGCGTAGAACGAAAATGGGGATGATGGCGGTGACCCCTGCGCGCGATTCGATTGGGCTAATCAAGCAGCTCCGGATACTTTTCCTTGAGCGGCGCCTGATCAAGACGCAGCTCTTCCAGGTTGCGCTTTGCCTTGGACTCCATCCTTATGGTGTCGATAAACGCGATGAATGAGTCGACATACAGGTCGCCGCGCAGATATGCCTGGGCTGCGATTAAAATTCGCTGCTCGTCTTCGAGTGGTTTGCGATAGTACTCAAGATTCAGGTAAAGCGGGTCTGGCTCGCCGATGTAGAGAGGAAACGTCTCGTTGTAGGTAATCGAGCAGCCAGTGGCACGCATGTTGCTGATATCCCCTGCATGGCGATAGTGCTCGAGGCGCTGCTGCGCATGATCAAGCCATTCGTCAGAACGGTCTGCCTGCCGAAGCTCTGCCTCGAGCTTTGTCCGGTCCCACGTGGGCAGATCGAACAGCGTGAACGGCTCGCGGGCACTGCCTTGCGGCGTCCAGACGATATCGCCGGTGTGGAACGGCGTGGGGATATCGACCCAGATGAACTCGAATGCGATCTCCCAATCGTTCTCAACGGGACCGGCCGAAGGGCAATAAACGGAAAGGGCCTCGCCTTTACCGTTCACCATGAGCCAGTCTTCCCGGTGATGTTTTTCGTCGGCATCGAGCGGGCACCGGGTGATGCGTACACGTGCCTCTGGACGGCTCGCCAGTTCATCATCACCGCGCAACGCCTCGGCACATTTCTCATAACAGCTGAATGGCGCGCCGAAGGCCCCACAAAGTTGCCCGTCGGGCACAATCTCCTCTTCATACTGATAAACGTAGCCCGTCCCACTCGCAAACGCATCGACGCACCGCTTGTTGTAATCGATTGTCCAGCGCAAAAAAGCATGGAAATCGGGGATGGCCGGCCTTCCAAGACCGGCATGGGTTGCCTCCAGCGAACAATTGGGCATGGTTCGGGCGATCTCCTGCCAAGCTTCGCATTTCTGATCGAGCGTGGCGGTCTTCGAAAACCAAACCAGATAGGCGGCTTCGATGGTGCTGGGCTGGAAGTCGATACTGCGCAGGTGCTCCCGAATGTCCTGGGAGTCCACAAAATCTAAGATGTCCATGGTTAGCTCCTCTTTGTTTCGAATTGTGCCGGCGGGGCTATCGTGTCATCGAATAACTCCGGATAGCGGGTCTTGAGCCCGCCGTCTTCCCCTTCAAACCGCTCGGCTTTTTTCTTGACCAGCGCCTGCAGTTCGTAAAGGCTCGATAGCGCAATAAGTGAGTCAAGACCCAGATCGCCGTCGAGATATGCCCGCACGCCGTACAGAATTCTCGCCTCCGGCTTGAGCGGGATGCGGCAGTATTCCATATCGAGAAGAAAGCAACTTGGCTCTCCGATATAGACGGGGTACTCCAGGGGATATTCAATCTGACAGCCGTAGGCGTACATGTCGCTCGTGTCGCCATTTTGCCGATGGTGCCTGAGCAGGTCGTCGGCCTTTTTTGCGGCGCATTCCCTGTAGGTGGAAGGCGGAAGCTCATCCATGACCCGCTTCGTGGTCCATGTCTGCATATTGAGAAGCAGCATGGGGTCGCCAGGGTCGCCGTGACGACAAATGATGTCGCCGGCGTGGAATGGCGTCGGGATGTCAAACCACATCAACTCAAAAGCGAAAGTGGGGTCTTTACCCTCGCGTTCCATGTCGATGCAGCGCAGCTGGCAGTCCATGATTTCGCCTTTTGCGTTGAGCATGAGCCTGTCGGCGGCATAGTGGTCTTCGTCCGGATCGATCGGGCGGCGCGTTATTTCAATCGAGGTAGGATTCTCCTCCTCAAGCTCATTCCAGATTGCCTCGAAACATTTTTCGTAGCTGGTGTAGGGACCAAAACTGCATCCGTTCTCATAGGGGCTTCCCGTCTTGTCTTCAAAGAAATACATGTGTTTGCCAGGCTGTTTGAACCGGGCAATTGTCTTGCGTTTCCATTTGATGACGTCGCGAAGAAAGGCATGGAAGTTGGGGATATTGAACGTGCCGTATCGCCTGTTCATCGCACAATTGGGCATGTTTTCGAGAATCTTTTGCCAGGCCTCGATCTTCTGTTGCAGCGTCTTTTCGTTCGAATGGTCGACGATGAACGCTGCCTCGGGCGTGGTGGGCTCGTAGCCGATGTCCTTTAAGTGTTCCTTGATGTCGGGTGAGTCAAGAAACTCGAGAATGTCCGAACGTATGGCGTTGACGCCGGCCCCGGTCGATGTGCAGTATGGCTGCAGGCAGTCGTGTACGACCGATCCGTCCAACCATTGTTTGCCGTAGCTGGGGTCGTCGTGCAGCTTTTTCGAGAGTTCGAGCATAAAGGAGCAATCATCGGGCAAGTCGCCGATATAGCGTTCGGCGGTGTAGAGCGCAGAGGGCGTGAAGTCGTCGAGGAAGCCGTCCGTGAAATCCCTCAAGCGGAGATTGCCTTCCTCAACGCCGTAGATTTTGCTCGGATAGGCGCACCAAACCTGGCCTTTGAACGAACTATCGTAGTCGTCTTCGAGCACGATGGCGAAACGGGGACCGTGGTCGAAGGGCCGACTATCGATCTTGATGATGTCGCCGGGGGACCAGGGAGTGTAGAAGACCTCACCATTGGCACAGAAGTGCTTGCTATTGTTCCACGGCAAGTGATCGATGCTTTGATGCGGAGTCCGCTGATTCCGGCGGTCGCTCAAAAAGACCAAATCGCCTGTCATGGTCGCGGCGAATATCAGCGAGGCTTGAGCGCGCGGGCGGTCGTGTAAGTCTTCGGCGGTATAGAGCTTAATCTGCCAGAATGATTCGGACCAATCTTCATCGGGGTCGTCATCGACGTATTGCTTCATAAGGGTTTGAGCGGCATCCCAAGAGGCAACGGGGAAGGGGCCATCAAAGGTGTCGTGCCCGCGCTCCTCTTCACTGTAAAACATGCCGGAGACCAGCAAGATACCGCGGTCACGGTCAACGTTGTAAAGCATATCGAGTGCAGTGTCGAGTTGTTCGAGGCCGGAGTCGATCGCCTCGGCGTAATCCGATGAGACCTCTTTGCGAAGCTGCTCGAGCATGGTCCGTTTTTCATCGAGCGTCTTGAGGGAGCCGCCGATGATTTTACAGAGGGAGCCATCTGCCATTCCCATGTGTTTGAACATATGAGCACGCAGCTCATCGTCCTTGATGCAACTGCAAACGAGCTCCCTACCGGCATCGGTGATCACGGTATCTGCTTGGCTGTCCATAGCAACCTCCAATTCGGTCGTTGCCGTTAGCATCCACCAGAGGTTGTGCTTTGTGGTCCCATTAACGGGTCTGATATGAATCTCGCGTCAAACATATTTTTGGAAACGCCACTGGTGCATGGGTGGCTGCGTGTTGAAAGGATTGCCATTCAAAATATGATGCTTGCCCTTGTGACGAATAGCATGGCCGCTTTTCTAAGCTGAACACGAACAAACATTCGCATATCTAACTGCGGTTTGATAGAATCGGTATCGTTGGCGGCAGTTCCATGTGCCGGGCAGCGCCCTCCATTTGATGGGAGGTGATGCCCATGGCCGATTTGATTGATTTCGTGAGGCTCCTGACCGCATTGGTCTCGCTTCTCACGACGCTTATCGGACTTTCCGAGGCACTCAAGCAACGTTCGAAGCAACGAAAGACGATATGAGAAAGCCATTTGGGTCGCCTCCCCCGCGGCGCAGCTTCTTTCCGCGGGCTCGGGATGCCACAATGGGCTTTGAGTATCGGCCCGTGCGGTAGCCCTTACCGCACCTGCGGGGAGGAGGCTTCCCATGCCCCATGTTACCTCCATCGGCCTGGACGTCCACGCGCGATCGGTCGCCGCCGCGGCGTTCAACCCCTTCACCGGCGAGGCGGTGCACCGTGACTTCGGGACGGACGCCGCCGAGATCGCGGAGTGGGCCCTCGGGTTCGAGGGGCCCAGGGCCTGCTACGAGAGCGGCCCCACCGGCTTCCACATGGCGCGCGAGCTGCGCGCGCTCGGCCTCGACTGCGCCGTGGCCGCCGTCTCCAAGATGCAGAGGCCGGCGGCGGACGCGCGCCGCAAGAACGACCGGCGCGACGCCGAGTTCATCGCCCGCATGCTCGCCACCCACAACATCGTGGAGGTCCCGCTGCCCGATGCGGCCGTCGAGGCCGCCCGGGACCTCGACCGCGCCCTCGACGACGCCACGGCGGAGTACCGCCGCGCCAGGCAGCGACTCAACATGTTCCTGATCAGGCTGGGCCACGTCTGGGACGAGCGCAACGCCGACGGGACGAGGAAGGGATCCTGGACGCGCGCCCACTGGAGGTGGATATCCGGGATCAGGCTCGAGGGGCCCCAGCGCGACGTGCTCGAGTACTACGTCACGGCCGCGAGGTGCGCGGAGTCGGACCGCCGGCAGCTCGAGAAGAAGGTGCTCGCCCTCGCCCGGACCGACCGGTGGCGCCCGGCCGTCGAGGCGCTCTCCTGCATTGTTAGCGTCAATCTATTTTTCACCAGTTTCGCTAAACAGGCGCACCGTTCGCGC